>JALZKQ010000070.1 GCA_030859165.1 Actinomycetota bacterium
GGTAAACCGTACTGCCCATGGGTTGCAACCCATGGGCAGTGACAACACACCATGGTCCCCTGGTAAACCGGAGACCGGTGGGACGGGGCGGGGCGGCCCGCGCACGCCGGGCTCGCCACGTGTTCTCGCGGCGCCGTACGCGCGCGTACGCTGCGGCGAGAACTCAGCACGCCCCCGTTGCAAGGAGAACCACGGTGTTGCGTCGGTCCCTGCTCGCACTGTCGCGTAGCGAGCGGCTCAAGAACCTGGTGGCGACCCTGCCGGTCTCCAGCGGCATCGTCTCCCGTTACGTACCCGGAGAGCACACGGCCGACTCCGTCGGCGCGACGCGGAGCCTTGTCGCGAGCGGCCTGACCGTGACGCTGGATCACCTCGGTGAGGACACGGTGGACCGTGAGCACGCGCTGGCGGCGGCCGACGCCTACCTCGACGTGCTAAATGCACTGGCGCGCGAGGGGCTGACGCCCGCGGCCGAGGTCAGCGTCAAGCTGTCCGCTGTCGGGCAGGCGCTGGGAGCCGACGGGGACCGGATCGCCCTGGACAACGCACGACGGATCTGCCAGGCCGCTGTCAGCGCAGGCACCACCGTGACCCTCGACATGGAGGACCACACCACGACCGACTCGACGCTGGCGACCCTCGGCGAACTGCGGCTGGACTTCCCCGACACCGGCGCGGTGCTGCAGTCGTACCTCAAGCGCACCGAGGGTGACTGTCGGGACCTGGCGCACGGCGGTTCGCGGGTCCGCCTGTGCAAGGGCGCCTACAACGGACCCGCCTCGGTCGCCTACCAGGACCGGGATGAGGTCGACCTGTCGTACGTCCGCTGCCTCAGGCTGCTGATGGCCGGTGAGGGTCTGCCGATGGTGGCCACCCACGACCCGCGGCTGATCGAGATTGCCGGGTCGCTCGCGCGTGACCACGGCCGAAGTCCCGGTGCGTTCGAGTACCAGATGCTGTTCGGCATCCGGCCCGACGAGCAGCGACGACTGGCTGGGCTGGGTCACACCGTGCGGATCTACGTCCCCTACGGCGAGCAGTGGTACGGGTACCTCATGCGCCGACTGGCCGAGCGGCCGCAGAATCTCACGTTCTTCGCCAGGTCGCTGGTCAGCAAGCGGTGAAGGCGTCGCGCGAGGGGCGAGCGGGAAAGCCCGAACGTCGTCGGGGACTGCGCGGTGAGAGGATGAGTTCATGAGCATGGTGGCCGTCGTCGGTGCGGGAGTCATGGGTGAGGCGCTCGTGTCCGGTCTGCTGCGGGCCGGTCACCGCCCCGAGGAGCTGGTGCTCGCCGAGCGCAGGCCGGACCGGGCGCACGAGCTGCGCGAGCGCTACGGCACCGAGGTCGTCACGAACGCCGAAGCGGCGAGCAAGGCCGACACCATCCTGCTGGTGGTCAAGCCGCAGGACATGGCCGACGTGCTCGACGAGATCGCGCCGCACGTGTCGGGGCAGAGCCTGGTGGTGTCGCTGGCCGCCGGCATCACGACGGTGTTCCTCGAGGCACGGCTGCCCGATCACGTACCGGTCATCCGGGTGATGCCTAACACCCCCGCCCTGG
Source organism: Actinomycetota bacterium (assembly GCA_030859165.1). Classification (GTDB taxonomy): domain Bacteria; phylum Actinomycetota; class Actinomycetes; order Propionibacteriales; family Nocardioidaceae; genus JACCXZ01. The sequence continues at coordinate 1,562 of JALZKQ010000070.1, forward strand.
TCGACGAGGGCATGTTCGCGATCTCGCGGGGATCGCACTGCCGCGAGGAGCACCTGGTCGAGGTCGAGGCGCTGCTGCGCGCCACCGGTCGGGTGCTGCGCATCCCCGAGAAGCAGCAGGACGCCGTCACCGCGATCTCCGGGTCAGGACCGGCGTACATCTTCTTCGTCGTGGAGGCGATGATCGAGTCGGGCGTGCACCTCGGCCTGCCCCGCTCGACGGCGACCGAACTGGTGGTGCAGACGGTCGTCGGCTCGGCGAAGCTGCTGCGGGAGACCGCAGAGCACCCGACCGTGCTGCGTGAGCGGGTGACCTCGCCCGGCGGCACGACTGCCGCGGCGGTCCGCGAGCTCGAGGACCACAAGGTACGGGCCGCGTTCCTCACCGCCATGCAGGCGGCACGGGACCGCTCGCGCGCCCTGGCCGCCGGCGACGACGAGTAGCACGCCTCAAGGCAGCTCGCAGCTGCGCCGGGTCTCCACGCTGAGGCAGCGGTCGGTGCCGCGGCCCCCGTCGGCGAGGTCGCGGCCCGCGCCACCGGAGAGCCGGTCGTCACCTCCGTACCCGTAGAGCGTGTCGTTGCCGCCGAGGGCGCGCACGGAGTCGTCGCCGCCGAAAAGGTAGAACTCCTCATCGGCGGCGGTGAGGATGATCCGGTCCCGAAGTTGGTAGCGGAGACGATCTCGAAGCCGATCACCCGTGCCGTGACGGGGGCGGTGACGCGCCCGGTACGCATGTCCCAGACCAGGCCACCGCGCGGCCGGGTGAAGATGACGATGTCGTCTCGCGGACCTGGTCCGGCCTCGACCCGGCTGCCCGTGCGCAACCAGAGGTTCACCTCGTCGTTGCCATGGCCGAGCTGCAACTTGTCGCGGCCTTCCTCGTCGAAGACCCGGTCGTCCCCGCGCCCGGCGAACACGCGGTCGTCGCCGAAGTAGCTCTCGATGTAGTCGTCACCTGGGCCACCGCGGACCACGACGTCGCCTCCGCTGCGAGGGACGCAACAGAAGCCATCGGCGGTGATGGCGTCGTCGCCGCCACCGCCGCGGATCCGGTCGTCACCCAACCCGGCCAGGATGAAGTCGTTGCCTGGTCCACCGTGGATCCAGTCCTTCCCAGCGCTGGTCGAGATGTCGTCGTTTCCGCCGCCGCCGTGGAGCCGGTCGGGAGCGCCGGGGTCTCGCCCGGAGCTGAGCCGAGTCCCGATCAGGGTGTCGTCGCCGCCCAGTCCGCGGATCAGGTCACTCCCGCGACCGCCGACGAAGTGGTCGTCACCGGCGGAGCCGATGAGTCGGTCGGGGAGGCGGGTGCCGCGCACGATCTCGACGTCGCGCGCTATCCGGTCGATGCCCTCTCCCCGGCCGCGAACCTCACGCTTGGCAGGTCGGCTCGTACCGGCGCCTGCGCGCCGGAGTAGTCGGCGACCTTGCCCTTGCCGTCCCCGCCGACGAGCAGGTCGGGCCCGCGACCGCCGTCGAGGGTGTCGCCTACGTGGGTGATCGGTTCGCCGAAGTCCGTGCGGTTGCCCTAGCCGCGCAGCTCTTCGAGCCCGGTCCGCCGTAAAGCGTGTCGGCGCACACGGCCCCCGCAGACCAGATCGTCGCCGGCGCCACCTCGGATGACGTCGTCCCCCCGGAGACCGACGATGACGTCGCGCCTCGGCGTGCCCTGGAGCTGGTCGGGACCGTTGGTGCCGCCGGCTCGCCGGCTCGCCGGCTCGCCGTGGCAGTGTGGCACTCGCGCTCCGGCTGCCTGGGCTGCGAGTGCTGAGGCGGCTGCCGTTCTCGAGCCGAACGCCGGCGCGGCCGCTGTCTGGACTGCGACCGGTGGGGCCAACGCCAGCACGAACGCGGCGACGGCGGTGCTGCGGACGAGGAGTCGCATGTTGGCCCGCCTGCTTGGGTCGGACCTCTTCCTTGTACCCCATTCGGGGCTCCGCCATGCCGGGGCGTGCCCACGGCGCCCATGTGATCGCGTCCACTGACCCCACCGGCACCGTGTGTCACATCCGTACCGTCGATGTCGCAAACGGTTGATGCTCGGCGAGATTGGTGAACCGTTTGCGCTACCGGCGTTGCTGGTGGGACAGGTGGGGCGACCTGGACGTGGAGGTTTCGCGGGCCGCCCTCCCCGGAGCAACCCCGCCGCCCGGCTCGGGCGTGCGTCCGGCGCCCTCGTTGAGCAGCTCGTCGGCCGGTCCGCCGAGGTAGCCGCGAACCCGCTGGGTAGTGTGCCCGCCATGTCCGGCGACGCGTGCATGGTGTACGACCACACGCTCGTGCGGTACGACTTCGGCATCGGGCACCCCATGTCACCACTGCGGGTCGACCTCACCTACCGCCTGGCGAAGGCTCTCGGTGTCGTCGGCGAGGGCGGGCTGGCGGTGGTCCCCGCGCCGGCGCTGGACCCCGGGCTGCTCATCCGGGTGCACTCCCCCGAGTACGTCGAGGCTGTCCAGAGCATCGTGAACCGCCACGACGAGCGGCTGGACTTCGGCATCGGTACCCCCGACTGCCCGGCGTTCGAGGGGATGCACCAGGCGTCGGCGCACGTCGCCGGCGCGAGCGTCGAGGCGGCACGAGCCGTGTGGTCCGGCGAGGTCCGGCACGCCGTCAACATCGCCGGAGGCCTGCACCACGCGATGCCGGCCGCCGCCAGCGGCTTCTGCATCTACAACGACGTGGCGATCGCCATCCAGTGGCTGCTGGACCAGGGCGCAGAGCGCGTCGCCTACGTCGACGTCGACGTGCACCACGGTGACGGTGTGCAGCGCATCTTCTACGACGACCCACGGGTCCTCACCGTCAGCATCCACGAGACCCCCCAGACGCTGTTCCCAGGCACCGGACTGCCGACGGAGACCGGGGGCCCGGGCGCCGAGGGAAGCGCCGTCAACCTCGCGCTGCCGCCCGGCACCTCCGACGCCGGTTGGCTGCGCGCCTTCCACGCCGTCGTCCCCGCCGTGGTACGCGAGTTCGCCCCGCAGGTGCTGGTGACCCAGCACGGTTGTGACACCCACATGGACGACCCGCTGGCCAACCTCATGCTCAGCGTCGACGGGCAGCGCGCCGCGTACCTCGCGCTGCACGACCTGGCGCACGAGGTGAGCGGAGGCCGCTGGGTGGTCACCGGCGGTGGCGGCTACGCGATCGTCGACGTGGTGCCGCGGGCCTGGACCCACCTGCTCGGCATCGTGGCCGGTCGTCCGGTCGACCCCGACACCGTCGTCCCGCAGGCCTGGCGCGAGCACGCCGAGCAGGTCACCGGGTCACGCGGCCAGCTCACGATGACCGACGGCCGCGGTGCTCGGTGGACCGACTGGTCGCAGGGCTACGACCCCGATGGCTGGCTGGATCGGGCCGTCATGGCGACTCGTTCCGAGGTGTTTCCCTTGCACGGACTGGACCCACAACCGTGAAACGACACGCAGGAGCGGGCGACTTTCTTTTCGCTTTGCTTTCCCATCAGCCACACGAAGCACTACTCTCACGCCAGGACACGTGCGTCCGATCTGCGGAGGGGAAGCCCCAGGAGCGCGCCGTGATGAATGGAGCGCGCCCATGGCCGGCAAGGATGAGGGCGACGCTGTGTCCTCCATCAAGTTCCTCACCGTCGCCGAGGTGGCGACGACCATGAGGGTCTCCAAGATGACCGTCTACCGTCTCGTGCACAACGGTACGCTCGAGGCGGTACGGGTGGGGCGATCCTTCCGGGTGCCCGAGGAGGCGGTCCAGGCCTACCTGAAGTCGTCCTACTACCAGGCCGGATGAGCGTTTGGGCGCCATGGGTACGTAGAGTGTGCCGCTGACATTCCTTTTGCGAGAGGCACACCGTGGGCTCCGTCATCAAGAAGCGCCGCAAGCGCATGGCCAAGAAAAAGCACCGCAAGCTGCTGAAGAAGACACGCGTCCAGCGTCGCCGTCTCGGCAAGTGACGCGGGGCCCGCGCCGGGCCGACGTGTCGCGCGGCGTGGCCTTCGACGGTTCCCTCTGACGGCCGGTACTCCTACCGGCGGACCTGGGTTGGTGGCATGGGTCGCAACGTGCTCGTGACGGGAGTCTCCCGCGAGCTGGCGGCGCGTCACGCGCGTGCACTCGCCCTCGACCCGGACGTGACCAAGGTGATCGGCGTCGACGAAGTCCCGCCCCGCCGGGGCATCGACGGCGTGAGGTTTGTCCGCGCCGACATCCGCAACCCGGTGATCGGCAAGGTGCTCGCGGTCGAGGACATCGACACCGTGGTGCATCTGGCGGTGGCGTCGTCGTCCGCGCCGGGTGCCCGTACGTCGATGAAGGAGAGCAACGTCATCGGCAGCATGCAGCTGCTCGCGGCCTGCCAACGCTCGGCGGGCGTCCGCAAGCTGGTGCTGAAGTCGTCCACCTCGGTGTACGGCGCCTCACCGCGCGACCCGGCGATGTTCAGCGAGGAAATGGGCCCCAAGCGGTCGCCGCGGTCTGGTTTCGCCAAGGACTGCGTCGAGGTGGAGGGGTACGTCCGCGGCTTCGCCCGCCGGCGTCCGGACGTCCTCGTCACCAACCTGCGCCTGGCCAACGTGCTGAGTCCGTTGTGGGACACCTCGATGAGCAGCTATCTGCGGTTGCCCGTGCTGCCCACCGTGCTCGGCTTCGACCCGCGCCTGCAGGTCGTCCATCCCGAGGACGTACTCGAGTCGCTGCGCCGCGCGGTGGTGCATGACGCCGCCGGCACGTTCAACGTGGCGGGTCCTGGCGTGCTCGTGCTCTCACAGGTGCTGCGCCGCCTGGGCAGGCGTTCGGTCCCGATCCCGTCATTCGCCTTCGCCAAGGGCGGGTCGACGATCCTCACCTCGTTGCGCTCGAAGGTGCCCGGCGACCTGGTGCAGCTGCTCGTCCACGGTCGCGGCGTGGACCTCACCGCGCTCACGGCTGTCTTCGGCTACCGGCCCCGACACACCAGTGCCGCCACCCTGGACGCGTTCCTTCTCGGGCTGCCCCGGGGGTCGGTGTCGCCTCAGCGGGTACGCGACGCCCAGACGCGCCTGCAGGACCGCCCACCTTGCGAGAAGGTCCGCAGCCATGGCTGATGCCGAGATCATCCCGCTCGGCGCCCGCGGTGAGCCAGGGCGCGGCTCACGCCGCTCGACTCCGTCTGCAGCTGCCCGCGCGTTGGCCCCGCGCACGGCACCCCCGACGCCTCGAGCGGTGCGGGACGCAGGGGCCCCGCAGGCGCGGCCGGCGGCCCCGAGCGTGTCAGCACCACAGCCCGACACGGCGGCTGCTTCGGCCGATACCGAGCGGCCGGGCACCTCGGACGCGAGCGTCAACCCGCGTGGCATCCCCATGGAGGACATCCTGCACGCGTTGGCCGACGCCGCCGCGCAGTTCCTGGGCGAGGAATGGGAAGCGAAGGCCGCCGAGCTGATGGCCTTCGCGCGCAAGCGGCTGTCCGGTAGCTATGAGGTGGACGACTTCGGCTTCGATGCCGAGCTGACCTCCCGCTTCCTGATGAGCGCCTTGCGGCCGATCGCGCAGTCGTGGTTCCGGGTCGAGGTGCGCGGGATCGAGAACATCCCCGAGCAAGGTGGCGCGCTGGTCGTGTCCAACCACTCCGGCACGATCCCGGTCGACGGCTTGATGACCATGCTCGCCGTGCACGACCACGCAGGTCGACACCTGCGTCCGCTGGGTGCCGACCTGGTCTTCGCGCTGCCCGTGCTCTCCGAGCTGGCTCGGCGCAGCGGCGCGACCCTGGCGTGCTCGGAGGACGCCGAGCGGATGCTGGGCAGCGGCGAGCTCGTCGGCGTCTGGCCCGAGGGATTCAAGGGGATCGGCAAGGCCTACTCCGAGCGCTACAAGCTGCAGCGGTTCGGTCGAGGCGGCTTCGTGGCCGCTGCGATGCGCACCGGCGTCCCGATCGTGCCCTGCTCCATCGTGGGAGCCGAGGAGATCTACCCCCTCGTCGGCAACATCCCGTCGCTCGCCCGGCTGCTCGGGGTGCCGTACATCCCGATCACGCCGTTCTTCCCGTTGCTCGGCCCGGCCGGGCTGATCCCGTTGCCGAGCAAGTGGCTGATCGAGTTCGGCGAGCCGATCCGCACCGACGCCTACGCCGGGGGTGCGGCCGACGACCCGATGCTCGTCTTCAACGTGACCGACCAGGTGCGCGAGACCATCCAGCAGACCTTGTACGAGCTGTTGGAGCGCCGCGGACGCGCCTTCTTCTGACCGGACCGACACGGTCGGCCGCCGTCAGTCGATCACGTCGTCGAGCGGGTCGTCGCCGCTCGGGTCGTTGCCGGACCCGCCGCCCGGGCTGTCGTCGGTCGGGTCGTCGGTCGGGTCGTCGATCACGTCGTCGACGAGTGCTTGGCTGGACAGCGACGCAAGTGCGAGCGACTCGGTGTCAGCCGACGCATCGACGCGGTCGGGAACCTCGTCGGCGACGACCTCGAGGCGGGAGCGGCTCGACGTGTAGTGGTCGGCCACGAGGTTGCGGGCGATGGTCGTGAGCCATGCGCCGAAGTTCTTGCCCTGCCAGCTGAAGGAGGAGATGGAGCGCAGCGCCCGGAAGAACGTCTCGCTGGTGAGGTCCTCGGCCAGCGAGACGCTGGGCACGCGCGCGTAGAGGAATCGGTAGACCCCGTTGACGTGGTGGTCGTACAGCGCACCGAACGCGTCGCCGTCGCCCTGCGTGGCCAGGTCCGCGAGGGCCTCGATGCGCAGCGACTCGGGGCCGTGCTCAGCAGCAGGTCGTCGAGGGTACGGGCCGACAGCCCGAGTGCGAGCAGGTGCGGTCGGGCTAGCGCTAGCTCAAGAGCACGGCGCAACGCAGCTGCACAGCCGACCGCCACGACGTCGATGGACCCGGAAGGCCCATAGCCCCCCCGTTCCAGGACGACCGAGTGCTGCCGACCGATCGTAGCTGCGCGGCCCGCCGTGGGGAGGCGGAACGGCTGGATGCGCCTCAGCGCAGCCGGCGGCGCAGCCAGATGCCGGCGGCCACCCCACCGGTCGCGGCACCCCCGGCCGCCGCCGTGGCCAGTCCCCAGCGGGCGGCCTTGCGCCCGGTCCTGTAGTCCCGGATCCGCCAGCCGGCACGACGGGCGTGCTCGCTCAGCGCGCCGTCGGGGTTGATCGCGCACGGCTCTCCCACCAGCGCCAGCATCGGGAGGTCGTTGTGCGAATCGGAGTACGCAGTGCACCGGGCGAGGTCGAGTTGCTCGAGCTCCGCCAGGGCACGTAAGGCCTCGGCCTTGGCGAGACCGTGCAGCAGGTCGCCCACCAGTCGGCCGGTGTAGACGCCGTCCTCGTGTTCGGACACCGTGCCCAGAGCACCGGTCAGGCCGAGCCTCCTGGCGATGATGGTTGCGATCTCGACGGGAGCCGCGGTGACCAGCCAGACCCGTTGGCCCCGGTCGAGGTGCATCTGGGCGAGCGCCCGCGTGCCCGGCCAGATGCGGTGCGCCATGACCTCGTCGAATATCTCCTCGGCGATCCGCTCGAGCTCGGCGACCCGGTGGCCGGTGATGAAGGACAGGGCTGAGCTGCGGGCCCGGGTGACGTGCTCCGGGTCCTCCGCCCCGATGACGCGGAAGTACGCCTGCTGCCAGGCCGCGCGTGCGATGTCGTGCGCGGTCAGGAGTCCCCGCCGGTGCAGTCCCCGGGCGAGGTGGAAGAGGGAGGCGCCCTGCACGACGGTGTTGTCGAGGTCGAAGAAGGCAGCGCCGGCGGGATCCGACGGGACCAGGAGGGCCGACTCCACTTCCGCCGCGGCGGCCGAGGCCTGTCCCGCGAGAACCGAGCGAGTCGGGTGCCTCACACGAGGTGAGAACGCCGACTCGGGGGTCACGTGCGCGAGCCTAACCGGCAGCCCGGGGGGACGTCAGGCGCCGTGTGCGAGACTTTCGAGGTGACCTCGGATCCGGCCGCTGACGCGTCTGACCTCCTGGCGGGAACCCTGACGGGAGCGCTGGCAGCGGGGCCGACCAACGTGGCGGACCTGGTCGGCTTCCATGCCCGCGAACGCGGCGATCGGCCCGCGATCGTCGAGGCGTTCGAGTACGGCCGCACCGTCACCTGGGGCGAGCTTGACGAGCTGGTGGAGTCGTGTGCCCGCGGCCTGGGCGAGCAGGGCCTCGTGGCCGGTCACCGGGTGGCGCTGTCCCTGCCGAACACGGTGGACTTCGTGGTCGCCTACCTCGGCGCCGCCCGCGCCGGCCTGGTGTCGGTGCCGGTCAACCCGCGTGCGACGACCGGTGAGCTGATCCGGGTTCTCGTCGACAGCGGCTCCCGCCTGGTCGTCACCGACGGCTCGACGGTGTCCGACGTACGGGCGGCCGTCGCAGGCGTGCTGGACGCGCTGGGCGGGGCCACCGATGAGGTCCGCGCCCGCTCGACCCCACCGCAGGTCGTGGTGGCAGGCGCCGGCACGCAGGCGGGGGAGTTGCACTTCGACGCGGTGCTGGCCGCACCAGGACGAACGGTCGTCAGCCCGGCCGACGTGGAGACGCTGGCAGCGCTGCTCTACACCTCGGGCACCAGCGGTGCACCACGCGGGGCGATGCTGACCCATCGAGCGCTGCTGGCCAACATCACCCAGACGGCGTCGTTGCAGCCGCCGGTGATGAGGTCCGACGACGTGGTCCTGGGGCTGCTCCCGCTGTTCCACGTCTACGGACTCAACTGCGTGCTCGGGCAGGCGCTCGCCCAGGGCGCGACGACGGTGCTGCTGGACCGTTTCGACGCGGCCGGCACCCTGGAGGTGATTGCCGAGCACTCGGTCACCCACATCGCCGTCGCCGCGCCGGTCATCGCTGCGTGGGTGGAGCAGCCCGAGGTCGCCGACCGGCTGTCCCGGGTCGAGCTGGTGCTGTCCGGCGCCGGTCCGCTCGACCCGGACCTGGTGACCGACTTCGAAGAGGTCAGCGGGGTGCGCGTCGAACAGGGATACGGCCTCACGGAGGCGGCGCCGGTCGTCACCTCGACGCTGTCCTCCCGTGGAGAGCACGCGGCCCGCGGCTCCGTGGGTGGGCCGGTCCCCGGCGTCCGGATCGAGACCCGGGACGCATCGGGTCGACGGGTCCTCGGCGACGACCCGGCCCAGGTCTGGGTGAAGGGCGACAACCTGTTCTCCGGCTACTGGCCCGACGGTGCCGACGGTCCGGGTGACGACGGCTGGTACGCCACCGGTGACGTCGGTTTCCTGGACGAGTTCGGCGACCTGTTCCTGGTCGACCGGCTGCGCGAGCTGGTGATCGTGTCCGGCTTCAACGTCTATCCCAAGGAGGTCGAGGACGTCATCGTCGCCATGGAGCAGGTGGCCGAGACGGCCGTCATCGGGGTGGAGGACGACCACACCGGGGAGGCGGTGCTGGCGTACGTGGTGCCACACGGAGGACAGACGGTGGACGTGGCCGCACGCGAGGCGCTCGTCGAGGAGGTCCGGGCCCGGTGCGAGACGGAGCTGGCACGCTTCAAGTGGCCACGCCACGTCGAGGTCGTCGACTCGCTGCCGCACTCGACGAACGGCAAGGTCGCCAAGGGCCGGCTGCGGGCTGCCGCCCGGGGTTCGGCCCTCGGTCTGCGATGAGCACCCCTGCGTACGTACCCGGCGAGCCCCGCGTGGTCGTCTACGCAAAGCCGGCGTGTCACTTGTGCGAGGTGGCCGAGCTCGTCGTCGCCGAGGTGTGCAGCGAGACCGGCGAGCGGTGGCGCCACGTCGACATCAGCGCGGACGACGAGCTCATGCGGGCGTACGGAGAGCAGATCCCGGTCACGTTCGTCGACGGAGCCCAGCACGACGTCTGGCGGGTGGACGCCGGCCGGCTGCGCGCGGCGCTGACCGGATAGTGCCGGCGCAGGCGTACGGCCGCGGGTAGATGACGTCGCCGTGCCACGGGCGGCGTACACGATGCCCGGTGACCAGTCTCACCCGGCCCCGGCTTGCCACCGCAGGGATTTTGTTCTCCTGTTCACAAACTCCTACAGTGAGAGGACCGCCGCCCTTTCGGTCACCCGCCGTTTCGTCCACGGGGCTGCGGAACAGGAGCACTGTGACCCACGCACCGACCGATCGCATGCGCACCGACCCGCGTCAGGGACGGGGCATCCCGGAGGCGACCGTCGCCCGGCTGCCCGTCTACTTGCGTGCGCTGACGGCGTCCTACGACCGAGGGGTCAGCGTCGCCTCCTCCCAGGAGCTGGCGACGGCGGCAGGAGTCAACTCGGCCAAGCTGCGCAAGGACCTGTCCTACCTCGGCTCGTACGGCACGCGGGGTGTCGGGTACGACGTGGAGTACCTGCGGTACCAGATCTCGCGCGAGCTCGGCCTCACCCAGGACTGGGCTGTCGTCATCGTCGGGATCGGCAACCTCGGTCAGGCACTCGCGAACTATGCCGGGTTCAGCACGCGGGGCTTCCGGATCATCGCCCTGCTGGACGCCGACCCCGCCCGTGCGGGGGAGCGGCTCGGCGGCCACGAGATCCGGCTGATGAGCGACCTGGAAGACATCGTCAGGGCGCACGGCGTCTCGATCGGCGTCATCACCACACCGGCGTCCGCCGCACAGGGAGTAGCCGACCGGCTCGTCGCCGCCGGTGTCACCAGCATCCTGAACTTCGCACCGGCCGTCATCTCGGTGGCGCCGGGCATCGACGTGCGCAAGGTCGACCTGTCGATCGAACTTCAGATCCTCGCCTTCCACGAGCAGCGCAAGGGGGCCCCGGCGTCGGAGCCCACCGAGCCGTCGGCGGTGGAGAGCGCGTGAGTGTCCTGGTCGTGGGCATCTCCCACCAGAGCGCCCCGGTCGAGATGCTCGAGCGGGTCGCGCTCGACGACGCAGCCGCGCGCAAGCTCAGCCAGGACCTCGTCGACACCGAGCACGTCAGCGAGACGGTCGTCGTCTCGACCTGCAACCGGGTCGAGGTGTACGCCGAGGTGGACCGCTTCCACGCCGGCATCGAGGACGTGTCACGGCTGCTGGCCGACCGGGCCGGCGCCGCCCGTGACGACGTCGTCCCGTACCTGTCCGTGCACTACGACGAGGCAGCCGTCGCCCACCTGTTCCGGGTGGCTGCCGGACTGGACTCGATGGTCGTCGGCGAGAGCCAGATCCTCGGCCAGGTCCGGGTGGCGCTGCAACGGGCGCAGGAGTCGCACACCGTCGGCGCCGTGCTCAACACCCTGTTCCAGCAGGCCTTGCGCGTCGGCAAGCGTGGGCACGCCGAGACCGACATCGACCGGGCCGGGCCGTCGGTCGTCGTCGCCGCCCTCGACTCCGTGGAGCAGCAGGTGGGTCCGGTCGCGAACCTGCATGCGCTGGTCATCGGTGCGGGGGCGATGGCCGCTCTGTCCGTCGCCGCCCTGGTGAACCGTGGTCTGGGCGACCTCACCGTCGTCAACCGCACCTGCGAACGTGCCGAGCGCCTGGTCGCCGGCACCGGCGGCCGGGCCGTGCCGTGGAGCCAGCTGCGCCCGGCACTCGCAGCCGCGGACCTCGTCGTGTCCGGGACCGGGTCGACCGGGACCGTGGTCGGCGCCGAGGACGTCGAGCACGCGTTGCGCCGCCGGCCGGCCGGCAGGCCGTACACCCTGGTCGACCTCGCGCTGCCGCGTGACATCGACCCGGCGGTCGCGGCACTGCCCGGCGTGCACCACATCGCTCTGTCGACGTTGGTGGAGAAGCTCGAGGGTGGCCCGGTCGCCGAAGACGTCGAGCAGGTGCGGGCGATCGTCGGCGCCGAGGTCGCGGCCTTTCGCACCGCACGGTCTGCCGCACGGGTGACCCCCACCGTCGTGGCCCTGCGCTCGATGGCGACCGAGGTGGTGACCTCGGAGCTCGACCGGCTCGAGCGTCGACTGCCGGGCCTGGACCCTCAGGTGCGGGCCGAGCTGCAGCAGTCGGTGCGGCGGGTGGCGGACAAGCTGCTGCACAGCCCCACGGTCCGGATCAAGGAGCTGGCCGACTCTCCCGGCGGGTCCCACTACGCGGAGGCGCTCGCCGACCTGTTCCGCCTCGACCCGGCGGAGGTCGAGGCCGTCACTCGGGCCGACCCGGATGCACGCCCGGGAGGCACCGCATGAGCGTCTCGCTGCGGGTCGGCACCCGCGCCAGCCTGCTGGCGACCACCCAGAGCCGTTGGGTCGCCGACCGGCTCGGCGTCCGCGCCGAGCTCGTCGAGATCAGCACCGAGGGGGACGTCACGGCCGGCCCGCTGGCCGAGATCGGCGGCACCGGCGTCTTCGTGTCGGCGCTGCGCGACGCGCTGCTGCGCGGCGACGTCGACGTTGCCGTGCACTCCCTGAAGGACCTGCCGACCGCACCTGCCGAGGGCATCGTGTGCGCGGCCGTCCCACTGCGCGAGGACCCGCGCGACGCCCTCGTGGCACGCGACGGTCTCACGCTGGGGGAGCTGCCCCCGGGATCCACCGTCGGCACCGGCTCGCCGCGGCGCACCGCCCAGCTCAACGCGCTGGGGCTCGGACTCACCGTCGTCCCGATCCGCGGCAACGTCGACACCCGGCTGGGCAAGGTAGCCTCCGGCGAGGTCGACGCCGTGGTGCTGGCCCGAGCCGGCCTGGCCCGCCTGGGCCGCCTCGAGCAGGTGACCGAGACGCTCGATCCGCTGCAGATGCTCCCGGCCCCCGGCCAGGGTGCGCTCGCCGTCGAGTGCCGGGCCGACGTGCCGCACCTCGTGCAGCAGGTGGCGCTGCACCTCGACGACCTCGCCACCCGCACTGCGGTCGAGGCCGAGCGGTCGTTGCTCGCGACCCTCGAGGCGGGATGCTCCGCCCCGGTCGGAGCCCTCGGCGAGGTCGTCGACGGTGGCGCCGGCGACGAGATGTGGCTGCGTGCCGTGGTGACCCATCCCAGCGGCCACCCGCTGATCAGACTGTCCGCAACCGGCCGCCTCGACGATGCAGTCGGGGTCGGACGCGATCTGGCCCACCAGATGCTTGCCGACGGTGCCGACTCGATCGTGAAGGAGCCGGTGACGTGACCGCTTCGCCCCTACGCCAGACCAGGAAGAAGAACGTGGTGACCAGCTCGACACCCTCAACAGCCCGCGACGCGCCGACGGGCGCCACGTCCAGGGTCGCCGCCCGCGCCCTGGGAACGGTCAGCTTCGTGGGTGCCGGACCGGGCGACCCGGACCTGCTGACCGTCAAGGCGCTCGAGTTGATCCGGCGTGCCGACGTCGTGGTCACCGAGTCCGCGGCCCACGCCGACCTGGTGCGGTCGGTGCGCAGCGACGACGTGGACTCCGTCACCTTCGTCGAGGGTGGCGTGAGCGACGACGGCTCGGTGCTGACCCACGCGGTGCGGGGACGGGTGGTCGTCAAACAGGCCAGGTCCGGCGCCCACGTGGTGCGTCTGCTCGTCGGCGACCCCTTCCTGCACGGCACGGCACCGGAGGAGGCGCTGGCGTGTCACAAGGCGGGCATCGGCTTCGAGATCGTGCCGGGGGTGTCCGCCGCTGCCGGTGTGCCGGCGTACGCGGGTATCCCGTTGACCACACGCACACAACGCGACGTCGCGATCGTGCGGCTCGGTGACGGCCGTGTCGACTGGGAGTCCTACCGCTCGCACCCCACCTTGGTGGTGCTCTCGGTGGGCGACCAGATCGGCGAGGTCGCCGGCGCGGTCATTGCAGCCGGGCGTGACCCGCAGACGCCGGCCGCCCTCACCTCGGCGGGCACGACGACCGGGCAGGCCACCGTGGTCGCCACCTTGGACCGCATCGCCACCGAGGCCAAGGCCGCCCAGCTCGAGGAGCCGGCGGTGCTGGTCATCGGAGAGGTCGTGTCGATGCGCGAGTCGCTGTCGTGGTTCGAGACCAAGCCGCTGTTCGGCTGGCGGGTGCTGGTGCCGCGTACCAAGGAGCAGTCCAGCAGCCTGGTCCGCCGGTTGCGCTCGCACGGCGCGGTCCCCGAGGAGGTGCCGACCATCTCCGTCGAGCCGCCCCGCAACCCGCAGCAGATGGACAAGGCGGTGCGCGGGCTCGTCGAGGGTCGCTACGAGTGGATTGCGTTCACCTCCGTCAACGCCGTCAAGGCCGTGCGTGAGAAGTTCGACGAGTACGGCCTGGATGCCCGGGCGTTCTCCGGTCTGAAGATCGCGGCCGTCGGCGAGAAGACCGCCGAGGCCATCGCGACGTGGGGCATCCGCCCCGATCTGGTGCCCGCCGGCGAGCAGTCCGCGCGCGGTCTGCTCGAGGACTGGCCGCCGTTCGACGAGCTGCTCGACCCGATCAACCGGGTCTTCCTCCCGCGCGCCGACATCGCCACCGAGACGCTGGTCGCCGGCCTGATCGGCCTGGGCTGGGTGGTCGACGACGTCACCGCCTACCGGACCGTACGTGCCGCTCCACCGCCGGCTCCGACGCGCGAGGCGATCAAGTCCGGCAGGTTCGACGCGGTGCTGTTCACCTCGTCGTCCACGGTGCGCAACCTGGTCGGCATCGCGGGCAAACCGCACCCCAGCACGGTGATCGCCTGCATCGGCCCGCAGACGGTCACGACCGCGCAGGAGCACGGTCTGCGGGTCGATGTCGTCGCCGAGCAGCCGTCGGCGGAGCTGCTGGTCGACGCGCTGGCAGCCTTCGGTGCCGACCGTCGCGCCGCCATGCTCGGGGCCGGCGAGGCGGTGCTCCGTCCGTCGCAACGGCGAGCGACCGCTCGCCGTCGCACCACCTGAGCGTGCTCGAACCGATGTCGGGTCCGGTCCGCCGGCCACGCCGGCTGCGACGCAACGCGGCGGTACGGTCGCTGGTGGCGCAGACGTCGCTGGAGGCGCGCCACCTCGTGCTGCCGATGTTCGTGCGCGAGGCGGCGTCGGAGCCGGTGCCCATCTCCAGCATGCCCGGGGTGGTGCAGCACACGCGCGACAGCGCGCGCGCGGCGCTCGCGCAGGCAGCCGATGTCGGCCTCGGTGGAGTGATGCTGTTCGGCATCCCCGAGCACAAGGACGCCACCGGGACGGGGGCGGTGGACCCCGGCGGCATCCTCAACGTGGTGATAGCCGACGCCGTGGCCGAGGTGGGTGACGCGCTCGTCGTGATGAGCGACCTGTGCCTCGACGAGTTCACCGACCACGGTCACTGCGGCGTGCTCGACGACCGGGGCGAGGTCGACAACGACGCCACGCTGTCGATCTACGCTGCGATGGGCGTTGCCCAGGCGGAGGCCGGCGCCCACATGCTGGGTCCCAGCGGGATGATGGACGGGCAGGTGGCGGCCATCCGAGCGGCGCTCGACGCTGCCGGTCACACCGGCACCTCGATCCTCGCGTACGCGGCGAAGTACTCCTCGGCGTTCTACGGGCCGTTCCGCGAGGCCGTCGACTCCTCGCTGTCCGGTCACCGAAGGACCTATCAGCAGGACCCGGCCAACCGACGCGAAGCCGTCCGCGAGGCCCTGCTGGACCTGGAGCAGGGCGCCGACATCGTCATGGTGAAGCCGGCCATGGCCTACCTCGACCTCGTCCGCGACGTCCGCGACGCGGTCGACGTCCCGGTGGCCGCGTACAACATCTCAGGTGAGTACGCGATGCTCGAGGCTGCCGCCGCCAACGGCTGGATCGAGCGCGAGCGCGCCATCCTCGAGGTGCTCACCGGGATCCGGCGGGCCGGCGCCGACATCGTGCTGACCTACTGGGCGAGCGAGGTCGCCGGACTGTTGCGCGCCGGGCGCGAGGACGGTCCGCCGGCCCAGCCGTGGCGGTAGCGGCATTGCGCAGACACGCCGGCGTGTCTCGCCATATCCCTACCCCCACGGACGCGGGGGGCCGCGGTCAGTTACTACATCGCGTAGCACATGGGGGAGGATGGGGCGCGTGACCGACGCACAGCCCCTCACCCGTACGCCCTCCGTCCGGGCAAGCGCCGCGATGTTCGACCGAGCCCGCGCCGTCACGCCCGGCGGCGTCAACTCGCCGGTCCGCGCCTTCCGTGCGGTCGGGGGCACCCCACGCTTCATGCGCTCGGGCAACGGGGCCTATCTCAGCGACGTGGACGGCAACACCTACGTGGACCTCGTGTGCTCCTGGGGGCCGTTGCTGCTCGGCCACGCGCACCCACAGGTCCTCGAGGCGGTGGTCTCCGCCGCCGCCCGGGGCACGTCCTTCGGCACGCCGAGCGAGCCCGAGGTCGCCCTCGCTGAAGAGATCGTCGCCCGTACCCCGGCCGAGCAGGTCCGCCTGGTCTCCTCCGGCACCGAGGCCACGATGTCGGCGATCCGGCTCGCCCGCGGCGCCACCGGCCGCGAGGTCATCGTCAAGTTCGCCGGGTGCTACCACGGCCACGTGGATGCGTTGCTGGCGCAGGCCGGCTCCGGGCTGGCCACCTTCGCGATCCCCGGGACGCCGGGCGTACCGGTCGCGTCGACCGCGAGCACGCTGGTGCTCCCGTACAACGACCGGGACGCACTCGAGCAGGTGTTCGCCGAGCGTGGCGAGCAGATCGCCTGCGTCATCACCGAGGCGGCGGCCGGCAACATGGGGGCCGTCGCACCACTGCCCGGCTTCAACGGCTTCCTGGCCGACCTCACCCATCGCCACGGGGCACTGTTGATCAGCGACGAGGTGATGACCGGGTTCCGGGTCACCCGCCACGGCTGGTGGGGACTCGACGGCCGCCTGGAGGGGTGGGCGCCGGACCTCATGACCTTCGGCAAGGTCATGGGCGGCGGCTTCCCCGCGGCAGCCTTCGGTGGCCGCGCCGACCTGATGGCGCACCTGGCCCCCGACGGTCCGGTCTACCAGGCGGGCACGCTGTCCGGGAACCCGGTGGCCACCACCGCCGGCCTGACGACGCTGCAGCTAGCGACCGACGAGGTGTACGCGAGCGTCGACACCGCCGCCGAGCGCATCAGGTCGCTGACCACCGCGGCACTGGCGCAGGCCGGGGTGCCCCACGTCGTACAGTCCTGCGGCAGCATGTTCAGCGTTTTCTTCGTCCGTGACCCGCACACGACGCGGATCACGGACTTCACCGGTGCGCAGGCCCAGGAGCAGCACCGGTTCCGGGCGTTCTTCCACGCCATGCTCGAACGCGGCGTGTACCTGCCGCCCAGCGCGTTCGAGTCCTGGTTCGTCTCAGCCGCCCACGACGACGGGGCGATCGACCGCATCGCCGAGGCCCTTCCCTACGCTGCGAGGGCGGCTGCCGCAGCGCAGCCTCCGTCCTGATCGCTGGCCCGACCGTCCCGCCCCACTTGAGGAAGCCCATCCATGAGCCACTCCCGTACGGTCGTCCACCTGCTGCGCCACGGCGAGGTCTACAACCCGCAGGGGATCCTGTACGGACGGCTGCCCGGCTACCACCTGTCCGAGGTCGGCCACCGCATGGCCGACCGCGTCGGTGACTGGTTCGAGGCGGAGAAGGTCGTGCACGTCGTCTCCTCCCCGCTGCAGCGGGCCCGGGAGACCGCCGCACCGCTGGCCCGGCGCCTGGAGGCAGACGTGATCGTCGACTCGCGGGTCATCGAGGCGGACAACAAGTTCGAGGGCAAACCCTTCGGCGTCGGTGACGGCGCCCTGCGTCACCCACGGGCCTGGTGGCTGCTGCGCAACCCGTGGAAGCCGTCCTGGGGCGAGCCGTACAAGATCATCGTGGAGCGGATGATGGCGGCCGTGCACGACGCGCGGGCCACCGCCGCGGGCCGCGAGATCGTCATCGTGAGCCACCAGCTGCCGGTGTGGATCACCCGGTTGCACGTGGAGAAGCGGCGCTACCTGCACGACCCGCGCAAGCGGCAGTGCGAGCTGGCCAGCGTCACCTCCCTGACGTTCTCCGGCGAGGACCTGATCGGTGTCTCCTACACCGAGCCGGCCGCCGACCTGGTCCCCGAGCGGGCGAAGAAGAACTTCACGGCGGGAGCCTGACCCTCATGCAGCTGCGCGCGTGTGCCCTCGCGGTCGGCCTCGGTCTGATCCTGACCGCGTGCAGCTCCTCCGACGCGTCCTGCTCCGGGTCGGAGAGCAGTGGTGGGTTCGTCAGCTGCAACGGCGCGATCACTGTGCTGTCCGAGGACGAGCGTGAGCCCGCTCCGAGCATCGAGGGGGAGACCCTCGACGGGGAGCGGCTCGCGCTCGCCGACTACGACGGCCAGGTCGTCGTGCTCAACGTCTGGGGATCGTGGTGCGGCCCGTGCATCGCCGAGGCGCCGCAGCTCAACGAGGCGTCGCGGCAGCTCGCGCGAGACGACGTACAGTTCGTCGGCATCAACATCCGCGACCAGCGAACCCTGGCGCAGCAGTTCGAGCAGCGGCACGAGGTTCGGTACCCGAGCATCTTCGACCCCACCAGCAGCACGCTGCTGGAGATGCCCCCGGGCATGTACCCGAGCGCCACCCCCACGACGTACGTCATCGACGCCCAGGGCCGGATCGCGGTAAGGGTCCTGGACGCCACGACGGCGCCGACGTTGATCGGCCTGGTCGAAGACGTCCTCGCAGGGGCCAGTGCAGAGGACAGTGATGGCTGACCTCGGGGACTGGTTCGGCAGCACGGCCTTCTCCGGGTCGATGCTGCTGGCGGTCCCGATCGCGGTGATCGCCGGCCTGGTGTCCTTCTTCTCCCCCTGCGTGATGCCGCTGCTGCCGGGCTACCTGTCCTACGTCAGCGGGCTGTCGGGGGTGGACCTCGAACAGGCCAGGCGTGGGCGCATGCTGGCCGGGACGTCACTGTTCGTGCTCGGATTCTCCGCGGTGTTCGTGTCCTACGGTGTGCTGTTCGGCTCCATCGGCCTGGAGCTGCTGCGCTACCAACGTGAGCTCAACGTGGTGCTCGGTCTGCTCACCATCGTCGTCGGGCTGATCTTCATGGGGCTGGTCCCGTTCGGTCAGCGCGACCTGAGGATGCATGCGGTCCCCAAGGTCGGCCTCGCCGCTGCACCACTGATCGGCGTGCTGTTCGGCGTCGGCTGGACACCGTGCCTGGGCCCGACGCTGACCGCCGTGCTCAGCCTGTCCATGAGCGAGGCCAGCCCGGCACGCGGCTCGCTGCTCACGCTCGCCTACACCCTCGGTCTGGGGCTGCCGTTCGTCGTGGCGGCGTTGGCGTACCGCCGGATGCTCGGTGCCCTCGCCTGGTTCAAGCGGCACCACGTCGCCGTGTCCCGGGTCGGGGGTGGTCTGATGGTGCTGGTCGGCGTGCTGCTGGTCAGCGGGTTGTGGCAGCTGATCGTGAACCAGCTGCAGCAGTGGACCGTCGGCTACACGGTGGTGGTGTGATGGCACTCGACGAACGCCTGGGTCAGCGACCCGACACCGCGCCACCACTGCCGGCGCGCCAGTTCGCTCGCTGGATCTGGCGCCAGCTGGTCTCGATGCGCACGGCGTTGCTGCTGCTCCTGCTGCTCGCGCTCGCAGCCGTGCCCGGCTCGTTCGTCCCGCAGGTCGACGTCGACCCGCAGGCGGTGTTCACGTTCGCCGAGAAGTATCCGTACCTGGTCGGGACCTTCGAGGCACTCGGGCTGTTCGACGTCTACGCCAGTCCCTGGTTCAGCGCCATCTACCTGCTGCTCATGGTCTCGCTGGTGGGCTGCATCGTCCCTCGCACCTTGGTCTATGCACGTGCGCTGCGGGCCCGCCCGCCCCGGGCGCCGCGCACCTTCGCGCGGATGCCCGCTGCGCGCACCTTCGAGACCGACGAGACCCCCGACGTGGTGGTCGAGCGGGCAGTGCACGCACTGCGTCGTCGGCGCTACCGCGTCGACGTCGACGCCGGCACGAGCGGGGGAGCGGTGCCGCACCTCGGAGTGGCGCGAGCCGAGAAGGGCTACCTGCGCGAGGCCGGCAACCTGCTCTTTCACGTCAGCCTGGTCGGTGTGCTGATCGGCGTCGCCGTCGGGTCGCTGTTCGGCTACCGGGGCAGCGTGATCGTGGTGGAAGGGGAAGGGTTCTCCAACACCCTCACGCAGTACGACGACTTCACCTCCGGCGCGTTGTTCGAGCCCTCGGACCTGCCGCCGTTCTCGATGGTGCTGAAGGAGATGAACGTCAGCTTCCAGCTCGGAGGCAGCCAACGCGGCGCGCCGAAGCTGTTCGAGGCACTGGGTTCCGTCACCCCCTCGCCGGAGGGTGACGCCGAGCCGTTCGACATCACCGTCAACAACCCGTTGCACGTCGACGACACCTCGGTCTTCCTCGTCGGGCAGGGCTACGCCCCGGTCATCACGGTGCGCGACGGCGACGGTGAGGTGGTGTCCTCCGGCGCCGTGCCGTTCCTGCCCGCGGACCCGTTGTACAACTCCAACGGCGTCCTCAAGATCGTCGGCACCGAACCCCAGCTCGGCCTGGAGGGGCTGTTCGTTCCGACGGTCGGCGTCCTGGACGACGGCAGCATCGTCTCGGTCTCCCCCAGCGCCTTCGACCCGTCGCTCAGCTTCTTCGCCTGGGAGGGCGACCTCGGGCTCGCTGACGGCGTCCCGCAGTCGGTCTACTCCTTGGACAAGGAGGAGTTGACCCGCGTCGAGGACGCCGACGGCGAGGCGCTGCGCTTGGCCCTCGGGCCCGGTGAGTCCCTCGAGCTGCCCGAGGGGCAGGGCAGCGTCAGCTTCGACGGCCTCCGAAATTTCGCTCGCTTCCAGGTCGCCCAGGCACCACTCAAAGAGTTCACCCTGGTGGCCGCAGTCGTCGGCCTGGTCGGCCTGCTGGGCTCGCTGTTCCTGCGTCCCCGCCGCGCCTGGGTGCGGGTCCGGGACGTGGACGGGCGTACCGTGGTCGAGGTCGCGCGCCTGGACCGGGTGTCAGGTGCCGACCTGGGGGCCGACGTCGACGATCTCGTCGCCGACATCCGCGCTGACACCGCACGAAAGGACCCCGACTCATGAGTGTCGAGCAGTGGGCCACCCTGTCCGACCAGGCGATCAACGGTGCCGCCGTCGTGCTGGCCCTGGCATGGATCGCGCACCTGGTGGAGTACGCCGCCAGTCGCAAGGTGGCGTACGTCGCGGCTCCCGTCCCGGTGGGAGCACCGGCAGGGTCTCCCTCCGGCGAGGTTCCCGAACCGGAGCGCCGGGCGTCCATGTTCGGGCGCATCGGCGTCGCCCTGACCGTGCTGGGCGTCGCGGTCCTCGGCCTCGGTGTCCTGGCCCGTGGGACCGCGGCGCAGCGGGTGCCCTGGGGCAACATGTACGAGTTCGCGACCACCGGCATCTTCGTCGCCATGGTCATCTACCTGGTGCTCGTACGGGTGCAGGGGACCGCCTGGCTCGGTCCTGTGGTCACCGGCTTCGCGGTCACGGTGCTCGGCCTGTCGACACTGGTGCACGTCCCGGTCGGCCCACTCGTACCGGCCCTGGACTCGCCCTGGCTGGTGCTGCACGTGGTGGCCGCCGCGATCGCCGGGGGAGCCTTCGTGGTCGGTGCCGGCGCCTCCGCGTTCTTCCTGGTGAAGTCGCGGGCCGAGCGCCGCACACCGATCGAGCAGCGGCACGGCTACCTGTGGCGGCTGCCGTCTGCCGACGTGATGGACCGCGTCGCCTACAAGGTGCATGCCTTCGCGTTCCCGATCTGGACCTTCGCCGCGCTGATCGCCGGGCCGATCTGGGCGTACTACGCCTGGGGACGCTTCTGGGGCTGGGACCCCAAGGAGGTCTGGGCCTTCATCACCTTTGCGGTCTACGCCGGTTACCTGCACGCCCGCGCGACTGCCGGCTGGCGCGGCAAGGGCGCGGCGATCATCGCGCTGGTCGGCTTCCTGACGTTCCTGTTCAACTTCGTGGGCATCAACCTGTTCGGCTCCGGCCTGCACGCGTACGCCTTCTGAGCCCGGCCGCGGTTTACGGCTGCGGTTTACGGCTGCGGTTTACCAGGGTCCCCTGGTAAACCTCGCCACCCATGGGATGCAACCCATGGGCAGTGACAACATGCCGTGGGGAGTCCCGGATGGTCTCACCGGCGTCTGGCTCAGCCGGTGGGCTGCTCACCCGGATCGCCGTCGTGGCCTTTGCGTGGGCGCTTGCGCCGGTCGATCTTCCACAGGAAGTCCGGGTCGTCGTCGGGGCCGACCACGCGTGGGCGGCGGGCCGATCCGCTGGGCCGGGAGAACCGCGGTCGGCCCAGCGCGAGCCATGCGACCGGGCCGAGCACCGGGATCAGGACCACCAGGATCCACACCACCTTGGGCAGCAGGCGTACCCGCGTCCTCGGCTGCGCGATGACGTCGAAGAGGCTGTACACGCTCAGTACGACGACGACGACGATGATCAGTGCCTTACCCACAACTCCAGGGTAGGCCGCGACCGGTGAGGCCGCCCGCGCATCCCCCGATCGGCCGGCGGCCGAGGCTCTGGCACCCTGAAGGCATGGCCGTTCTCCCCGCCGACGACGCACCCCTGGTGACGCTGCAGGACGTCCAGGCAGCAGCGGTGCGTATCGCTGACGCGTGTGTGCGCACGCCGGTGCTCGCTGCCGGCACGGACCTGCCGCTGCTGTGGCTCAAGGCCGACTCGCTGCAGCCGACCGGTGCGTTCAAGCTGCGCGGGGCGACGAATGCGGTCGCCGTGCTCGACCCAGAGGTACGTACGCGGGGGGTCGTCACGCACTCGTCGGGCAACCACGGACAGGCGCTGGCATGTGCGGCCGCACGGGCCGGCATCGCCTGCACGGTCGTCATGCCCGAGGGGTCGGTGGCGGCGAAGGTCGCGGCCACGCGCGCGTGGGGAGCCACCGTGGAGCTGGTCCCGACCGCCGAGCGGGCGAGTACCTGTGCCGCCATTGCGGAGCGGACCGGGGCCGGCGTCGTGCCGCCCTTCGACGACGCGGCGATCATCGCCGGGCAGGGGACGGTCGGGCTCGAGATCCTCGACCAGCTGCCCGGCGTCGCGACGGTGCTCGTGCCGGTCGGTGGCGGCGGGCTGATCAGCGGCATCGCTGCCGCCGTCAAGGGACTCGCCCCCCAGGTGCGGGTCATCGGGGTCGAGCCCGAGCTCGCAGCGGATGCGGCCGAGGGCATGCGGACAGGGCGGCGGACCCAGTGGCCGCTCGAGCGCACCACGGCGACGATCGCCGACGGGCTGCGCGGCGGCAGCGTCGGCATCCTCAACTGGGCGCACCTGCAGGCCCAGGTCGACGGGATCCTCACGGTCGGCGAGGCGCAGATCGTGGCTGCCGTCGGGGAGATCGCGGGCCGTGCGCGACTGGTGGCCGAGCCCAGTGGGGCTGTCACGACGGCGGCCTACCTGGCCCACCGGGATCGGGACTCCCTGGGTCCGACGGTCGCCGTGGTCTCCGGGGGCAATGTCGACCCTGTCGCGTACGCCGACATGCTGGGCGCATCGGTGTCCTGGGCTCGAGCCTCCGTACCGACTCCCAGGCAGTGAGCCCGTGAAGCCGTTCGTCCTCTACACCCTCGCCCGTCTCGGCTTGCTCGTCGGCGCGCTGGCGGTGGTGGTTCCGGTCGTGGCTCTGCTCGGCGTCCCACTGACCTCGGGCAACCTGTTGTGGGCAGCGCTCGTGTCGCTGGTCGTCTCTGCGGTGTTGTCGCTGACGCTGCTCGGCGGGCTGCGGGAGGAGTTCGCCGCGTCGGTGACCGCCCGGGCGGAGCGGATCCAGGAGCGGCTGGACGCGGCGCGGCGCAAGGAGGACGCGGACGATGTCGACTAACCCCACGACTGACGCCGAAGAGCGTGCGTGGCTCGACCGGGCGGTCGCCCTGGTCGAGGCGGACGCCAACCGCAGCGCCGACACCCACCTGCACGTGTTCCCCTTGCCCGGACCGCCGGGTGTCGACCTGTACCTCAAGGACGAGTCGGTTCACCCGACCGGGTCGCTGAAGCACCGGCTGGCGCGCTCGCTGTTCCTGTACGCCCTGTGCAACGGCTGGATCGGCCCCAGCAGCACGGTGATCGAGGCGTCCAGCGGCTCGACCGCGATCAGCGAGGCGTACTTCGCGCGACTGCTGGACCTGCCCTTCGTTGCGGTGATGCCGGCGCGGACCAGTCGCGAGAAGATCGCAGAGATCGAGTTCCAGGGCGGACGCTGTCACCTCGTCGAGGACCCAGGAGCCATCTACGCCGAGTCCGCACGGCTGGCGCGGGAGTGCGGCGGCCACTTCATGGACCAGTTCACGCACGCCGAGCGGGCCACGGACTGGCGGGGCAACAACAACATCGCCGAGTCGATCTTCGCCCAGCTGGCCCTCGAACGACACCCGGTGCCCCGGTGGGTGGTCGTGGGAGCCGGCACCGGGGGTACGTCGGCGACGATCGGGCGCTACGTGCGCTACCAGCGACACCCCACCCGGATCGCGGTCGTCGACCCGGAGGGCTCGGCGTTCTACGCCGGCTGGGCCCACGGTGACGCCACCCGGACCGGTCCGGGCTCGCGGATCGAGGGGATCGGGCGTCCGCGGGTCGAATTGTCGTTCGTGTCGACGGTCATCGACACGATGATCCAGGTTCCCGACGCCGCCTCGATCGCGGCGATGCGCTGGTGCTCGGCGCTGACCGGCCGATCGGTGGGCGGCTCGACGGGCACCAACCTGTGGGGCGCCCTGCAGCTGGTCGCCGCGATGCGCGAGGCGGGGGAGCACGGCAGCGTCGTGACCCTGTTGTGCGACTCCGGTGACCGTTACGGCAACACCTACTACGACGACGGCTGGCTGCACGCGCAGGGCATCGACCCGGCCCCGTACGCCGAGGTGCTGGACGACTTCACCCGGACCGGCCAGTGGCCGACGGCCGCGGTCCCCCCTGTCGCCGGTTTCGCACGGTCCCCCGGGAAACCGCACTGACCACGGCGTGCGGCCCGTGGTCCGTGGTCCGTGGTCCGTGATGCCGCGGCGGGTCCGGCCGGCACCGCCCCGCGGTCGGGCTGGTGCCGTCACCGTCGCGGGCCGGATCCGACCCGCTCACGGGGGTTCACGGACCGCTCGAGCGTGGACGTCGCAGGACCTCTATGTCGCATCGCGGACCTGGGGCTCGGGCCAAGCGAGCGTCTGCGGTCAGCAGCACCACCTCCAGGGACTCCGCCAGAGCGACGTACGAGGCGTCGTAGATGGTGGCGTTCTCGCGCAGACTCCAGCACCGCGAGAGCAGGGCCCGGTGAGGAGCACGCCGCAGCGGCAGCGCCACCAGGTCGGACAGAGCCTGTTCGGCGCGGCGAGTGGGCAGGTCTGCGCCGAGGACGAGCCGCCTCAGGACTGAGGCTACTTCGAGATCGATGATCTCTGGAGCGGCCAGCACCTGGCCTCGTAGTCGCGCCCGTGAATGGTCACCGTCCGCGCCGTCGTCGGCGAGGGCCGTTGCCAGCACGCTGGCGTCAACGACGATCACGGTCCTCCCGCAGCGCCGCGACGGCCACGTCGAACGGCACCGCCCCCCCAGCCCGCCCACCAGCGCGGTCGAGCACCTCCTCGACGGTCGGACTGGCTGCCTCCGCAATGAGCCGCGCCCGGAGGTACTCCTGCAGCGACTGGTGCGCGAGGGCGGCCCGCTGTCGGAGCACCCTGTGCGTCTCGGCCGGCACATCCTTGATCTGAACGCTGGGCATGGCTCCACTATGGCGCTATCGGCGCCATAGTGCCAGCAGGCGCGCTTGTCCGGGCGATGGCGGGGTTCGAGGACGACATCGTGCGGCTGGGGACCTGGCCGACCCCGTGAACTCGGAACGTGCTGTGGGACACCGCTGTGCTCGTCGGGCCGCGTTCGATCCACTGCCGGTCACGCCGCCAGGAACAGCCCCACCGTGATGCCGATCGCATACACGAGATCGGCCAGCCCGGTGTCGCGCAGCACCGGGACGAGGTCGGCCCCAGCGGCGCCGCGACGGACCCGCTCGACCGACCCCGCCCCGAGCAGCAGGCCCACAGCACCCAGCGCCGTCCACGGCGTGAGCACCGTGAGACCCAGCAGGCAGAGCAGCGCCACGAGGTAGAGCCCGAGGTACAGCCGGCGCGAGCGGCTGTCGCCGAGCACGACGGCCAGCGTGCGCTTGCCGGCAACCACGTCGGTGCGAATGTCACGCAGGTTGTTGGCCACCAGGATCGCGCAGGTGAGAGCGCCGATGCCGACGCCGGCGAGGATCGCTTCGACGTTCACGGACCCGAGCTGCACGTACGTCGTGCCCAGCACCGCGACCAGACCGAAGAAGACGAAGACGCTGACTTCCCCGAGGGCGCGGTACCCGTACGGGGCCTCGCCGCCGGTGTAGCCCCAGGCGGCCACGATGGCCACCGCTCCCACCGCCAGCAGCCACCAGCCCGACGTGGCTGCCAGAGCCAGGCCGGCCACGGCGCCGATCCCGAAGCACCCGAACGCCGCCCGTTTGACCGCTGCCGGCGCAGCGGTGCCGGAGCCGACGAGCCGCAGCGGACCGACCCGCTCGTCGTCGGTGCCGCGGACGCCGTCGGAGTAGTCGTTGGCGTAGTTGACCCCGACCTGCAGGGCGAGCGACACCACGAGCGCGAGCGCCGCCTTCCACCACACCGCACCGCCGTCGTACGCCGCCGCACCGGTGCCCGCGAGTACCGGCGCGAGAGCGGCCGGGAGGGTACGCGGACGCGCACCCTCGATCCAGTCGCGCACGGTGGCCACGAGGAGTCAGTCTCCCAGGCGGGCATGCGGCGTCCGGTCCCAGGTGGCTCACTCGCCAGCCGCGAACGCCCCGGACTCGATCAGCAGGAAATCGGGCGCCGCGCCGTAGCGGACCGGCCTACGGTCAGTCGCATGGCTGACGACATCTTCGATCATCCGCGGCTGGTCGCGATCTATGACGCTCTCGATCCCGACCGCAGCGACCTGGACGTGTACATCGCCATCGCCGACGAGCTCGGAGCTCGCCGCGTGCTGGACGTGGGCTGCGGGACAGGCACGTTCGCTCTGCAACTCGCCGACCGCGGCCTCGACGTGACGGGCGTCGACCCGGCCGGCGGCTCGCTCGATGTCGCTCGAGCCAAGCCCGGTGCGCAGCGTGTGCACTGGATCCACGGCGACGCGACCTCCCTGCCCCCGATGCAGGTCGACCTCGTCACCATGACCGCCAACGTCGCCCAGGCGATCGTGGACCCGCCGGACTGGGAGGCGACGCTGCGCGGCGGGTACGAGGCATTGCGTCCAGGCGGACGGCTCGTCTTCGAGACCCGCGACCCGGCGTATCGCGGATGGCAGGAGTGGAATCGCGAAGCGTCGACCAGCGTCGCCGAGATCCAGGGCGTCGGCGCGGTCGAGAGCTGGGTCGAGGTCACCGACGTGAGCTGGCCGTTGGTGACCTTTCGTGGGACGTGGGTGTTCGCGTCCGACGGGCAGGTGTTGACGTCGGACTCCACGCTGCGATTTCGCGGGCGTGACGAGGTCGCGGCGGAGTTGGTCGCGCACGGCTATGCCGTGGACGAGGTCCGCGGTGCGCCCGACCGCCCGGGACGCGAGTTCGTGTTCTTCGCGCGGCGGCCCCAGTGAAAGCGAGGCCCCCCGACGAGCTGGTCCGGGCCGTGGACAGCCGGTCCCGGCGATCCGCAGACCTTGACCGCTCATGCAGCCATGACCACGAGCGGCGCCTGAATCCCCCGCATGGGGTTGCGGCCGGCGGCCCGCGAGGCCGAAATCAGCGGCGAAAGCCGCCCTCGGAGTCGATCACCTGACCGACGACCCAGCGCCCCTCGTCGGAGACCAGCCACCCGATCAGCCTGGCCGGGTCGTCGGGCTCGCCGAAGCGGCCCTGCGGAAACATGGCCAACAGTTGCGGTCCGCGATCGCCGGTGTGCTCGGGATCAAGGTAGCCGGTGTTGACCGGACCGGGGTTGACGGCGTTCAGCAGGATGTTGCGCTGGACCAGCTCGTCGGCGACCGTGACCAGCACACCTGCCAGGGCGGCCTTGGCTGCTGCGTACGCGACCACGCCGGGCATCGGGCCGCGCTGCTGGCCCGACGTCATCCAGATCACCCGGCCACCCGCGCGCCCATCGTGCTGGCGGGCGAACTGCTGGGTGAGCAGTAGGGCGGCGCGCGCATCGACCTGCCAGTGGGCGTCCAGCATGGCGGCGTCCAGGTCGAGCAAGGTGCCGTCACCACCGCTGCGCGCCTGGTTGCAGACAGCGATGTCCAGATGGCCGAACGCGTCCACGGCCTGCGCGACCACCTGCGCGGGTGCCGTGGGTTCGGCCAGGTCGGCCGGCGTGTCCGCCACCGCGCCCGGTGACTGTTCTCGCAGCTGGGCGATCACGGCGGTGACGTCGTCGGCGCCCCAGGGCTGCTCCTCGTCGTGGGCTCGGTGGTGGGTGACGAACAGGTCGGCACCCATCGCGGCCAGGCGCCGAGCCACCGCGAAGCCGATCCCGCGGTGGCGGCTGACCCCGGTGACCAGGGCGACCCGTCCGGTCAGTGGCAACTCCATGTCGAGCAGCCAACGCGACGACGTGCCGGCGGTCAATGCCGACCGACGGCGCGGAGCAGGCGAGGATGGGTCCGTGCCTTCCCTGCTACGGCCGTTGAGCGGCTCGCCCGAGCAGGTACGCCGCGCGCTCGCGACCTGGTGGGCCGACCCGGACGGCCCGGTGGTGGTGCGTACGTCGGGCTCGACCGGTGCACCCAAGCAGGTCGTGCTGTCCTGTGCCGCGCTCCGAGCCTCCGCGACGGCCACGCAGGCGCGGCTGGGAGGACCCGGCCAGTGGTTGCTCGCGCTGCCGGTGACCAGCGTGGGCGGGTTGCAGGTGCTGGTGCGGTCACTGCTGGCCGGCACCGCGCCGGTCGACGCCGCCCGCCATGCCTCGTTCGCGGACGCGGTGGACCAGCTCGGCGCTGAGCGGGCGTACGTCTCCCTGGTCCCGACCCAGCTGCACCGTCTCGCGCAGGCCGGTGAGCTGGATCTGCTGCGCCGCTTCGATGCCGTGCTCGTTGGTGGGGCTGCGTTGGACCCCGACCTGGCAGGACGCTGCGCCGATGCCGGGGTGCCGGTGGTGCGCACATACGGCATGAGCGAGACCTGCGGCGGCTGCGTCTACGACGGGCGACCGCTCGACGGGGTCGCCGTCCGGCTGGCCGTCGACGGGCGGATTCATCTCGCCGGACCGGTCCTGTTCGACGGGTACGCCGGCGACGACGCGGCCATCGCGGACGTGCTGTGCGACGGCTGGTTCGCCACGTCTGACGTCGGCGCGATCGATGCCGACGGTCGGCTGGAGGTGCTCGGCCGGATCGATGACATCGTGGTCAGCGGCGGTGTCAACGTGGCTCTGCCCGCGGTGACCGGGGCCCTGCTGCGGCTGCCCGGAGTGCGTGACGCGGCGGCCGTCGGGGTGCCTGACGACGAGTGGGGGACCCGCGTCGTGGCCTGCATCGTGGACGGGTCGGTGGGCCTGGGCAGGGTTCGTGACCACGTGTCGACCAGCCTGCCGCGGACCTGGGCGCCGCGTCAGGTCGTGCATCTGGACGCCATCCCGTTGCTGCCCGGCGGTAAGCCGGACCGGCTCGCACTCGCCCGGCTTGCCGCGAGCGCCCACGCCGATCGGTCGTAGGCTGCGCCGGGTGAGCCGAGCCCGTGCCGAGGAGCTGCAGTGGACGGCGTTCGCCATCCCTGTGCGCATCCGCTTTCGGGGGATCACGGTGCGCGAGGGCATGCTCGCCGAGGGGCCGCAGGGGTGGGCGGAGTGGAGCCCGTTCAGCGAGTACGACGCGGCCGAGTCGGCCACCTGGCTGAAGGCAGGGCTTGAGGCTGCACACGACCCGTGGCCGTCGCCGCTGCGCGCACGCATCCCGGTCAACTGCACGGTTCCCGCGGTGGGGCCGACAGCCGTCCAGCGCATGGTCGAGGCGAGCGGTGGCTGCCGGACCGCCAAGGTCAAGGTCGCCGAGCACGGGCAGACCCTCGCTGACGACCTGGCCCGGGTCGAGGCGGTCGCCGACGTGCTAGGAGCCGGAGGTCGGGTACGGGTGGATGCCAACGGTGGCTGGTCGGTCGACGAGGCTGTCGACGCGATCCGGGCGTTGGACCGCGCCGCGGGCGGCTTGGAGTACGTCGAGCAGCCGTGTCGCACCGTGGAGGAGCTCGCGGCCGTACGACGGCGCCTCGACGTCCCGATCGCAGCGGACGAGTCGATCCGGCGGGTCGAGGACCCGCTGCGCGTGCGGGCGCTGGATGCGGCCGACATCGCCGTGCTGAAGGTCCAGCCGCTGGGCGGGGTGCACGCGTGCCTGCGCATCGCCGAGCGGATCGGGCTGCCGGTCGTGGTGTCCAGTGCGCTGGAGACGTCGGTCGGGATCGCCGCCGGGCTCGCGCTGGCGGCGGCCCTGCCGGAGCTGCCGTACGCCTGCGGACTGAACACGCTGCGCCTGCTCGACGGAGGCGGCGACATCGCGGTCGTCGACGGGGCGATGGCAGTGGGTCGGCGTGACGTACGCCCAGGCGAACTGGTGGTGCAGGCCGACGATGCTCTGCAGGCCCGCTGGGCTGCCAGGCTCGCACGAGTCCAGGCGGTGCCGGTATGAACCCCTCGACGCTCCTCGCTCGCACCCTGGTCGACGAGCTGGTCCGCAACGCGGTGCGCGAGGCGGTGCTGGCCCCTGGGTCGCGGTCCGCGCCGTTGGCGATGGCGTTGTTCGACGCAGACGCGCAGGGGCGGCTGCGGCTGCACGTACGTGTCGACGAGCGCAGTGCCGGGTTCCTGGCGTTGGGGCTCGCCAAGGGTTCGCACCGGCCCGTACCGGTCGTGACGACCTCGGGTACCGCGGTCGCGAACCTGCATCCGGCGGTGCTCGAGGCCGACCACTCCGGCGTCCCGCTGCTGGTGGTGTCCGCCGACCGTCCCGCCACCCTGCGCGGCACCGGTGCCAACCAGACCACCTGGCAGGCGGACCTGTTCGGTCCGGCGGTACGCGACGCGGTCGACTGGCCGACCGGCGCGAGCGACGGGCCGGCCGTACGGGCGACGCTCTGCCGGCTGCTCGCGGCCGCCGCCGGGA
>JALZKQ010000081.1 GCA_030859165.1 Actinomycetota bacterium
CGGCGGCTCGCGCGAGGCGCTCCTCCAGTGCGGTGAGGGCGCCCAGGTGCGCGGCCCGTGCCCCGGTGGCCTGCTCGATCGCGGCTCCCAGCCGGTCGGCCTCGGCGCGCGCGGAGCGGGCCACCGAACCGAGCTGGCCGAGCTGTTCGGCGACCGCCGCCATCGCCGCGTCGGACTCGTGCAGCCTGGCCAACGCGACGTCGGCCCGGCGGGCGGCGTCACCCCGCTGCTCCTGCATGCGCGCAAGAGCGAACTGCAGGCGTTCACCCTCGCGGGTGGCATCGTCGAGCCGTCCGCGGGCCTCCTCGAGCGCGGCCTGCACCTCGATCAGGCTCGGCCCCTCGGCGGATCCGCCACGGGCGAAGTGCGTGCCCAGCACGTCACCGCTGCGCGAGACGCCAACCAGGTCGGGCTGGGCGCGGATTAGCCGACGCGCAGCCTGGAGATCCTCGACGACCACGACCTTGTGCAGCAGACGCTGCAGCGCGCCGCCCAGGTCGCCGGGCGCGTCCACCACGTCGACGGCGTACACCGCGCCGTCGGGCAGGCCCGGCCAGTCGCGGTCGTCCTCGCCGCCACCGAGCACCAGGCCGGCCCGGCCGAGGTCCTCCACCCGCAGGTGCTCGATGGCACCGATCGCCGCGTCGGCCCCGGTCACGGCGACGGCATCGGCTGCGTCACCGAGCGCGGCCGCGACGGCGCTCTCGTACCCGCTACGCACCGAGAGCAGCGCCGCGACCGAGCCGAGCAGCCCGGAGACGGTGTCGCTCGCCGCGAGCAGGGCCCCTGCACCGTCCTTGCGGGTGAGCCCGAGCTCGAGCGCCTCGACCCTCGCGGCGAGCGCGGCCCGCTCGCGGTCGGACGCGGCGGCTTCGTCCCCGTGCTTGGACAGCTGCTCGTCGAGGTCGTGCAGCGCGGACTGGGCCCCTTCGTACTCCGCATCCAGACCGGACTCCCCCACGTCCAGCCCGGCGACCCGCGTCTCCACCACGGTGAAGTCGTGCCGGGCGCGGTCCGCCCGGTGCGCGGCCTCGCTGCGTGCATCCTCCAGCCGGCCGAGCTCGTCCTCCGCGGAGCGGACCCGGCTGCGCAGCGTCTCCACCTGCCCGGTCAGGCGGGCCAGCCCCTCACGACGGTCCGCCGCGGCACGCACGAGCCCGGCGACCCGGCGTTCCTCCAGTGCATGGGCCTGCTCCGCCTCCTGCCGGATCTCGACGGCGTCCGACAGGGCGGTGCGGCGCTGCGCCACCTCGGCCTGGATCCGCTGCTCGGTCGCCCGCACCGCCGTCGCCTGCGCCTCCAGGTCCTCCGGATCGCGTCCCGGTCGGGGCTGGACGGGCTCGGCGGCCTGGCCTCGCAGTCGCTCGAAGGCCAGCGACGCGGTGCCGCGGATGCGTTCGCGCAGACCCGACAGCTGGTACCAGGTCTCCTGTGCGCGGGCCAGGCGCGGGGCATCGGCCGCGAGCTGCTCGTCGAGCTCGGCCTCGGTGGCGCGCGCCTGCCTCAGCGCCTGTTCGACACCGGCGCGGCGCTCGAGCAGTGCGCTCTCGTCGGCGAGCTCGCGGGCCAGTGCCGTACGTGCGGTGACGATGTCGTCGGCCATGACACGGGCTCGGCCGTCGCGTACGTCGGCCTGGACCTCGGCTGCCTTGCGGGCCACCTCGGCCTGCCGGCCCAGCGGTTTGAGCTGGCGACGAATCTCGCTGAGCAGGTCACCCAGACGGACCAGGTTCGCCTGGGTCGCGTCGAGCTTGCGCAGCGCCTTCTCCTTGCGCTTGCGGTGCTTGAGTACGCCCGCGGCCTCCTCGATGAAGCCACGGCGCTCCTCCGGCGTCGCGTGCAGCACGCCGTCGAGCTGTCCCTGCCCGACGATGACGTGCATCTCCCGGCCGATACCGGAGTCCGACAGCAGGTCCTGCACGTCGAGCAACCGACAGGTGGAGCCGTTGATGGCGTACTCGGACCCCCCGTTGCGGAACATGGTTCGCGAGATGGTGACCTCGCTGTACTCGATCGGTAGCGCACCGTCGGCGTTGTCGATCGTGAGCACGACCTCGGCGCGTCCGAGCGGGGGGCGGCTGGACGTACCGGCGAAGATGACGTCCTCCATCTTCCCGCCGCGCAGGGACTTGGCACCCTGCTCGCCCATGACCCACGCCAATGCGTCGACCACGTTGGACTTGCCCGAACCATTCGGTCCGACGACGCAGGTGATGCCGGGCTCGAGCTGGAGGATGGTCGACGAGGCGAAGGACTTGAACCCGCGCAGCGTCACGCTCTTCAGGTACAACGCCTGCTCCTGCCTACCGCCACCTGGGGAGGATCGGCGACAGCCTAGCCGCCGGGAGGCCGCCGGTCAGCGACCGCCACGACGCTTCGACCCGGTCACTGCCCATGGCATGTTGACACTGCCCATGGGACGCAACCCATGGGCGGTGAGGTTTACCAGGGGGCCCTGGTAAACCTGGGCAGGAGGGGGCGGGTCAGGACAGGGCGGGCTCGAGGTCGGCGAGATGCCCGGGGACCACGGAGCCGGTGTCACGGCGGTACGCGGCCGCCAGCGTGTCGTTCTCGACCTTCAGTCGCAGCACCTCGGCCTCAAGGTCGGCGATTCGCTGACGCAGCACCAGGGTTTCGCGCACCCGTCGGGGGTCCACGATCCCGGTGTCCAGGTGGCCCATGAGTGCCTTGGCCATGAAGATCCTCCACGTCGTTACGTCCACCTGCCGCGCCCGGGTGCCGGGCCGGCCGTGACGGTAGGGCTGCGGCGGCTCGTGGCCGCGCGGTGCGTCTTCCAGGGTCCCACTCCAGGCCGTCGCCGGTCAATCGTCGGCAGGGTCGCGGGAGCCCGGTTGGCTACCAGCGCGCCCGACGCGGGCGGGGTTGACAGCGCGGGCAGGTGTAGGACGAGCGATTCATGAACGGGTCTCGGCGGACAGGTGTCAGGCAGCGGCGACACGGCTGGCCGCTGCGGCCGTACACCTCGAGCGAGCGGTCGAAGTAGCCGCTGCGCCCGTTGATGTCGACGTACAGCGCGTCGAAGGAGGTGCCACCCTGGCTCAGGGCCGAGGACATGACCTCCCGGACACCGGACATCAGCCGGACGACCTCGGCACGGGTGAGCGTCTCGGTGGGTCGCGCGTAGTGCAGCCGGGCAAGCCACAGTCCCTCGTCGGCATAGATGTTGCCCACGCCGGAGACCAGTCCCTGGTCGAGCAGGGCCCGCTTCAGCCCGGTACGCCTGCGTCGGAGACGGGTCGCGAAGCGGTCGTCGTCGAAGGCCGGGTCGAACGGGTCGGGGGCGATGTGGGCGATCTCCGGCGGCAGCGCGGCACCGTCCTGGCTCACCGACAGGCCGCCAAACGTGCGCTGGTCGACGAAGCGCAGCTGTTGGCCGGAGTCGAGCGCGAACCGAACCCGCAGGTGCGTCTCGTCGGGCGCTGCGGCGGGCTGCACCAGCAGCTGGCCCGACATGCCGAGGTGCGCGAGGACAGCATCGCCGTCGTCGAGCGCGAGCCACAGGTACTTGCCCCGCCGGCGGACGTCGTCGACGCGCCGACCGGTCAGTCGGTCCGCGAAGTCGACGGGGCCAGCGAGGTGGCGGCGTACCGAACGTGAGTTGTGCACCTCCACCGCCACGACCCTGCGGCCGACGACGTGCTCGGCGAGGCCGCGGCGGACGACCTCGACCTCGGGCAGCTCAGGCACGGTCGTGCGCGGTCGGGCGCCGGGTCACCGGTGCGGGGCGTCGGGCGGATCGCCGTCGACGGAGGGCACCTCGAGCGGGTGCACCGCCCGGATCTCGCGCCATGCGGTCTCGGCGGCCTGCTGCTCGGCTGCCTTCTTGGAGCGGCCGATGCCGTGGCCGTAGACTTGGTCGCCCACGCGTACGTGTGCGGTGAAGGACTTCTCGTGGTCGGGCCCTGTCTCGCTCACGAGGTACACCGGCACGCCGAGGCCGGTGTCCGCGCCGAGCTCCTGAAGGCTAGTCTTCCAGTCCAATGCGGCGCCGAGCAGCGACGCGGCCTCGATGAGCGGGTCGAACAACCTCAGCACGAGCTCGGTGCAGCGGGTGAACCCGAACTGCAGGAAGGCTGCGCCGATGAGGGCCTCGACTGTGTCGGAGAGGATCGAGGACTTGTCCCATCCGCCGGTGGCCTCCTCGCCGCGCCCGAGGCGTACGTGGGGTCCGACGCCGAGCGCACGGGCCACCTGGGCCAGGGCGTGGGCGTTGACGACGGCGGCGCGCAGCTTCGCGAGCCTGCCCTCGGACAGGTCCGGGTGCCGGAGGTAGAGCCGCTCGGTCACGATCAGGCCGAGCACGGAGTCGCCCAGGAACTCCAGCCGCTCGTTGGTCGGCAGACCGCCGTTCTCGTAGGCGAACGAGCGGTGGGTCAGCGCGAGGACCAGCAGGTCGTCGTCGAGGTCGGGCACGCCCAGCGCCACGCTCAGCTCGCGGCGATCAGCCGAGACGGCATCCGGCGAGTCGTCGGAGGTCACCCCTGCTCCGCGCGGCGAGCGACGCCACCCGGTCGCGGGTCCTGGTCTGCGGGCAGGGTCTGCAGGGCGGCCCACCGGGGGTCGATCGGCTCGTCGTGGTTGTGCTCAGGGTCCTCGGCGAGCCGGAGGCCACACTCGGGGCACAGGCCGCGGCAGTCAGCCGAGCAGAGCGGGTTGAAGGGCATCGCCAGCACCACGGCGTCGCGCAACGCCGGCTCGAGGTCGAGAAGGTCTCCGTACAGGCGGTGTGTCTCCTCGTCGGCGTCGGGATCAATGGCCTCGTAGACGTAGAGCTCCTGCAGGTCGACGGTCTCGGACTGCTCGATGGGTCCCAGGCAGCGCGTGCACTCCCCGACGAGGACCACAGTCGCGGTGCCGGAGACCAGCACGCCCTCCATCACCGCCTCGAGCCGCAGATCCAGCTCGATCGGACTTCCGGCGGGTACGCCGAGCACGTCGATGCGCAGGTCCGGGGGGGCCGGCTCGGTCAGCGCCGTGACCCGCTGTGCCCCGGGCCGACGACCCAGCTCGCGGGTGTCGAGCACCAGCGTCGCTCTGGGATCCAGCCTCTTCACGACGTCACATCCGTTGTCGGGAGCAGCAGGTCACGGTCCTGCGCAGGACCTTGGGACACGATACCTGCTGCCCGGGGCGCGACGTCGCGGTTGTTGCTCAAGCGCCGCCCCGACGTTCGGCGAGCCGCCGCACCAGGGCCGCATGCACCGGCGGGGGAAGCATCCCGCTCACGTCTCCGCCCAGGGCGGCGACCTCCTTCACCAGGCTGGAGGAGACGTGCGACCAGGCGGCCGCGGGCGGCACGAAGACAGTCTCGACCCGGCCCAGGCCCACGTTCATCCGCGCCATCGGCAACTCGTAGTCGAGGTCCGAACCCGACCGCAAGCCCTTCACGATGGCGCCGATCCCCCGCTCCGCACAGAAGTCCACCAGCAACCCGTCGAAGGCCTCGACCGACACACGGGGCAGGTCGGCCGTCACCTCGCGCAGCATCGCCAGCCGCTCCTCGAGATCGAAGAGGTTGCGCTTGTGCTCGTTGACCAGCACCGCGACACTCACCCGGTCGAACAGCGAGGCTGCCCGGGTCACGACGTCGAGGTGTCCGAGGGTCACCGGGTCGAAGGACCCCGGACAGCAGGCAGTGCTCATGCAGGGGTGCTCCTGGTCACGAGGCGGTCGGACCGGCGACCGTACCAAAGTACGGTCTCGCCGTAGTCGCGTCGGCGCACGCCGTCGATACCCTCGGGCCATCTCAGCTCGGGGCTGCGCCGTGAGCGCTCCAGGACGACGACCGCGTCCGCAGCCAGCCAGCCGTGCTCGTCCAGGCAGCGCAGCACGTCGTCGAGGTCCGCCACTGACAGGGCGTACGGCGGGTCGGCGACCACCAGGTCGAAGGGCTCGGCGCGGCCGCCCCCGAGGTGGGCCTGTACCGGTCGCATCACGACCTGCGCGCCCTCGAGCCCCAGGTCCCGGGCGTTGGACGCCACGAGCGCCGCCGCGCGCCGGTCGGATTCCACGAACGTCGCGTACG
The DNA here is from genome assembly GCA_030859165.1 of Actinomycetota bacterium. Lineage (GTDB taxonomy): Bacteria > Actinomycetota > Actinomycetes > Propionibacteriales > Nocardioidaceae > JACCXZ01. Next base: position 6,047 of record JALZKQ010000081.1, read on the forward strand.
CAGCCCCCCGGGACAGCGCCTCGAGGCCCAAGCCACCCGAACCGGCGTAGAGGTCGAGTACCCGCAGCCCCTGCAGGGAACCGAGCATCGACTCCAGGGCCGAGAACATGGCCTCGCGGACCCGGTCGGCCGTGGGCCGGGTGCTGTCTCCCGGCGGGGTGCGCAGGCGGCGACCGCCGGCGCTGCCGGCCACGATGCGGGTCACGACCCTCCAGGTAGTGCGTTGCTGGGACCGGCTGTCTCACGAAGTCTGGCAGGACTGTGACCCGGGACCGCGACCGCCACGTCGCTGGATGCGGCCGAGCGCGCTGGCGCCTCGCGAAGATTCTTCTGCCGAGGGTGAACGGTTTCGCCTTTGCAGCCGTATACCCGGTTGTCAGCATCCCTACACCCTGGAGGCACCATGCTCGCCAAGCTCGCAAAGGCCGTCGCCGTCACCGCCATGGTCAGTGGATCGGTTCTCTTCAGCGCTGGTGGCGCGTCCGCCGCGCACTGCGTCTCGCCCGAGGGCGACTCACCCGGCTTCTCCTACTTCGGCAAAGACGGCCGCGACGACGGGGAGCCCCGCGGAGCGTCCGCCTGCCGCGACGCCACGGGCAGCCCATCGGACCGGGCACCCGGCAAGAAGGCCTAGTCCCGCACGCTGGAATGGCGCCCGCCCACCGGACGGGCGCCATTTCCTTGCACCCAGCAGATCAACGGCATGAACGGTTACCTGCGCAGTGAGGCCAGGTTCCGCTGGTCAACGCCGTGGCGTCACGACTTGTCCAGGTAGCCCGACCGCCGGGACCTGGCAAAGCGGCCGACGGCGGCGTCCAGCGCCGGATGGGCGTCCAGCGTTGGGTCGTCGGCGATGATCTGCTCGGCGAGGCTGCGCGACCGGACGATGATGTCCTCGTGGTCGAGCACCGACAACAGCCGCAGCGCTGAACGGCGCCCGGACTGGCTCACCCCGAGCACGTTGCCCTCCCGCCTGGTCTCGAGATCCAGGCGGGAGAGCTCGAAACCGTCCGACGTGCCTGCCACCGCGCTCAGCCGCTCGTACGGCGGGCTGCCTACGGGTGCCTGGGTCACGAGCAGGCAGAGCCCTGGCGCCGCACCGCGTCCGACGCGGCCTCGTAGCTGGTGCAGCTGCGAGATGCCGAACCGCTCGGCGTCCATCACGACCATCGTCGACGCGTCGGCGACGTCCACCCCCACCTCGATGACGGTAGTCGACACCAGTACATCGGTCTCACCCGTCGCAAACCGGGACATCACCACGTCCTTGGTCTCCGCCGGGAGCCGGCCGTGCAGCAGCTCGACGTTGATGTCTGCGAGCGGGCCGGACGTCAGCTGCCCGAACAGCTCGACGGCAGCCTGCGGGCGCGGCAGCCCGCGCTCGTCGACGTCGCCCGCATCGTCTCCGTCACCGATGCGTGCACACACCACGTAGGCCTGATGGCCCTGCTCGACCTCCTCGACGATCCGGTCCCAGCAGCGCTGCAGCCAACCCGGTCGGGCGGCCGCGGGCACCACCGTGGTCTGGATGGGCTTCCGGCCGGCCGGGAGCTCCGACAGGGTCGAGGTCTCCAGGTCACCGAACACGGTCATGGCCACCGTCCGCGGGATCGGCGTCGCCGTCATCACCAGCGTGTGCGCGCGTTTCTCCCCGGCCCGCTTGCCCAGGACGGCCCGCTGCTCGACGCCGAAGCGGTGCTGCTCGTCGACGACCACCAGGCCGAGATCGGCGAAGGTGACAACGTCCTCGAGGATCGCGTGCGTGCCCACGACGATCCCGGCTTCCCCAGATGCCACATCCGCGATCGCGTCCCGGCGGGCCCTGGCCCCCATCGAGCCGGTCAGCAGCCGGACCCGGGTTGCGTCCGCGTCACCGCCGAGCATGCCGCCGCCGGCCAGGGTCCCCAGCATGGTGCTGATCGAGCGGTGGTGCTGCACGGCCAGCACCTCGGTGGGAGCCAGCAGCGCGGTCTGGCCGCCGGCATCGACGACCTGCAGCATCGCCCGCAGCGCCACGACGGTCTTGCCCGATCCCACCTCGCCCTGCAGCAGCCGGTGCATCGGACGTCCACGGGCCAGCTCGTCGGTGAGGAGTTCGCCGATCTCACGCTGACCGGCGGTCAGCGTGAACGGCAGCGCACTGTCGAATCGGTCGAGCAGCCCTCCGGGGCGCGGCCGTCGGGCCACCGCCGGCAGCCGCTCGGTGGCCGCTCGCTGCCGGGCCAGCTCGATCTGCACCACGAAGGCCTCGTCGAAGCGCAGCCTGTTCTGGGCGGCCTCGACCTGGGCCAGATTGTCCGGCCGGTGGATGTACTCGTAGGCCGTACGGAGATCGACGAACCCCTCACGCTCCCGGATTTCGTCGGCAAGCGGATCCTCGACGTCCCCGATCTCAGGCAGGACCCGCGCGACGCTCTTGGCGATGGTCCAGGTCTGCAGCCTCGCCGTCGCCGGGTAGATCGGCACGAGGCCTCCCCCGGCCTCCTGCGCATCCAGCTCAGTGTCGAGGTCGGTGTCCTCGTCGAGCAGCATGAGGTCCGGGTGCAACAGCTGGCGACGCCCGTTGAACTCGCTGACTTTGCCCGAGAAGTACCCGACCGTGCCGGCCTTGAGCTGGGCCAGCCGGAACAGCTGGTTGAAGAACGTCAGGAGCATCTCACCTCGTTCGTCGGTGACGGTGATCTCGATCCGCTTGCTGATCCGCCCCCCGCGTCGGCGGTCCCGGTAGTCCTTGGTGACCGCGCGTACGACGCGGGCCCGCACGGTGACGTGCTCGTCGCGCTGCAGTCGCGACATGTCCGTCAGCTGACCTCGCTGCTCGTAGCGGCGTGGGTAGTGGCCGAGCAGATCGCCGACACACTCGATCTGCAGCTCCTCGCGGATCCGGTCGGCAGTCTTGCCGCCGACCAGGGTGCCCAGTGAACGGTCCAGCGACCGGTCGCCGTGGACGCTCACTCGACACCCACCAGCAGCGGGTAGCGGACCTGACCGCCATCGAGCACGATCGTGTCCACGTCCGGGCGCCAGGAGCGCACCATCGCCTCGATTCCGTCCGTGAGCCCCGACGGGGTGTCCTCCCCGGTGACCAGCGTCAGGAGCTCGCCGCCGCCGCCAAGCAGCTGGCGGACCACGTCGCCGGCGACCACCTCGAGGTCGGAGCCGACCAGAGCGAAGTCGCCCTCCAGCACCCCGAGGACGTCGCCTGCCTCGCAGGGACCGGCCGTGGTGATGCCCCGGGTGGTCGCGATCGTCACGCCGCCGTGCCTGGTGTGCCCGGCGGCCGTGGTCATGGTCACGACGTCGTCGTCGAAGCCGCGGGCGGGGTCGTGCACGGCCAGGGCGGCGAGCCCCTGGACCTGCGCCCGGGTCGGGATCACGGCTACCCGGACCCCACGCTCCCGGACCCGGCGGGCTGCGGCCTCGGCGGCGGGCAGGCAGCTTTCCATGTTGGGCAGCAGCACCACCTCGCCTGCCTGGCTGGTCTCGATCGCCTCCAGGAACTCCGCCGTCGAGCTACGCCATCCCGGGCGCAGCAGCAGCGCGCGCGCACCAGCGCCCTCGAACAGCTCGACCAGGCCGGGACCGGCCCCGGCGGCGATCACCGCCCGCGACCTGGCAGGTACGGGCGCAGCGCCACCAGTGAGCTGCTCGGCGAAATGGGTCACGGCGATGCGGTGGGGACGTCCGGCTGCGAGTCCGGCCTCGATGGCGGCCCCGACGTCGTCGACGTGGACGTGCACGTTCCACAGGCCCTCCCCACCGACGACGACCAGCGAGTCACCCAGCGGGGCGAGCCTCGAGCGCAGCTCCGGGATCCGGTCGTCCACGGCGTCCAGGAGGTACATCACCTCGTAGGACGGGCCCTGGGCCGACAGGTCGGCGTCGAGGTGCGGGACCGGCAGGCTGGAGCCTGCCCGTGCGCGGTCGGGATCGGGGCGGACCTCGCCGGTCAGCACCCGGACCGTCGCGTCGAGCACCACGCACAGCCCCCGGCCACCGGCGTCGACGACCCCGGCGCGCCGAAGCAGGTCCAGCTGTCGCGGCGTGGCGGCGAGCGCCGAGCG
>JALZKQ010000090.1 GCA_030859165.1 Actinomycetota bacterium
GATCTCCGCTGCCTCGATGTCGGAGCGCCGCTCCTTGACGTAGGCGAGGTGGGTCTTGTACGGCTCGACCTTGGGCGCCGGTGGTGGGTTGCCCTGGTCCTGGCTCGCGGGCAGGCCGCACCGCGGACAGTCCCACATCTCCGGGATCACCGCATCAGCAGCGAAGCTCGGCTGGGTGTGGTGACGCTTCGCGCAGTAGTACGAGATCTTCTGTCGGGGAGCGGCGTCACCGCGCTCCGCCTCGCCCATGGGGCCTGCGCCGACGCGACTGCCACGGATGGCACTGCCACTGGCCACGGTTCCACTCCTTCGCTACCGCCGAACCCGTGGCGCTGCGCGTCACGGCGAACACATTGTAGGACGCGTGCTCAGCCGGCCTGGGCCTTGAGCAGCAACCCGAGTGCGACGACGCACAGGAACCAGATGACGCCGGTGCCGATCGTGATGCGGTCGAGGTTGCGTTCTGCGGTGGACGACCCCCCCAGACCGGTCGACACGCCGCCACCGAACATGTCCGACAGCCCACCACCCTTGCCCTTGTGCAGCAGCACCAGCACGATCATCAGCGTGCTGGTCATCATGAGCAGGATGGAGAATGCGAGAACCACGGGTCGTCAGGCCTTCTTCGTCGAGATCGTCGTCTTACAGGATGGGCATGGCGTAGAACCGGCAGATGCCACCGAACTCATCCGCCTTCAGGCTCGCACCACCGACCAGCGCCCCGTCCACGTCGGACGCGGCCATGATCGCGGCGATGTTGCTCGCCTTGACCGAACCACCGTAGAGGATACGCACGTCGCTCGCGGCCGCAGCCGACCAGGTGGCACCGACACGCGCACGGATGGCGGCGCACACCTCCTGGGCGTCGTCCGGAGTGGCCACCTCGCCCGTCCCGATCGCCCAGACCGGTTCGTAGGCGATGACCAGACCCGCTACCTGCTCCGCACCCAGCCCGGCCAGTGATCCCTCGACCTGCGCGAGCGCGTGCTCGACGTGGGCGCCGGCCTGCCGGACGTCGAGCCCCTCCCCGACGCACACGATCGGGGTCATGCCGGCCGTCAGCACCTTGCGCGCCTTGGCGTTCACGGTGGCGTCGTCCTCGCGGTGGTGCTCGCGGCGCTCGGAGTGTCCCGCCACGACGTACGAGCAGCCGAGCTTAGCCAGCATGCCGGCGGTGACCTCGCCGGTGTACGCCCCTTCGTCGTGCGTGGACACGTCCTGGGCGCCGTAGACCAGGTCCAGACGGTCACCGTTGACGAGCGTCTGCACGCTGCGCAGATCGGTGAACGGTGGGAGCACCACCACCTCGGCCCTGCGGTAGTCGTGCTTCTTGTCCGACAGGGTCCAGGCGAGCTTCTGCACCAGGGCAACAGCCTCCTGGTGGTTCAGGTTGGCCTTCCAGTTGCCTGCCATCAGCGGGGTGCGTGTCATGCGGATCAGTGCTCCAGGACGTCGAGGCCGGGGAGGGTCTTGCCCTCGAGGTACTCCAGGCTCGCTCCGCCGCCGGTGGAGATGTGCCCGAACTGGTCGTCGGCGAAACCGAGCCGGCGCACGGCCGCGGCAGAGTCACCGCCGCCGACGACGCTCAGGCCGTCGAGCTCGGTCAGCGCCTGCGCCACGGCCCGGGTGCCAGCGGCGAAAGACTCCATCTCGAAGACACCCATCGGGCCGTTCCAGAAGACCGTCCGGGCCTTGCGCACCTCGCTGGCGAACGCCACTGCGGAGTCGGGCCCGATGTCCAGGCCGAGCCCCTGAGCCGGCATCGCCTCCGCGGGCACCACCGAGGCGGGCGACTCCGCCTCGAACTCCCGGGCCACCACGATGTCGGTGGGCAGCAGGATGCGTACGCCCTGGTGTTGTGCCTGTTCGAGGTAGCCGGCGCAGGCGTCCACCTGGTCGGCCTCCAGCAGGCTGGTGCCCACCTCGTGACCGAGCGCCTTGAGGAACGTGAACACCATGCCGCCGCCGATGAGCAGCGTGTCGGCCTTGCCGAGCAGACTGTCGATGACCCCCAGCTTGTCGGAGACCTTCGACCCACCGAGCACCACGACGTAGGGCCGCTCGGGCTGCTCGGTCAGCCGCCGCAGCACGTCGACCTCGGCCAGGACGAGCTCGCCGGCGGCGTGCGGCAACCGCTGGGCGACGTCATAAACGCTGGCCTGCTTGCGGTGCACCACCCCGAAGCCGTCGGAGACGAACACGTCCGCGAGGGCGGCCAGCTGGTCGGCGAAGGCCCCGCGCTCGGCGGCGTCCGGTGAGGTCTCCCCCGGCTGGAACCGGACGTTCTCCAGCACGGCCACCTGGCCGTCGGTGAGCCCGTCCACGGTCGCGCGGGCATGCTCACCCACGGTGTCGGTCGCGAACGCGACCTGCGTGTGCATCAGCTCCCCGAGTCGCGCTGCCACGGGCGCCAGGGAGTACGACGGGTCCGGCGCACCCTTCGGTCGTCCGAGATGAGCGGTGACCACTACCCGGGCTCCCGCGTCCTGCAGCCGCCTGAGCGTGGGCACGCTGGCCCGTACGCGCCCGTCGTCGCTGATGCTGGTGCCCTCCAGCGGCACGTTCAGATCGCTGCGGACCAGCGCCCGCCTGCCCCGGAGGTCACCCAGGTCGTCGATCGTCTGCACGGAGGTGTCTCCCTTGCGTCTGGGGCGCCGCGTGACGGTGCCGGACTCGCGAGGGGGACCCCTGCGCCAATAGGTTCGGCACGGGGGACCCCCTCGCCCTTCCTGACTGGGTCAGAGCGAGGCACCGATGTGGTCGACGAGGTCGACGAGCCGGTTGGAGTAGCCCCACTCGTTGTCGTACCAGCCAACCACCTTCACCTGGTCCCCGATCACCTTGGTGAGGCCGGAGTCGAAGACGCACGACGCCGGGTCGGTGATGATGTCGGAGGAGACCAGAGGCGCCTCGGAGTACCTGAGGTAGCCGGCCAGCGGGCCCTCGCTGGCAGCCGTCTTCATCACCTCGTTGACCTCCTGCACCGATGTCTCGCGCGAGGCGGTGAAGCTCAGGTCGGTGGCCGATCCGGTGGGCACCGGCACCCGGAGCGCGTAGCCGTCGAGCTTGCCCCTGAGCTCCGGCAGCACCAGGCTCACGGCCTTGGCGGCGCCGGTGGAGGTCGGCACGATGTTGATGGCGGCGGCACGGGCGCGTCGCAGATCCGAGTGTGGGCCGTCCTGCAGGTTCTGGTCCTGGGTGTACGCGTGGATCGTGGTCATGAGGCCGCGCTCGATGCCCAGCGCGTCGTTGAGCGCCTTGGCCATCGGCGCCAGGCAGTTGGTGGTGCACGAGGCGTTGGACACGATGTGGTGCGACGACGGGTCGTACGTCTCGTGGTTGACGCCCATGACGAGGGTGACGTCCTCGTTCTTCGCCGGGGCGGAGATGACGACCTTGCGGGCGCCGGCGTCCAGGTGGGCCCTGGCCTTGGTCGCGTCGGTGAACAGGCCGGTCGACTCGATCACCACGTCCACCCCCAGCTCGCCCCAGGGGAGCTTGGCCGGCTCGCGCTCGGCCAGCGACGTGATGACCCGGTCGCCGACCCTGATGCCGCCGTCGGTCACCGACACGTCGTGCCCGAGGCGGCCGAGGATCGAGTCGTACTTGAGCAGGTGGGCCTGGGTGTCGTCGTCGCCGAGATCGTTGAACGCCACGATCTCGATGTCGGCACCGGCGGCCTCGACGGCCCGGTAGAAGTTACGGCCGATCCGGCCGAAGCCGTTGATTCCTACACGCACGGTCACGGGTGTGGCTCCTCGGGAGGCTGAGATGACGGTCGTCGGACGGCGATGTCCGTGGACGACCGACCCTACCCGTTGCTGTCTGCCAGCATCTCCGGCGTCAGGCTGGACTCCGTGTCCGGGACCCCGAGGTCCTCCGCGCGCTTGTCGGCCATTGCGAGGAGCCGCCGGATGCGTCCGGCGATCGCATCCTTGGTGAGGGGTGGTTCGTGCATGTGGCCCAGCTCTTCGAGGCTCGCCTGCTTGTTCTGCACGCGCAGGTGACCGGCCGCTGCGAGGTGCTCGGGCACCTCGTCGTCCAGGATCTCCAGCGCCCGCTCGACACGGGCACCGGCGGCGACGGCAGCACGGGCCGAGCGTCGCAGGTTGGCGTCGTCGAAGTTGGCGAGACGGTTCGCGGTCGCCCGCACCTCCCGTCGCATCCGGCGCTCCTCCCAGGCCATCAGCGACTCATGGGCACCCAGCCGGGTGAGCAGTGCCGCGATGGCCTCGCCGTCGCGGATCACCACGCGGTCGACCCCGCGAACCTCACGGGCCTTGGCGTTGATGCCCAGGCGACGCGACGCTCCGACCAGCGCGAGTGCTGCCTCCGGCCCGGGACAGGTGACCTCCAGGGCCGAGGAGCGACCCGGTTCGGTGAGGGAGCCACGGGCCAGGAAGGCCCCCCGCCAGGCGGCCTCGGAGTCTGAGTCCGCGCCGGCCACCACCTGCGGGGGCAGGCCGCGCACCGGCCGGCCACGCCCGTCGATCAGACCCGTCTGGCGGGCCAGCGCCTCACCGTCCTTGACCACCCGGACGACGTATCGGGTGCCGGACTTCAGACCGCTGCCGGAGACGACCACGACCTCGCTGTGCTGGCCGTAGACCTCGAGCAGTTCCTTGCGTAGCCGCCGGGCGACAGCCCCGGTGTCGAGCTCGGCCTCGACGACGATCCGGCCACCGACGATGTGCAGTCCTCCGGCGAACCTCAGCATCGTGGCGACCTCGGCCTTGCGGCAGCTGGACCTGGTCACGGCGACACCTGCCAGCTCCGACTTGACCTGTGCCGTCATCGCCATCTGGTTGATCCTGCCTGCCGTGAAAAAGGGGGTAGGGGCCGATTCGTGCAACACCGTCACGGATCCCCGCCGGAACACTCTATGCCCGTCGCGCCGCGCGTCCATCCGGTCGGGGGAATCTCGTCCCGCTCGCGGACATGATCTGGTCGAAGGCCGCCGCCAGCCGCAGGGCGTCGTGACGCGGACCGCCGTCGACGGCGGCCACCTGCTCGAGGACCACCCGGGCACCGAGCCCGGCTGCGGCCGCCTCCAGGGCGCCGGTCCGGTCGTGCTGGCCCTCGTCGACCAGGACCACATCGATCCGCAGCCCCGGTGCGTGCCGCGCGAAGACCTCGAGGTGCTGGGCCGGCGAGAAGCCGTCGGTCTCGCCCTCCTGGGTCACCAGGTTGAGCACCAGCAGTCGACGTGCAGGGGTCTCCTGCAGTGCGGTCCGCAGCTGTGGCACCAGCAGGTGCGGGATGACGCTGGTGAACCAGGAGCCCGGACCGAGCACAACCCAGTCGGCGGCACGTACCGCAGCCAGGGTCTCCGGGCAGGCAGGGGGGTCGGCGGGGTCCAGGGCCACCTCCAGGACAGTTCCGGTTGTCGTGGCCGCCTCCACCTGCCCCCGCACCGTCCGTACCGATCCGGGGTTGTCCGGGTCACAGCCCCGCACCTGGGCGGTGATGTCCAACGGCACCGAGCTCATCGGCAGGACGGTGCCCTGGGCGCCCAACAACCGCGCCACCCAGTCCAGGCCGCCCACCTCGTCACCGAGCAGCTCCCACAAGGCGACGATCAGCAGGTTGCCGAGCGCATGGTCGTGCAACGCCCCCTGGGACGCGAACCGGTGCTGGAGCACTGCCGCCCAGGTACGTCCCCACTCGTCGTCACCGCACAGGGCCGCCAGTGCCTGGCGCAGGTCGCCCGGCGGGAGCACACCGAGCTCGTGGCGCAGCCGTCCGGAGGAGCCGCCGTTGTCGGCCACGGTCACCACCGCGGTCAGGTCGGTCGTGACGCGGCGCAAGGCCGACAGCGAGGCCGCCAGCCCGTGACCGCCGCCGAGCGCGACGACCCGACGGCCGGTGTGGTTGCTCACGGTCGTCTCACTCGCGGCCGAGGTCGCGGTGCAGCACCAGCGTCTGCACGCCGTGGGTACGGAGGCGTTCGCCGAGCGCCTCGGACATGGCCACGCTGCGGTGCTTGCCACCCGTGCAGCCGATCGCCAGTGTCACGAAGCGTTTGCCCTCCGCGACGAAGCCATCCGTGAGCGCACCGAGCAATGCTTCGTACCGGTCGAGGAACACCGGCGCGGCCGCCTGGCCGTGGACGTAGTCACGCACCGCGGGGTCGAGCCCGGTCTGGTGGCGAAGCTCCGGCACCCAGAACGGGTTGGGCAGAAAGCGCATGTCGGCGACCATGTCGGCGTCGACGGGGATGCCGTACTTGAAGCCGAACGAGACCACCGTGGCACGCAGCCCCATCGTGCTCGGGTCGCCGAACGCGGTGGCGATCCGGGCTGCGAGCTGGTGCACGTTCGTGTTCGTCGTGTCGATCAGGAGGTCGGCGTCGCCGCGCAGCGCCGCCATGACCGCGCGCTCCTGTTCGATGCCGTCGAGCAGCCGTTGACCGGCCTGCAGCGGGTGCGGGCGGCGGGCTGCCTCCTGGCGACGGACGAGGGCCTCGTCGGAGGCTTCGAGGAACAGGATCGAGGCCCGTATCCCGCCGGCACGCAGCCGGTCCAGGGCGCCGCTCAGCTCGTGGAAGAACCAGCGCGAGCGGGCATCGACCACGACCGCGAGCCGGGTGTCCCCGTCGCCCTCCCGGCCGACGAGGTCGATGGTCGATCCGAGCAGCTGCGGCGGCAGGTTGTCGATGACGAACCAGCCGAGGTCTTCCAGCGCCTTGGCCGCGGTGCTCCGCCCTGCACCGGTCATGCCCGTGACCAGCAACAGGTCACGGATCGGAAAGTCCTGGATCGGGTCGGTCACGCGTGCTCCTCACCGGGTCGAGTCCAGACCCGGTCCGGCGGTGCCGGGTGGTCGTCGAGGATCTCACCCGTGGCGGTGTTGACCACCGCGGCGTCCGCCGCTGGGTCGGCGCCCGTGCGTAGCGCCTGCTCGACCGCGACTGCCGTGGCCATGCCGATTCCGGGCACCTGCTGGATCTGCTCGACACCGGCGGCCTTGAGCTTCCTCAGCGAGCCGAAATGCTTGAGCAGCGCCTTGCGCCGGACCTCGCCGAGCCCCGGCACGTCGTCCAGCCCGCTGGCCAGCATCGACTTGGAGCGTCGACCCCGGTGGTGCCTGATCGCAAAGCGATGCGCCTCGTCGCGAACCCGCTGTAGGAGGTACAGGCCCTCGCTGCTCCGCGGCAGGATGACCGGTTCCTGCTCGCCAGGGACCCACACCTCCTCCAGGCGCTTGGCCAGTCCGCACACGGCGATGTCCGGCACCCCGGCCTCGATCATCGCCTGCTGCGCCGCCGCCACCTGCGCCGGGCCGCCGTCGACCACGACAAGTCCCGGTGCGTACGCGAACCGCCTGGGACGGCCGGTGCCGGGATCCAGGGCGCTGGCGGCGTCGGCCTCCTGCTCCTCCTGCATCCGGCGGAAGCGGCGGGTGACGGTCTCGTGCATGGACGCGACGTCGTCGGCGCCGCCGTCCCTGCCCCGGGTCCTGACGACGAAGCGACGGTACTCGCTCTTCTTGGGCAGGCCATCCTCGAACACCACCATCGAGGCGACGACCTCGCTGCCCTGCAGGTGGGAGACGTCGAAGCACTCGATCCGCAACGGAGCGTCGTCGAGGTCGAGCGCATGCTGGATCTCCTCGAGCGCGCGACTACGGGTCGTCAGGTCGCTGGCTCGCTTCGTCTTGTGCGTCGCCAGCGCCTGCGAGGCGTTGCGCTCGAGGGTCTGCATCAGCGAGCGCTTGTCCCCCCGGCGCGGCACGCGCAGGTCCACCGCGCCGCCCCCTCGTCGCTGCGTGAGCCAGGCGGCCACGACAGCGGCGTCGGCCGGCAGCACGGGTACCAGGACCTCGCGCGGGATGGCCTCGGCTGCCTCGCCGTCGTACAGCTTGAGCAGCGCCTGCTCGACCAGCTCACCGGTGCCGGCGTCGTCGACCTTGTCCGCCACCCAGCCACGTTGTCCGCGGATGCGTCCACCCCGGACGGAGAAGATCTGCACTGCGACCTCGAGCGGGTCCTCGGCGAGCGCGACGACGTCGGCGTCCGTGCCGTCCCCGAGGACGACCGCGTTCTTCTCCAGTGCCCGGTTCAGGGCCCCGATGTCGTCGCGCAGCCGAGCGGCCTTCTCGTACTCCATCTCGGCGGCCGCGGTCCGCATCTGCGCCTCGAGGCGCCGGACGTACGTGGTGGTCTGCCCGGCGAGGAAGGAGCAGAAGTCGTCGACGATCCGGCGATGCTCCGCGGCGCTGACCCTGCCGACGCACGGCGCGGCGCACTTGCCGATGTAGCCGAGCAGGCAAGGGCGCCCGATCTGCTCCGATCGCCGGAAGACCCCGGCGGAGCAGGACCTCATCGGGAAGACCCGCAACAGCAGGTCGACGGTCTCGCGGATCGCCCAGGCATGGCTGTACGGGCCGAAGTAGCGGACCCCCTTGCGCTTGGGCCCCCGGCCGACCGTCACCCGCGGGAACTCCTCGTCGAGCGTCACCGCCAGCCATGGGTACGACTTGTCGTCGCGGTACTTGACGTTGAACCGGGGGTCGAACTCCTTGATCCAGGAGTACTCGAGCTGCAGCGCCTCCACCTCGGTGCTGACGACGGTCCACTCGACCGAGCTCGCGGTGGTCACCATCGTCTGCGTGCGTGGGTGCAGCGCAGCGAGGTCCTGGAAGTACGACGACAGGCGTGGGCGCAGGGACTTGGCCTTCCCGACGTAGATCACCCGGCGCTGGGCGTCACGAAACCGGTAGACACCCGGAGCACTCGGGATCGCACCCGGCGCTGGTCGGTAGGTCGCAGGATCAGCCACACCCGAACCCTACGAGCAAACGCCGACCAAGCCCTGGCCGACCAGGGGCGACCCCGGGTGGCAAGACCTCCCGATCGTCTACATTGTGACGAATGACATGGGATGCACGTCTCTGAGCCTGGCCGTGCCTCATCGCGATCCGGACAAGGAGAAACTCATGAGCAACTACCCAACGGCACCGCCGCCCTCGGAGTCGCAGGGCCGATCGCCGGCGACCGAACCGCCCCCGGCCATCAGGACGTCGGTGACCATCATCTGGGCGGTTGTCGCCCTGGCCGTGGTGAGCACGATCCTGTCGTTCCTCCAGCTGGACGAACTGGTCGAGGGATCGGCTGGCTCGGACCTGAGCGGCGCGGAGCTGGACGCCGCCCGCACCGGGGGAATCGTCGGGGCGGTCATCGGCTTCCTGATCTTCGGCGTGCTGTGGGTGGTGCTCGCGGTCTTCCTGCGCAAGGGGGCCAACTGGGCACGCATCGTGCTGACGGTGCTGGCCGTCCTGGGCCTTGCCCTCGGCGTCCTCGGCCTGCTGACCGGCAGCCAGCCGGCCATGCTCCTGATCCTCGGCCTCGTCACCATGGCCCTGTACGTCGCGCTGCTGGTCTTCATGTGGCGCAAGGAGTCCACTGCCTACCTCACCGCGCCCCAGGGCTACTGAGCTCCTCGTCCGGCCCGGGTTCTTGCTTCAGGCCAGGCTGATCTGGTCTCCGTCGACGCTGATCTGTATCTCGGAAAGTGCCGACGGAGCCGGCCCACCGACCACGGAACCGTCCTCGATGGAGAATCGGCTGCCGTGACAATCACAGTTGATTGTCTCGGTGACGTCGGCGACCTGGCACCCCTGGTGGGTGCACACGCTGCTGAACGCCATGAACTCGCCCTCGGCGGGCTGGGTGACGACCACGCCGGCGTCGCCGAAGATCGACCCGCCGCCGACCGGGACGTCCGCCGCCGCCGTCAGAGCCGCGCCGGCGCCGTTCGTGTCGCCGGTCGGGCCGTCCCCACCATCGGCCGGGTCACTGCTGTCCGTGTCCGCCGGCGAGGTGCCCCCGTCGTCGCCGCACGCCACCAAGGCTGCGCCTGCGGCGAGGCCGGCCCCCCCACGCAGCAGCCGGCGGCGATCGACGGCCCCGGGTACGAGGCGCTGGCACGCCGGGTCCGGTTGTTCGTCGGTGCGGTGGATCGTCGGCTCGGGCATGTCCGTCCTTCACGTCGGCTGCCGGCGGGTCGTCTCGCCTGCGTAGGGCCATGATGTCCGATCGGGACAAGCTGCGAGCACGATCAGGGCGCGACGGCCGCCTTCGTGCGCGCACCGACCCGCCGGGTGGGCGACGCGACAGCTGGCGGCTTGTTGGCGGACCCCGGGTCGGGTGAGGCTGCCCGTCCCTTCAGCACGGGGCGCAGGAACATACCGGTGTAGCTGCCCGCGTGCGCCGCCACCTGCTCGGGGGTGCCCTCGACGATGACCGCGCCACCACCGGAGCCGCCTTCGGGACCCATGTCGATCAGCCAGTCGGCGGTCTTGATCACGTCGAGGTTGTGCTCGATGACCACCACCGTGTTGCCCTGGTCGACGAGCCTGCCGAGGACACCGAGCAGCTTGCGGATGTCCTCGAAGTGCAGACCCGTGGTCGGCTCGTCGAGGACGTACAGCGTGCGACCGGTGGACCGCTTCTGCAGCTCCGACGCGAGCTTGACCCGCTGGGCCTCGCCACCGGACAGGGTGGGGGCCGGCTGCCCGAGCCGGACGTACCCGAGGCCGACCTCCAGCAAGGTCTTCAGATGGCGGGAGATGGCCGGGATCGCCTCGAAGAAGTCGACAGCCTGCTCGATGGGCAGGTCGAGCACCTCGGCGACCGACTTGCCCTTGTAGTGCACCTCGAGCGTCTCGCGGTTGTAGCGGGCTCCGTGACACACCTCGCAGGGGACGTACACGTCGGGCAGGAAGTTCATCTCGATCTTGAGTGTGCCGTCCCCCGAGCACGCCTCGCAGCGTCCGCCCTTGACGTTGAAGGAGAACCGTCCCTGCTGGTAGCCGCGCACCTTCGCCTCGGGGGTCTGGGCGAACAGCTTGCGCACGTGGTCCCAGACGCCGGTGTAGGTGGCGGGGTTGGAACGCGGGGTGCGACCGATCGGTGACTGGTCGACGTGGATCACCTTGTCGATCTCGTCGACTCCGGTGATCGTCTTGTGCCGGCCGGGGATGTCGCGCGCGTGGTAGATGCGCTTGGCCAACGACTTGTAGAGGATGTCGTTGACCAGCGTGGACTTGCCCGACCCGGATACCCCCGTGACCGCGATGAACACCCCGAGCGGGAAGGTCACGTCGATGTCGCGCAGGTTGTTCTCGCGTGCGCCACGGACCACGACATGTCGTCCCGGGGTGAGGGGTCGACGCACCTCGGGCAGCGGGATCTCCCGGCGACGCGAGAGGTACTGACCGGTGAGCGAGTCGGGGTGCTCGAACAGAGCCTCGACCGAGCCGGAGTGCACCACCTGGCCACCGTGCTCACCGGCTCCGGGACCGATGTCCACGACCCAGTCGGCTGTGCGGATGGTGTCCTCGTCGTGCTCGACGACGATGAGCGTGTTGCCGAGGTCGCGCAGGCGTACGAGGGTCTCGATCAGGCGGTGGTTGTCTCGCTGGTGCAGTCCGATGGACGGCTCGTCGAGGACGTAGAGCACACCCACCAGGCCCGCCCCGATCTGCGTGGCGAGCCTGATCCGCTGTGCCTCGCCACCGGACAGCGAGCCGGACGGCCGGTTCAAGGTGAGGTAGTCCAGGCCCACGTCGAGCAGGAACCGCAGCCGCTCCTGGATCTCCTTGAGGACACGTTCCCCGATCTGGCGCTCGCGGGGTGACATGTCGAGGTCGGCGAGGTAGGCCGCCGCCTCTCCGATCGGCAGCTGGGTCACCTGAGCGATGTTCTTGTCACCGCCGCAGACCGATTCGATGGTGACCCCCAACGAGACCGGCTTGAGCCGGGCGCCCTGGCAGGAGGGGCAGTCGACCTCCCGCATGAACCCTTCGAAACGCTCCCTGCTGGTGTCGGACTCGGCCTCGGCGTGGCGCCGCTGGATGTAGGGGATCACCCCCTCGAACGTGGTCCAGTACGAGCGCTCACGCCCGTAGCGGTTCTTGTAGCGGACGTGCACCTTCTGCTCGTGGCCGTTGAGCAGGGCCCGCTGCACCGACGGGGTGAGATCGGCGAAGGCGGTGTCGGTGGAGAACCCCAGCTCATCGGCCACGGCACCGAGCAGTCGCCCGAAGTAGTCGGACACGTGCGCGGCGGACCAGGGCGTGATCGCTCCCTGCGCGATCGACTGGTCCGGGTCGGGCACCACCAGCTCCGGGTCGACCTCCATCCGGGTGCCCAGGCCGTGGCAGACCGTGCACGCTCCGAACGGGGAGTTGAACGAGAACGACCGGGGCTCGAGGTCGTCGGTGTCGAGGTCGTGGTCGTTGGGGCAGGCGAGGTGCTCGGAGAACCGCAGCTCCCGGTGCGGGTCGCCCTCGTCGCGGTCGACGAAGTCCAGCAGGACGATTCCCCCAGCGAGACCGAGCGCGGTCTCGACCGAGTCGGTGAGCCGGCGCTTGGACGACGCCTTGACGCTCAGCCGGTCGACGACCGCCTCGATGGTGTGCTTCTTCTGCTTGTCCAGCGTGGGCGGTTCGGACAGCCCATGCGTCTGGCCGTTGACCCGGACCCGGCTGAAGCCCTGCGTCTGCAGCTGGCGGAACAGGTCGAGGTACTCCCCCTTGCGGCCGCGGACGATGGGTGCCAGCACCTGGAAGCGAGCCCCCTGTTCCAGCTCGAGCACCCGGTCGACCACCTGTTGCGGGGTCTGTCGCGAGATCAGCTCCCCGCAGACGGGGCAGTGCGGGCGGCCCGCCCGGGCGAACAGCAGTCGCAGGTAGTCGTACACCTCGGTGATCGTGCCCACCGTGGAGCGCGGGTTGCGCGACGTCGACTTCTGGTCGATCGACACCGCGGGGCTCAGTCCCTCGATGAAGTCGACGTCGGGCTTGTCCATCTGACCGAGGAACTGTCGCGCGTAGGCCGACAGCGACTCGACGTACCGGCGCTGACCCTCGGCGAAGATAGTGTCGAAGGCGAGGCTGGACTTGCCCGACCCGGACAGGCCGGTGAACACGATCAGGGAGTCGCGCGGAAGGTCGATCGAGACGTCCTTGAGGTTGTGCTCGCGTGCTCCACGCACGATCAGGCGGTCGGCCACGAGGGCTGCGCTCCAGGGTGTCGCTGGGAAGGGACGCGGGCGGTTTGCGACCGGGTCCACCGGGCTTCCTCGATGGTAACGAGCGGGTCCGACATTCACCTCCCGCGTGATGCCACCGGACTGGTTACGGTGGGCCGGACCAGGTCCACTGCGACGAAGGAGCCACCCATGACGTACACCGGCCGCACCCACGTCGGCGGTACCCCGCAGGTACGCGAGCTGGCCGACCTGATGATCACGAAGGTCTCGGTGGGTCCGATGGACAACGGCGCCTACCTATTGCGCTGCCGCAGCAACGGTGAGCAGGTGCTGATCGACGCCGCCGCCGACGAGGACACCCTGTTGGCTGTGGTCGGCGCCGACGCGCTTGCCAGGGTCGTGACCACGCACCGTCACGCCGACCACTGGCAGGCGCTGGAGGACGTGCTCGCTGCCACCGGCGCCCAGAGCGTCGCCGGGCACCGCGACGCCGAGGCGCTGCCGGTGGCCACCGACGTGGCCGTGCGCGACGGCGACGTGGTGAGCGTCGGCGACTGCTCGCTGGAGGTGATCGAGCTCGCCGGTCACACACCCGGCTCGATCGCGTTGCTCTACGACGACCCCGACGGCTACCCGCACCTGTTCACCGGCGACAGCCTGTTCCCCGGCGGTCCTGGCAAGACGCCGGGCCCGGAGGAGTTCGCCTCGCTGATGGACGACCTGGAGACCAAGGTGTTCGCCCGGCTGCCGGACGAGACCTGGGTCTACCCCGGCCACGGCGACGACGCCACGCTCGGCGCGGAGAGGCCTCATCTGGGCGAGTGGCGCGAGCGAGGCTGGTAGCCGGTCGGTACGACCTTCGCTTCGAGAGACTCAGGTCATGACGGCCACATCTCCTCCACCCCTCCCGGCTTCGGCGAGACTGGTCGGCGAGGGACGTACGTGCCTCGTCTACGCGATCGACGACGGGACTGTCCTGCGTCGCTATCGCGACCTCCAGCGCGACGTCAGCGGTGAGGCCGAAGCAATGCAGGCGGCGGCACGAGGTGGCGTCCCGGTTCCCGCCGTGCGTGCTGCCAACGGTCCCGACCTGCTGATGGACGTCGTGCCGGGGCCGACGATGCTCACCCAGATGCTCGCCCATCCCGATGAGGTACGTGAGCACGCAGGGACGCTGGCAGCGCTGCACGCGCGTCTGGACCGCGTCCGGCTCGGGCGTCCGGCCGGAGACCGACTCGGATTGCTGCACGGAGACCTACATCCCGGCAACGTCATCCTGTCTCCGGATGGACCCGTACTCGTGGACTGGACCAACAACGACGTCGGCCCCAGGAGCCTGGACGTAGCCATGACCTGGCTCCTGCTCGCCTGCTTCGCCCCGCCCATCGTGGAGCCGGCAGGGATGGCCGCGATGCGAGCGGCCCTTGTCGAGGGCTTCCTGGAGCGAGTGGACCGCGTAGCTGCACGTCGTTCGTTGACCGACGCAGCCGACGTTCGGCTTCGAGACGCCAATACGACCGTGGCCGAACGAGAACGGATCAGGGACCTCCTTCGCTGACAGCCCGGGCGAGCCAAGCTACGGCCGGCTGGTCCAGTGGCGCACATTCGGGGTGGCGGACCGCTACTGCGCCACTGGGTCGTCGAGCTGCGCCACTCGGTGCCGATGGGCGTCACGACGCCGCCCGGTCGTGCGTGTCGGGCCCGATCGGACCGGACCGGGTCGCGACACGCGGCCCTAACCCTTGCGGTCCGTGCCGCCGCAGCGCGACAGTAAGGCCCACGATCAGGTGACCTGGCCTGCCCAGGGGTGCCAAGGGAAGGAACGCCGGCGATGAGTCAGTCCGTGCAGAGCAGTCCACCGCAGGAGGACCAGCCCGAGCTCAAGCGGGTGATGGGTCCCAAGCTGTTGTTGTTGTTCATCGTCGGGGACATCCTCGGCACCGGCGTGTACGCCCTGACGGGCGACGTCGCGGCCGAGGTCGGTGGCGCGGCATGGTTGCCGTTCCTCGTGGCTTTCGCCGTCGCGACCGTGACCGCGTTCTCCTACCTGGAGCTGGTCACGAAGTATCCTCAGGCAGCCGGTGCCGCGCTGTACACGCACAAGGCCTTCGGCATCCACTTCGTCACGTTCCTCGTCGCCTTCGCCGTCATGTGCTCGGGCATCACGTCCGCGTCGACGGCCTCACGCGCCTTCGCGTCCAACCTCGCCGCCGGGTTCGGGGCCGACGACGTCAGTGCCGGCACCGTCACGCTCATCGCGGTCGGGTTCATGCTCCTGGTCGCTGCGGTGAACTTCCGCGGGGTCAGCGAGAGCGTCAAGGCCAACGTCGTGCTGACGATGGTCGAGCTGAGCGGACTCCTGATCGTCATCCTGATCGGCATCTACGCCTTCACCGGCGACGCCGTCGACTTCAGCAGGGTGGTCGCGTTCGACACGCCTGACGACAAGAACGTCTTCCTCGCGGTCACGACCGCAACCTCCGTGGCGTTCTTCGCCATGGTCGGGTTCGAGGACTCGGTGAACATGGCGGAGGAGACCAAGGAGCCCTCGCGGATCTTCCCCAAGATCATGCTGACCGGCCTGGGCATCACCGGTGTGATCTACGTCCTCGTGTCGATCTGCGCCGTGGCGCTCGTCCCTGTCGGGGAGCTGGCCGCCAGCGAGACGCCGCTGCTGGAGGTGGTACGTGCCGGCGCACCGAACCTGCCGATGGACGAGATCTTCCCGTTCATCACCGTGTTCGCGGTGTCGAACTCCGCCCTGATCAACATGATGATGGCCAGCCGGTTGTTGTACGGCATGGGCAAGCAGGCGATCCTGCCGCCGGCCCTGTCCCGGGTGCACCCGGTACGACGCTCGCCCTGGGTTGCGATCATCGTCACCACGGTGATCGCGGTCGGACTCATCACCGGCATCGGGTTCGTGAGCGAGGACGCCACCCTCACCCTCGGCGGCACGACGGCGCTGCTGCTGCTCTCCGTCTTCGCGGTCGTCAACGTGGCCGTGCTCGTGCTCCGCCGGGAGGACGCGAGCCCCGACGGCACGTCCCGCAACGACCCGACCGGCATCAAGCCGAACCCCGATCACTTCCGTGCGCCGACGCTGCTGCCGTACGTCGGGGTGATCAGCTGTGTCTACCTGGTGACCCCGCTGTCCGGCCGCGAGTCCGCCCAGTACGAGGTGGCCGGCGTGCTGCTCGTGCTCGGCATCGTGCTGTGGGCCGTGACCTGGTTCTACAACCGCGCGGTCCGTTCCTCGCGGACCTTCGTGCGGGACCCCAGCGACCTGGGCGGCTGACCGGCCTAGACTTCCCTGGGTGCCCGACGCCGCGGAACTCCTCGACGCACTCGCCGCCGAGCACGACGCCGTCGTCTCGGTGTGGATGGGCGGTGTCGACGGTGTCGCCTGGCTGGCCCGCGACGCCGCGCACGTCCACCCGGCCGCGAGCACCATGAAGCTGCCGCTCCTGGTGGCGTTGTACAGGGCGGTCGAGCGCGCAGAGCTCCGGCTCGACGACGAGATCGAGGTCCGCGCGGTCCTCGACTCGGTGGTGGCCGACCGTACCTACGAGACGACCCAGGACTACGACAACGACGAAGAGCCCTGGGGACACCTCGGCCGGACGGCGACGCTGGGCTGGCTGGGCAGCCGCGCGATCGTGCGCTCGAGCAACCTCGCCACCAACCTGCTGATCGACATCCTCGGGCTGGACGCGGTCAACGGCGTGTACGACGACGTCGGCGCGGTGGGGTGCCGAGTGCGCCGGGGCATCCAGGACCTGCCGGGGAGCGAGGTCGGTGCCGGCAACGAGGTCGACGCGGACGGTCTGTCCCGCGTGCTGGCAGCGGTGGCGCGCCACGACATCGCCTCTCCCGCGACCTGTGAGTCCATCGAGCGGGTGCTCGCCGCGTGCGAGCACCGCGACGGGATCGCAGCCGGCATCCCACCGCGGACGTACCTCGCCAACAAGACCGGCTGGATCACCGACGTGTGCCACGACGTGGCCCTGGTGCGCCCCGAGCGGGAGGAGCCCTTCGTGCTGTGCGTCCTGAGCGCTGCACCGCTCGACGAGGACGCGGGGCATCGACTGGTCGCAGAGGTGACCCGGGTGTGCTGGGAACACCGCCGCAGGTGCGCAGGGCAGGCGGCTACATGACGATCCGAGAAGTCCGCTGCCACGAGGTGAGCGTGTCCCTGCACACGCCTTTCGTGACCGCCCTGCGCCGCACGACGACCGTCGACTCCCTGCTCGTCGAGGTGGCGGACGTGGACGGCGTCGTCGGCGTCGGCGAGGCGCCGCAGGTGTGGGCGGTGACCGGTGACAGCCTGGCGGGTGCACGCGCCTGCATCGAGGGGCCACTGGCGTCGCTGCTGGTCGGCAGAGAGCCGTACGACCTGCACGCGCTCAGTGCCGACGTGCGGGCTGCGGTCGTCGGCAACACCAGTGCCATCGCTGCGGTGGACGTGGCGCTGCACGACCTGGTGGCGCGGCGTCTCGGCGTCGCGCTGCCGGTGCTGCTGGGCGGGTCGGCGCTGCGGGTGCCGACCGACGTCACCGTGTCCGCAGGCGACGCCGACGAACTGGGCGAGGTGGCTCGCGAGCGCGTCCGGGACGGCTTCGCCACACTCAAGCTCAAGGTCGGGACCGACGCCGCCACCGACGTCGCCCGGGTGCTGGCCGTCCGCGACGCCGTCGGTCCCGAGGCGGTACTGCGGCTGGACGCCAACCAGGGATGGAGCGCTCGCGAGGCTGTCCGGGTGATCAGCGAGCTCGAGGACGCCGGGGCCGACGTCGAGCTCGTCGAGCAGCCGGTACGTGCCGCCGACCTGGACGGGCTCGCCTGGGTGACCGACCGGGTGCGGACTCCGGTGCTGGCCGACGAGTCGGTCTTCTCGATCCGTGACCTGTCCGCCGTCATCGCGCGTCGCGCCGCCGACATGGTCAACGTCAAGCTCGCCAAGGCCGGCGGGATCGTTCCCGCCCGCACGCTGCTCGAGCTCGCCCGCGCCCACGAGATGGGCACCATGGTGGGTTCCATGATGGAGACGCACGTGGGCGTCGGTGCGGCCGCAAGTGTCGTCGCCGCTCTTGGCACGACGGCGGTCAGTGACCTCGATGCCGCCTGGTGGGCCGTGACCGCTCCGGTCGCCGGCGGGCTGCGCTACGAGGGCGGCACCGTCGTGCTGCCCGACGTACCCGGTCTGGGTCTGCGGGTCCACCGGTGAGCGGGCACGTGATCGGGGTACCGGTGGCCACCGTGTGGAGCGCACCGGACGCCCCCCGCGACGTCGACGCAGCCGCGCTGGCCGACCGGCCGGACGCAGGTGCCTTGGCCGCCCTGCACGACGAGGACCGGCGTGGCCTGCACGGACGGATCCTCACCCAGGCGCTGCTCGGCGAGCCGGTACGGATCCTCGCCGAGCGCGGCGACTGGTGCGAGGTCGTCCTGCCGTGGCAGCCGCACGGTCGCGACGAGGGTTACCCCGGCTGGGTCCGCCGGACCCACGTCTTGGCCGACCGAGCCGCCTCGAGCGCGAAGACGGTCGTGGTCATAGCACCGCAGGCGCGCTGCACGCCGGACACCGGCGCGCCGTTGCACCTGTCGTACGGGACGGTGCTGTCGCTGGTGGCCGACGCGGCCGGCCACACCGCGGTGTCCCTGCCCGACGGCCGCGTCGCGCGGCTGCCGTCCGTCCGCGTGCGCCGCACCGGCGAGCCGGTCGACGTCGACGCGCTGCTGTCCTCGGCCCGCCGGTTCATCGGCTTGCGCTACCTGTGGGGAGGCCTCAGCGGTTGGGGCCTGGACTGTTCCGGCCTCGTCCACCTCGTGCACCGCGCACATGGTGTCGCCGTCCCCCGTGACGCCGGCGACCAGCAGGAGACCGGGCGCCCGAGCAGCCTGGACGCCGCCGCACCGGGCGAGCTGTACTTCTTCGCCCGGCCCGGGCGGCGTGCCCACCACGTCGGGTTCGTCACCAGTACGCGCGAGCACGCCGGGAACCCGACGATGCTGCACGCCCCCGAGGGCGAACCCGGCGACGGCGGACTCGTGGAGGACGCACCACTGGCACCGCACCGGTTCGACACCCTCGTCGCCTCGGCCGGCTTCCTGCCGCGCTGAGGGTCAGGTCATCGTCAGTGCCTGCCGAGTCCGAGCTTCTCCGAACAGTGCGGCCAGGCGCCCCACCCCTGCGACCGGCGGACCTTGCGCGCGATCGTGATCTGCTCGACCTGCCGGGCACGGTGCGCGGAGCTGGCGAACTTGCCGCCGCCGTACCCGCTCCAGGTGGACGACGAGAACTGCAGGCCGCCGTAGTAGCCGTTGCCGGTGTTGATGTGCCAGCGGCGGCCGGACTCGCAGCCGGCGAGCTTCCGCCAGGTCCTGATGTTCGGGAAGTCGCTCGCGGACCGCGAGCCGGCCCGTTCGGAGACGCTGGTCTGCGAGGCGGTGGTGGCGCCGGCCGTGCCGTTGCCCCAGGGAACCAGGACCACGGCGGACAGGGCGACCGCAACGAGGCCGCGGGCGGTGCGAGGTCGTGCGGGCGTGCGGACAGAGGCGTTGGTGGACATGACTGTTTCCTTCCTGCCGCCTGTGGGGTGAGCTGTCGGGTTCGGGCTAGAAGGTGCCCGGCCGCAGGTTCTGCGGCTTCACCCCGAGGAGGGAGCGTCAGCGACGCCCCTCCGAAGGTGGTTCCCCCACTTCCGCTCCTGGTGTGTCAGGGCGAGCGGAACTCGGCGTACCCGATCGGGTGTGGTGGTGTGACGCGAGCACGGTACGCGCCTGCGCCGCGCACGCCAAGTCCGGGCGCTCGAAGGATGGCCACGCTCACCGTCAGGGACGGCTCGGTGTGTCTCCCGGAGTGACCTCGTCTGCCTCGCCCTTCGCCACCGACTCGCTCACGTCCGCCGGTTCGTCGAGCTTGCGTGCCGCCTCGCGGCCCTTCGGGCTGAGCAGGCTCGCCCCCGCGGTGACGACCAGCGTCACGATGATGACGGCGAGGCTCATCAGTGACGGGATCTCGTACACCGGCACGTGCTCGCCGCCGTTGATGAACGGCAGCTCGTTCTCGGCCAGTGCGTGCAGGACCAGCTTGACGCCGATGTAGGCCAGGATGAACGACAGCCCGATCGAGAGGTAGACCAGGCGCTCGAGCAGTCCGCCGAGCAGGAAGTAGAGCTGCCGCAGCCCCATGAGCGCGAACACGTTGGCGGTGAAGACGAGGTACGGCTCCTGGGTGATGCCGAAGATCGCCGGGATCGAGTCGAGTGCGAACAGCAGGTCGGTCGACCCGAGAGCGATGATGACGATCAACATCGGGGTCGCGACGCGTTTGCCGTTCTCGCGCACGAACAGCTTAAGTCCGTGCCAGGTCTCACCGACATTGAGGTGGTTGCGCGAGAACCTGAGTACCGCGGAGTCCTCGGGGTGCTGGTCGTCGTGGCTGCGGTAGCTCTTGACCAGCCCGTAGGCGGTGTAGATGAGGAACGCCCCGAACAGGTAGAACACCCAGGAGAAGTTGTTGATCAGCGTGTAGCCGACGGCGATGAAGATGCCCCGGAAGATCAGCGCCAGGATGATGCCCACCATGAGCGCTTCCTGCTGGTACTTCTTGGGCACCTGCAGTGCACCCATGATGATGATGAAGACGAACAGGTTGTCGATCGACAGCGAGTACTCGGTGAGCCAGCCGGTGTAGAACTCGATCCCAGACTGCTGGCCGTGGTACGCCCACGTCCAGACTCCGAACAGCACGGCCAGCGAGACGTAGACCGACAGCGCGGTGACGCACTCCCTGGTGGAGGGCTCGTGGGGTCTGCGGGCAACGACGACCACGTCGAACAGCAGTACCGCGATGGTGACACCGATGGTGATCAGCCACTCGGTCGAGGAAACGGTCACAGTGTCCTACTCTCGTCGGCGTGCTCGCCGCTCATCGTCGCAAAGGACCGGCCGGGATGCGAACCCCGGAGCCGGTGCCGCAGCCTCCCACAGCGCCCGTTCGGTCGTCGTTCGGTACGTTCGTCGCATGCATCTGCGCTCCGTCCCCCTGCTCGACCGGCTGCCCGGCGCCGCACCCGTCTGCTCGCCACTGCTGCTGGAGATCGACCTGGCCAGGGGCATGGTCGAGCAGGCTCCGAAAGACCCGCTGAGCGCGCTTCGTCAACGCAACACCCCGACACTCGGCCAGGTTCTGCGCGGCCTGCGTCACGCCGCGGACGACGAGCAGGTCGCGGCGGTCGTGCTGCTGCTCGGCGCGCCCATCGCGACCACGCACGCCGACGAGCTGGCGATCGCCCTGCGCGAGGTGTCGGCAGCCGGGACCAGGACGGTCGCGTTCGCCGAGTCGTACGGCGAGCTGGTCGCCGGGACGCTCGCCTACACGTTGGCCACGTCCTGCGACGAGGTGTGGCTGCAGCCCTCCGGCTCGATCGGCCTGACCGGGGTCGCGGTCTCGGTGACGCTCCTGCGCGGGGCGCTGGACAAGCTCGGCATCGAGCCGCAGTTCGGCCAACGCCACGAGTACAAGACCGCCGCCAACACGTACAGTGCACCCGCGGTCACCGAGCCCCAGCGGGAGATGATGCAGCGCCTGGCCGACTCCGTCATGGAGCGGGCGCGCGTCGCCATCGCCTCGCACCGGCGTCTGAGCCCCGAGCAGGTCGACGCCGCCGTGGCCGCGTCACCGGTGGACGCGGTCCGTGCCCGCGAGCTCCGGCTGATCGACCGGGTGGGCTACCGCGACGAGGTCTACACGGCGCTGCGCGAATCGGTCGGGCGAGACGGTGAGATGGAACAGCTCTTCGCGCACCGGTACGCCCGTCGGGTCACCACCGGGCCCGCCGAGCAGCTGAAGCGGCGCAACGACCCGGTGGTCGCGCTGGTCCCCGTGCACGGCCAGATCACCAGCGGACGCAGCCGCAGCGGTGGCCTCGGCGGCGGGTCGGCAGGCTCGGACACGGTCGTCGCCGCGCTCGAATCGGTGCACGAGCGCGACGACGTCAAGGCCGTCGTCCTGCACGTGGACTCCCCCGGTGGCTCCTACACCGCCTCCGACGCGATCCGCCGCGCCGTGCAGCAGGTGCGTGCCACCGGGCGTCCGGTGGTCGCCTCGATGGGGAGCCTGGCTGCGTCCGGCGGCTACTTCGTCTCGATGAACGCCGACCGCGTCGTGGCGCTTGCCACCACGCTGACCGGCTCCATCGGTGTGCTCGGTGGAAAGCTCGTGCTCCAGCGTGCCCTCGACCGGGTCGGGGTCGTGTCCGAGTCCATGTCCACCCATCCGAACGCGACGATGTTCTCGACCCTGGAGCCCTTCTCGAAGGACCAGTGGCAGCTGCTCGACCGTTGGCTCGACCGGGTCTACGACGACTTCACCCGGCAAGGCCGCACAGGACCGGGCGATGGCGTACGACCAGCTGGAGCAACTGGCCCGGGGCCGGGTGTGGACCGGAGCCGACGCGGTCGAGCGCGACCTCGTCGACGAGCTCGGCGGACGCCAGCGTGCCGTGCAGGTCGCGTGCGAGCTGGCCGACCTCGACCGGGACCGCATCCGCCTGGTCACCGTGCCGCAGGTGCCGTTCCTGGAGCGCCTGAGGCCGGCGGACTCGACCCGGTCCCCGGCGGCGCTCTCGACCGCACTGCTGCCGCCCGGACCGGAGGGTCTGCTGGGCGCCGTCGCCGGCGAGGTGCTGGGCGCGACGATGCCGCACGGGGTGCTGAGCCTCCCGTGGAGCCTGCGCCTGCAGTGAGGCGCCCCCTCCCGCTCAGTCGACGCAGAACTCGTTGCCCTCGGGGTCGGCCATCGCGATGCATGCCTCGCTCCCGTTCTCGGCGTCGAGCCGCCACAGGATCCGTGCCCCCAGCCCGGTGAGCCGGGCGGCTTCGGCCTCCAGCAGGCGCTGACGCTCCGCGCCTCGGGTGCCGATCCCCACGTGGACGTCGAGGTGCATCCGGTTCTTGGCTGTCTTCGGCTCCGGCACGGTCTGGAAGAAGATCCGTGGACCGTTGCCGTCCGGGTCGACCAGCGCCGCCCTGGTGTGCCACTGCTCTGGTGGTACACCGCTGCGCTCGAGCACCTGCTCCCAGGAGTCGAAGCCTTCCGGTGGCGGTTGCTCGACGTAGCCCAGCGCCTGGGACCAGAAGCGGGCCTGGGCGTTGACATCGGCACAGTCGAAGGTGACCTGCAGCAGAAAGGACATGTCGTCCACCCGTCGTCGAGTAGTACACGATGCCAGGAAGGGTAGCCGCGTGATCCGACACTGCCCGACTATGCTGGCGCGACGTACCGACCCGAGGAGCTCACGTGGCGACGGAGGTCTTCCTGCACATCGGCCCGCCGAAGACCGGCACGACGTACCTCCAGGCGGTGCTGTGGAACAACCGCGAGCGGCTCGCTCAGCGTGGACTCCTGGTGCCGGGTCCCAGCCCGGTCAGCCAGTTCCATGCCGTCGTCGACCTGCTGGGCGACGACCGGACGGGGCTGGGCGCCGACCGGGTCGCGACCGCGTGGCGTCGACTTCTGCGCCAGGTGCGCGACTGGGAGGGCTCGGTGATCATCTCGCACGAGAACCTCGCACGAGCCGGTCCCGCGATCGTGGAGCGCGCGCGGGCTGACCTGGCCGGTGCGCGGGTGCACGTCGTCACCACCGTGCGCGCCCCCCATGCCGTGGCTCCCGCGGCATGGCAGGAACGGCTGAAGAACCGGGGGCACCAGACCTGGCTCGAGTTCATGACCGAGCTGGCTGGGCCGAGCCCGTTCT
Organism: Actinomycetota bacterium; assembly: GCA_030859165.1. Taxonomy (GTDB): domain Bacteria; phylum Actinomycetota; class Actinomycetes; order Propionibacteriales; family Nocardioidaceae; genus JACCXZ01. Next base: position 23,759 of record JALZKQ010000090.1, read on the forward strand.
GGCACCAACACGGCGGTGATGCCCTGCACTACTGGGCAGCGGGAATGGACCCCACCGACGTCCACGTGGTCACGGTGCCGCCCAGCGGTACCTCGCCGACGCTGCTGTGGGAGCGTTTCGCCACCGTGCTCGGTGTGGACCCGCTCGGCATCGACACCGCTGTGGGGCGCAGCAACACCTCCGTCGGCGTCGACGGAGCGGCCTACCTGCGCAGGATCAACAAGGAGCTCGACGGCGAGGTCGACTGGGCGGCTTACCGGATCGGCGTCAAGCACGCGCTGGCCGGCGTGCTCTCCACCCGCGCTGCGCGCATCCCGGTGCAGGTGGGCGCCGCAGACCGCGCGGTGCTCGTCGAACGCGCCCGCCGGCTCGCCCGCGGGGTCCGCGAGGCCGGCTACCACGTCGTCGGCGACCTCGAGGACCTGACCGTGACCGACACGCCCGAGGTTCCCGACCAGATCGGCAACGAGGCCCCGGACGAGGCACTCGAGCAGGTCGCCCACGATGCGGTGATCGGACTCATCGACGTGATCGCCCGCCTGCACGTCCAGCGGCAGGAGCGCGCGGCGGACCACGAGCGCAGGCTCGCCGCCACGAGGCGCGAGCTGAACGAGGCGCGACAGGAGCTGCGAGGGGTGACCGAGCGCCTCGAGCTCACCGAGCGGCGGCTGAGTGCGCCACTGCTGCGGCTGACGGGCAGTCGGCTGACCGCCCGGAGCAGCCTGTTTCGGCGGGTCCGCGACCGGGTTCGACGCAGCCGGAAACAGGTCGAGCCGGCCGCCGAACCGACCGACCCGCCGACTCGCAGCAGCTGATCCTCACCGGTTGCGGCCGGCCGCCGCCAGGGCCCGCACGCTCAGCTCGAGGTCACCGAAGGCGTGCGCGAGAGCGTCACCGTTGCTCGGTGCCCGGCGTGACGAGGTGTCGTGCCATGGTCCGAGGTCCAGACCCTGCTCAGCCGCAATCGACGCCAGCGCCTGGTTGGCATCGCGCACGGCCTCCAGCAACGCGACGTCACCGACGTGCACCACCTGCGGGTCCGTCGGCGTGCGCAGCGTCAGGTCGTCGAGATCGCCGATCACGTGCGCGGAGCTCGCGCGGATGGCGCGGGTGGATCGGTGGTCCCAGTCGGCGGCGTGCTCGGCGAGCATGGACGGCAGCACGACCTTCGGCTCGCCCGTACGGGCGGCGAGGACCTGCTTTCCGAGCACTGCCTTGACGACGCGGTTGTAGTCGCTGACCTGCAGGTCCTGCACCCGCCCGTTCAACCGGCGCATCAGCTCGGCGGAGACGTGACCGAGTGACACGTTGGTACCCGTTGTCGGCAGCCGGTAGCGCTCGGCGCTCAGCGAGAGCGCCTCGGCGAAGCGCCGCCACAGCTCATCCGGCGGCGAGCCGGACGGTGGCACGGTCACCACGTGGAATCGGCCGGGGCGAACGGTCTGCCCCCAGCTGCGGACCATGCGCGGGACGCGCAGTGCCTGCAGGATCCCCTTGCTGGCCGGGGGCTTGGGCGTCCCGGTGTCAGCGACGGCCTCGCACCACTGGCGCCAGGACTGTCCGCCACGGTTCTGGGTGTGCTCCTGCCACTGGGCCGGGATGACGCGACCGGCGTCGCGGACGCTCAGCACCACGTGCACGTCGGCCGGGGCGAGTGACTCGACCACGTGGGCAGCCCGTGCGGGCCCGGTGAAGCTGAGGAACTCCATCGAGATGACCTGGGCCGCCTCGGAGCGCCCCATGCCGTCCACGAGCCGCTGCCAGGCACCGGAGGTGTCGCGTTCGGGAGCGTTGGCGCCACGCAGCTGCAACACGTCGCGCACTCCCGCGACCTGGTCCGCCCACCCGCGGCCGGCGAACGCGGCGCCGTCCTCGCGCAGCGCGTCGGCGTTGTCGCGCAAGACCTGCTGGACGAAGCTGGTGCCGGTCTTCATCCCGCCGACGTGCAGGAAGACCGGCTGTCCGGGCCTCACCGGGCTCCGGCGGAGATCATCTGGCGCAGCTCCTTCTTCAGGTCGCGGATCTCGTCCCGTAGCCGGGCGGCGAGCTCGAACTGCAGCTCGGCCGCCGCGGCGTGCATCTGCTCGTCGAGCTGCTGCACCAGGTCGGCCAGGTCGCCGGCGGGCAGTCCCGCCAGGTCCGGCGCATGTCTGCCGGAGTCACGCCGTGACAGACCGGGGACCGGCGCCTTGCCACGGCTCTGCGCCCGCCCCGACCCGCCGATCAGCTCCGCCGTGTCGGCGGCCTCACGGTTGAGCATGTCGGTGATGTCGGCGATCCGCTTGCGCAGCGGAGTCGGGTCGATGCCGTGCTCGGTGTTGAAGGCCTGCTGGATGCAACGCCGGCGGTTGGTCTCGTCGATCGCCTTCGCCATCGACGGGGTGATCTTGTCGGCGTACATGACGACCTGGCCGGACACGTTGCGGGCCGCTCGTCCGATGGTCTGGATCAACGACGTGCCCGAGCGCAGGAAGCCCTCCTTGTCGGCGTCCAGGATCGCCACCAGGGACACCTCCGGCAGGTCGAGGCCCTCGCGCAGCAGGTTGATGCCCACGAGCACGTCGTAGTCCCCCATCCGCAGCTCGCGCAGCAGCTCCACCCGGCGCAACGTGTCCACCTCGCTGTGCAGGTAGCGGGTGCGTACGCCTGCCTCGAGCAAGTAGTCGGTGAGGTCCTCGGACATCTTCTTGGTCAGCGTGGTGACGAGCACCCGCTCCTGACGCTCGGTCCGTAGGCTGATCTGCTCGATCAGGTCGTCGATCTGACCCTTGGTGGGCTTCACGACGACCTCGGGGTCGACCAGGCCGGTCGGCCGGATGATCTGCTGCACGACGTTGGCCTCGCCACCGACCCGGTCCAGCTCGTACGGTCCGGGCGTCGCCGACAGGTAGATCGTCTGGCCGACCCGCTCGAGGAACTCCTCCCAGCGCAGCGGCCTGTTGTCCATCGCGCTGGGCAGCCGGAAGCCGTGCTCGACGAGAGTGCGTTTGCGGGACATGTCGCCTTCGTACATCCCACCGATCTGCGGCACCGCCACGTGCGACTCGTCGATGACGAGCAGGAAGTCCTCGGGGAAGTAGTCCAGCAGGCAGTTGGGGGCGGACCCGCGCTCGCGACCGTCCATGTGCAACGAGTAGTTCTCGATGCCCGAACAGGTGCCGACCTGGCGCATCATCTCGATGTCGTACGTGGTGCGCATCCGCAGCCGTTGTGCCTCGAGCAGCTGATTGCCGCGCTCGAGCTCGGCAAGCCGGTCGACGAGCTCGGCCTCGATGCCGGCGATCGCCCGCTCCATGCGCTCGGGACCGGCGATGTAGTGGCTCGCCGGGAAGACGTGGAGCTCGGTGTCCTCGGTGACCACCTCACCGCTGACCGGGTTCAGCGTCATCAGGCGCTCGATCTCGTCACCGAAGAACTCCACCCGTACCGCGAGCTCCTCGTAGACCGGGAAGATCTCGAGGGTGTCGCCGCGCACCCGGAAGGTGCCGCGGGTGCCGGCGAGGTCGTTGCGGGCGTACTGGATGTCGACCAACGCACGCAGCAGGGTGTCACGGTCCATGTCGTCGCCGACCTCGAGCCGCACCATGCGGTCGACGTACTCCTGCGGGGTGCCCAGGCCGTAGATCGCCGACACGGTCGCGACCACGATGACGTCGCGTCGCGTGAGCAGCGAGTTGGTGGCGGAGTGTCGCAGCCGCTCGACCTCCTCGTTGATCGAGGAGTCCTTCTCGATGTAGGTGTCCGTCTGGGGGACGTACGCCTCGGGCTGGTAGTAGTCATAGTACGAGACGAAGTACTCGACGGCGTTGTCAGGGAAGAAGTCGCGCAGCTCGTTGGCGAACTGGGCGGCAAGGAGCTTGTTGGGCTGCAGGACCAGCGTCGGGCGCTGCACCTTCTCGGCCAGCCAGGCGACCGTCGCGGTCTTTCCGGTGCCGGTGGCGCCGAGCAGCACGACGTCCTTCTCGCCGCCGCGGACGCGTTGCTCCAGGTCGGCGATCGCGGTCGGCTGGTCACCCGAGGGCTCGTAGTCGGCGATCATCGTGAACGGGGCGACCTTGCGCGCGAGATCGGTGACTGGCCTCATGCCAATAGCCTACGGTCAGGCTCCGACAACGAGCGCGGGCGAATCGGGCGAGGCGCCGCCGGGGACCGTCGCCAGCCGACGCGGGTCGACTAGGCTGCCCCCGGCCTGCCAGATGGCGCCGGCCGAGGTCGAGACGAACAGCTCAGGAGTTGGCGTGCCCCACCCCGCGTACCTCCACATCGGACCGCCGAAGACGGGCAGCACCTACGTCCAGCAGCTGTTGTGGCTCAACCGCGACCACCTGCTGGCCCAGGGCATCCTCTATCCCGCGCGCAACCGGGCACACCACTTCCAGGCCGCCGGCGACGTCGTCGACCACGGCGCCATGAACGCCAGCAAGGCCGACCTGGCCGGGCGCTGGCAGGATCTCTGCTCTCTTGCCGCGGCGCACGACGGACCCGTGGTGATCTCCCACGAGCTGTTCTCCGCCGCCACCGCAGACAACGTACGCACGGTGGTCGGTGACCTGGCCGACCGGGAGCTGCACGTGCTGTTCACCGCGCGCAACGTCCGCGCCTTGTTCGAGAGCCGCTTTCAGGAAGGCTTCAAGAACGGTCGTACCTGGACCGCGGAGGAGTTCGTCGAGCGGTCGCTGCGCTCGCAGGACAGCAGCGAGCTGCACGTCGGGCGCAGCGGCAAGGCGCTGCGGACCTGGGCGCAGGCGGTCCCCCCGGAGCGCTTCCACGTGATCACGATGCCGCCCCCGGGCTCGCCGCGCACGCTGCTGTTCGACCGCTTCTGCTCGGTCATCGGATTCGACACCACCGACGCCGTCCTGGAGACCAGCCGGGTCAACGAGTCGATCGGGGCGGTCGAGGCCGAGCTGCTGCGTAGGATCGCGAGCCGGCCCGGTGCCGACTGGTCGCCGTCGGCCCAGCTCTACCTCAAGCACGACTTCGTCCCGCGGGTCCTGGCCGGCCGCAAGGGCCAGCGCAGGATCAGCTTTTGCGACCCGGAGGTGCTCAGAGCACTGCGCGAGCAGACCCGGCTCATGGTTGCCCTGATCGAGGAGCTGGGCCTGCACGTGGTGGGTGACCTGGCCGAGCTGGAGGCAGCGCAGTCGGCGCTGCCCACGGCCGCTGAGGGTGCAGAGAGCACCGACGTGTCCGATGCCGAGCTGGTCGAGGTGGCACTGGAGGGACTGCGCTGGTTCGCGCGCAACACCAGCGAGCTCGAGGCGGAGCGCAAGCTGCTCAAGAAGCAGGTCCGCAGGCTGCAGGCGGCTCGCACCAAGCACACGGACCTGATCAGCACGTTGCGGGCCGCCAGGCAGGAGCTGCGCGACCGCCTGAGTGCAGTGCAGCGCGGCTGAGCAGGCACGGTGTGAGCGGGTCAGCACGAGCGGCACCGGCAGGCTCGACGGGTCTGGCCCCCGGCCAACGGCCCGGGGCGGTCCCGGTCGCGGTGGCCCTGGTCGCGGCAGCGGCCCTGGGCGCCGGGTCGGGCGCCGTGCTGCCGGTCTCGTATCCGACGGGCACCGGCTCGAGCACCGCGACCGCGCCGCAGACCGGCCGCACCGTCGCCGCCGCGCTCGCCCCCTGGGCCTGCCCGGACCTCGTCGACCCGCCGATCGGGTCCACGACGGTGGGCAGCTACCCCACGCTCGCCTCGCAGTACTCCTGCTTCGGTGAGCTGACGCGGCTCGGTGTGCGCGCGGCCACCGGCGAGCGGTCACCGCTCACCGGTGGCGCCCCGGTCGACCAGAGCGCCGACAAGAAGCCGAACGTCGCCCTGATCATGCTCGACGACATGCGACAGGACGAGCTGTCCGGGGCGTGGATGAAGCGCACCCGGCAGCTGGTCGGGAGCCAGGGGGTACGGGTGCCGAACTCGGTGGCGCCCTCGCCGTTGTGCGTGCCGGCGCGCGCGTCGCTGCTCACCGGCCAGTACCCGCACAACCATGGCACCCACAGTCACCACCCGGCGTTCAACTTCAACGTGTTCGACGACTCCGACACGCTGGCGACCCGGCTGCAGGCGGCGGGCTACCACACCTCGTTCCTCGGCAAGTACCTGAACGGTTACGAACGCAAGGGCGGGAACCCGTACGTACCGCCGGGTTGGGACGACTGGCGTGGCTCGACCGAAGGGACGTACCAGTTCTTCGCCAACACGCTCAACGAGAACGGCACCATGAAGGACCTCAAGGGCAGCTACCAGACCAAGGCCTACGCACGGATCGGCGCGACCATGCTGCGCCGGGCCGCCCAGCAGGACAAGCCCTTCTTCGCCTACCTGAACTTCACCGCCCCGCACATCGGCAGCGGCAGAAAGCGACCGGAACACTCCGACCTGGAACCCACCACCGTGTCACCAGTCAAGACGCACGGGAAGTACGACGACGTCATCACGCAGGCGCCGGGCTACCCGGGCGAGATCGACATCAGCGACAAGCCGCGGCGCATCCGGGCCCGGGAGGAGATCTCACCGCAGCACTGGGACGCCATCCGGGACGCGGCGCGGACGCGTGCCGAGGCGCTCTCGGTGGTGGACGGGGCTGTCGCACGCTACCTCTCGACGTTACGCAAGCAGGGGGTGCTGGACGACACGTACGTCATCTTCACCTCCGATAACGGGTTCTTCCTCGGTGAGCACCGCATCAAGCACGGCAAGGTGCTTCCCTACGACGAGGCGCTCAGGACGCCGCTGCTGATCCGTGGCCCGGGCATCGCCGCGGGGTCCAGGACGAGTGCGCCGTTCCTGTCCACGGACTTCGCGCCCACCATCCTCGACTGGGCCGGAGCCGGTCGCCAGGTCGACATGGATGGTACGTCGATGCGGGAAGTCCTGGAGGGCCGTGGCCAGCGGTGGCGGCGCCCGGTGCTGTACAACGCGCCACCGAAGGGGAGCCAGGGGCCAGCGGCGCCGCGCCAGATCATCGGCGTGCGCACACGCGACTTCCTCTACACCGAGTACGTCGACGGCGACACCGAGCTGTACGACCTGACCCGTGACCCGAAGCAGGAGACGTCCCTGCACGACGTCGAGGCCTACGACGGCATCAGGCGCCAGCTCGCCACGCTGCTGGGTGAGATCGAGTCGTGCCGCGGTGCCGACTGCAACGCCCCGCTCCCCGACGGTCTGCGCCGGTAGGGCGGAACCGCGAGTCCGGCACCCGGCTGCGCGTCGTATGCGCTAGCGTCTCGCCCACCAGAACGAACCGACGAGGAGTGAGGCGATGGCGCACCCGCTGTACCTGCACGTCGGACCTCCCCGGACCGGAACCACCTCCGTGCAGCAGCTGCTGTGGGCCAACCGCAAGAACCTGCGTGCGGAGGGCATCTGCCTGCCTGGCCGGGTCCGGAGCCTGCAGTTCGCGGCCGTCACCGAGCTGGTCTACGGCGCGAACGTCCCCGCCGGCGAGCAAGCCCGCGATGGCTCGTGGGCCGAGCTGACCGACGAGATCCTGGCTCACGACGGCCCCGGCGTCATCTCGCACGAACGGCTCGCGGCCAGCGACGAGCCCACGATCACACGAGCGCTCGATGACTTCGCCGGGCGCGAGGTGCATGTCATCTACACGATCCGGGACATGATCGCCATCACGCTCAGCGGGTATCCCGGCGCGCTGAAGCGCGGCAGTGCGCTCACCATCGACGAGCACGTCGCCCGGGCCGTCTCGGGGGTGCCGGAGGAGCGGGTGTGGAACACCCGCGCAGGACACGCGCTGCGCCGGTGGGGGGCGGTGGTGCCTCCCGAGCGGATGCACGTCGTCACCGTGCCTTCGCGAACTGCCCCGCGGACGCTTCTGTGGGAGCGCTTCTGCTCGGTGATCGGCCACGACCCGAGCAGTGGGACGATGGAGACGACACGGACCAACGAGTCCGTGGGCGTGGTCGAGGCCGACTTCCTCAACCGGCTGAACAGTCTGGCCGGGGACGACTGGACACCCGAGCATCAGCAGTTCGTCCGTCACGTCCTCACCCCGCGGCTGCTGAGCCAGCGCGAGGGCCAGCGCAAGATTCAGCTGAGGGACCGCAAGGCCCGGGCGGCCCTGACGCGGCAGACGCAGGCGCTCGCGGACGAGATCACGGAGCGTGGCTTCCACGTCGTCGGCGAGCTGAGCGACCTCCACGTCGAGGTCGACCCGCCGCAGCTGGATCCGAACCATGACCGGGTGACCGAGGAGGAGTTCGCCGAGCTCGCGATGAGCTGCACGCGCCAGCTCGTCCAGCTGGTCGCGGCGGAGCGGGCCAAGACCGAGCGGGCCAAGGCCAAGAACGACCGGCAGCAGCGACTGGTCGAGGCCCTCAAGCGCGCGGAGGGCCGCTGGAGCCCACCCCGGGTGCGACGGCTCGCCCGGCGGATCGCGGGCCGGGGCTGACCGACGGCGGTCACATGGAGCTCCTGCGCCTGGCCGCCACCTCGCGCGAGCTCGCCGCGACCCGTTCGCGCACCGCCAAGCGGCGACTGATAGCCGCGGTGTTGCGCGATACCGAACCCGACGACCTGGAGACCGTCGTCAGCTACCTGTCTGGCACCCTGACCCAGCGCCGGACCGGCATCGGCTGGTCGACCCTCCGCTCGGTGCCCGCGCCCGCGGACCAGGCGTCGCTGAGCGTCGTCGACGTGAACGCGGCGTTCGAGCAGATCAGCGCGATCGGCGGTGGGGGCTCCGTGGCGCTCCGTCAGGCGATGGTGGCCCGGCTCTTCGCCCGGGCCAACGCCCTCGAGCAGGACTACCTGCGGGGGCTGGTGTTCGACGAGCTACGCCAGGGGGCGCTCGACTCCCAGGTCCAGGACGGGCTGGCCGAGGCTCACGGCCTGCCGGCCACGGCGATCCGACGGGCGGCGATGCTGCTCGGATCCACGGCGGCCGCGGCCGTGGTGCTGGCCCGCGGCGGAGCCGCCGCTCTGCACGCCGTGCGGTTGCAGGTCGGTCTGCCGGTACGCCCGATGCTGGCGGCGAGTGCCCCCGACCCCGGCGCCGCGCTGGTCAGGCACGTGCTACCGGTCCTCGTCGACGCCAAGCTCGACGGCATCCGGGTTCAGGTGCATTGCACCGCGACGCAGGCAACGCGAGCGTCTGGACGAGGAGCCTGGACGACATCACCGACCGCGTACCGGAGGTGGTGGAGGCGGTAAGGGGCCTTGCGGTGCAGCAGGTGGTGCTCGACGCGGAGCTGCTCGCAGTGGGGGCCGACGGTGCTCCGCTGCCGTTCCAGGAGATCGCGGCCCGCACCGCCAGCCGTGTCGACGTCGCTGCCGGCCGCGCCCGGACACCGTTGTCGCTGTACTGCTTCGACCTGCTGCACGTCGAGGGGCGCGACCTGTTGGGCGCGCCGCTGAGCGAGCGGGCGGCAGTGATGGGCGAGGTGCTGCCGGAGACCCTGATCGTCCGCCGGATCGTCGCCGACAGCGCGGAGCAGGTCAGCGAGGCCTTCGCTGATGCCGCCGCCGGTGGCTACGAGGGCATCGTCGTCAAGGACCTGCAGGCTCCCTACGCGGCCGGACGTCGCGACGCCGGCTGGGTCAAGGTCAAGCCGCGTCACACGTTCGACCTCGCGGTGACAGCCGCGGAGTGGGGCCATGGGCGCCGACGCGGGCTGCTGTCCAACCTGCACCTCGCTGCGCGCGACACCGCGACTGGCGGACTGGTGATGCTGGGCAAGACCTTCAAGGGGCTCACCGATGAACTCCTCACCTGGCAGACCGAGGCACTGCTCGCCCGGGAGACCCGTCGCACTGCCGAGACGGTGCACGTGCACCCACCACTCGTCGTCGAGATCGCCTGCGACGGCGTCCAGGCCTCCCCGCATTATCCAGGCGGCGTGGACCTGCGGTTCGCCCGCGTCCTGCGCTACCGCGAGGACAAGTCGCCCGCTGCCGTGGACACCCTCGCCTCGGTACTGCTCCTGACCGGTGGGTCGACCCGACGCATCCGATGACCCGGGAGCCGGAGTGGCATCCAGGCGGGTGGTTCCACCTCGTCCGCTTTCATCTCAGCTCTTGTCCGGATGGTGGACTGATGGGGTGACCTCTCGGCCATGGCAGCCGACCCACACCCCCACCCCACACCACACGCAGGCAGCGCGGCACACCCAGAGGCCAGCCCAGCGGCGACGACCACGACCCCTGATCGCGCGACGGCTCGAGGGTCACCCGGTGCTGGTAGCTGGGGCAGCAGGGCTAGGCGGTCACAACCCGCCCACCCGAGCACCCACCTGCCGGCCACACCGAACCGGCTGCGGGCCGTTCACCCGGTCGCTGCGCGAGCACGTGCAGTTCCGCCGGGAGCCGGGTGAGTGGACGCACTCGGGGCCGACCGGGGGGTACGCGGCGCTGGCGTACGAGGCGGAGACATGCGCCTGGGTCCTCGAGCGGTTGGGCGGCTGAGCGGTAGCCAGACGGTCCTGTGGACGACCGGATCCGGGCGGTTGCGGCACCTACGGTGCGGGCGACACCAGCCGTCTACCGGATCGGACCGCTCATGCGCACGCCCCACCAACCCGTACGTCTCACTGTCGCCCTGACCGCGGCAGCCCTCCTCGCCGGAGGTGGTGCCGCCACGGCCGGCCCCGTCGCCGATGCCGCCTTCGGTGCCAACCCCGTGGTCACCACCACGACGATCACCGACCCGCGGGACACGCCGGGACCACTCGACATCGTCTCGGTCAGGCACGTCGCTCGCGACCGCCAGGCCACCGCCACGCTGCGCTACACGGTCACGATGGACCAGCCGTTCGAGCCCACCGACCTGCACCGGCGACACCGGCACGTGGTCGCCGAGCTCGACACCGACGGGCAGCCGGGCGCGGAGCGCAACATCACCATCTACCACCGCGACGGGGCGCTGCGGGCCGACCTCATCTCGAACGCGACCCGCAAGGTGATCTCCGTGCTGCATGTGCGCCACCTCGACGGTCGCCGGCTGCGGGTCCGGGGCAGCCGCGAGCACGTCGGAGCCCGCAAGATCTTCTGGTACTCCCGCTACCACGGGCTGGGTCGCAAGCCCTGTGGCTGGAGGGACGGCTACCCGGTGATCTGCCAGGACGTCGCGCCTGACAGTGGATGGGTGCACCTGCCGCGTGGTTTCTGGCCGCCCGACGCCAACCACTGAGCAGCTACCGCGATCCCGGCAGGTGCCGTCTCGGCGCCAATCGGGGTCCGCGGCGCTCCTTGCGGATGCGTGTGAGCTCGACCATGCGCTGCACCCGGTAGCGGTGCGGTCGGTAGGGCGCCAGCAGCCCAGCCATCGCGGCGTCGTCGACCGGCTCGCCGGTCAGCGCCAGTCCGACGCTGGAGGCCACGTGGTAGTCGCCGAAGCTCACCGCGTCCGCGTGACCATGCGCTCGCTGGCGCACCTCCGCGGACGTCCACACCCCGACGCCCGGAAGCGAGCGCAGCGCTGCATCAGCCGCATCAGCGGGAAGGTCGAGGGTGCGCTGCAGCGCGTCGGCCCGGGTCGCCGCCCGCACCACCACCTGCGCGCGAGCCCCGTCGATGCTCATGTCCAGCCACTGCCAGCTCGCGATCTGCCGCACGACCGACGGTGCCGGCAGCACCATCAGCCCCCAAGCGCCGGCCGGTCCGGGAGCGGCTTCTCCGTACCGGTGCACCAGCGTCCGCCAGCCCGAGAACGCCTCCTGAGCTGTGACCTTCTGCTCGACGGCTGCGCCGACGAGCGCTTCGAACACCAGCCCGGTACGCGGGACGCGCCAGTCGGTGTGCAGACGACACGCCGCCGCGATATCGGGGTGCGCAGGCACGAACCCACTCGGGTCGTCGAGCCCACCCAGGGACGAGGGCAGCCAGGTCAGCGCCCAGTCGGCGCCGGGCCCCCAGGCCCGGGCGTGCACCTCGCCGAGCGCTGGGTCCACCTGTACCGCGATGGTCGCGGGGCCGTGTGGGGTCCGCTGGCCACGCCACAGCATCCTGCCTCGCACTGTCTGGGTCGGGTCGCCGGTGCCGCGCCGGGTGGGGCCGAGGATGCTCCGCAGCGGCACCGGACGACCGGGGCTCCAGATCGTGCTGATCTCGGGCACCGCCGGCCATCCGTCAGCCACGCCCGTCACGGTATAGCCACCCGGGCTGCGTCGAGTTCCGGGTTGAGGGTCACTGGCGGCGGGCGTGGTGACCAGCAACTCGGATCTCGGCGGGATTGCGCTCCAGGATGGCCGTCACTCCCTGCCCGCCCGCCGCGCAGATCGAGATGACACCGCGACCGGAGCCCTGCTGCGCGAGCAGCGTCGCCAGGGTGGCGATGATGCGTCCGCCTGTTGCGGCGAACGGGTGACCGGCTGCCAACGACGACCCGGCGACGTTCAGCCTGGTCCGGTCGACAGACCCCATGGGCGCCGCCAGCCCGAGCCGTTCCTTGCAGAAGATCGGGTCCTCCCACGCCTGGAGCGTGGCCAGCACCTGGGCAGCGAAAGCCTCGTGGATCTCGTAGAAGTCGAAGTCACCTAGTCCGAGGCCCACCCGTTCCAGCATTCGAGGCATCGCGTACGCCGGCGCCATCAGCAGGCCCTCGGCACCGTGCACGTAGTCCACCGCCGCGCTCTGGTACGCGGTGAGGAACGCCAGCGGTTCCCAGCCGCGCCCGGCGGCGTACTCCTGCGAGCACAACAGCACGACCGAGGCGCCGTCGCTCAGCGGCGTCGAGTTCGCCGCGGTCATGGTCGCGGTCTCACCGGTGCCGAACACCGGCGTGAGCGTCGACAACGTCTCCGTCGAGGTGTCGACACGCAGGTTCTGGTCGCGCTCGAGCCCCAGGTACGGCGTCATCAGGTCGTCCAGGAAGCCGCGATCGTACGCAGCGGCGAGGTTGCGGTGCGAGGCGACGGCGAGCTCGTCCTGCTCCTGTCGGCCGATCTCCCACTCCAGTGCGGTGAGCGCGGCCGACTCGCCCATCGATAGGCCCGTGCGTGGCTCGGAGTTCAGTGGGATGGACGGCACGATGTGACCGGGGCGGATCCTGGCCAGGGCCGCCAGCCGCCCCCGCATGGTCGTGGCCCGGTTCACCTCGAGCAGGACGTTGCGCAGGCCCTCGTTGACCGTGATCGGCGCGTCGGACGTGCTGTCGGCCCCACCGGCGATGCCGACCTCGATCTGGCCGAGCGCAATCTTGTTGGCCACCTGGATCGCGGCCTGCATGCCGGTGTCGCACGCCTGTTGAATGTCGTACGCCGGGGTGGTGGCGGCCAGGCGCGATCCCAGCACGGACTCACGGGTGAGGTTGAAGTCGCGGCTGTGCTTGAGCACCGCACCGGCTGCGACCTCGCCCACCTCCACACCCTCGAGCCCGAAGCGGTCCACCAGTCCGTCGATCGCCGCGGTCAGCATGTCCTGGTTGGACGCCCGCGCGTAGACCGTGTTGGAGCGCGCGAACGGGATCCGGTTGCCGCCGACGACCGCCACCGGCCGTGGGAACCCGCCTTCCGGCATCGGGGCGGTGGACGAGCTCGTGGCCCGGGCTGCCATGGTGGCTCCTTGCGTGATCGCGGATCGGTGCCGAGTGCGTACGGGACCGGTCCGCCCAACGTAGCGAGAGAGGGGATCCGCCGGATGAACGACCGCTATCAGTTCCTCGCTCACACGCCCGTCGGTCAGTTCGTCGTCAGGAACCTGGGCCTGCCGGACCCGCCGGCGCTACGGCGACACCGCCCTGACGAGCCGCTGGTCGACGGCACCGTCCTGCTCGGTGCGGGCGACAACGGCCGGTTGCTGGGCCCCGTCGGTGCCCAGCTCGACGCCGCCGACGTCACCGTCGCCACGGCCGGCGCCGACGACGCCCGCCATCGAGGGCTCATCTTCGACGCCACGGGCATCACCGAGGTCTCCGGGCTGCTCGCGCTGCGCGACTTCTTCGCTCCGCGTCTTCGGTCGCTGGAGCGCAACGGCCGTATCGTCGTGCTCGGCACTCCTGTCTCCGCGGCCGGTGATGCGGCCGCCGCCATCACGCAACGCGCCCTCGAGGGTTTCACCCGCTCGCTGGCCAAGGAGGTCGGTCGAGGGTCCACGGTGCAGCTCGTGTACGTCGAGCCGGGCTTCGAGGACACACTCACGTCGACCCTGCTGTTCCTGCTCTCGGCCAAGTCGGCGTACGTGAGCGGCCAGGTCGTACGCATCGGAACCGCCGGCTCACCGGCGGCTCCCCCGGTCGTCGACGCCGCCACACCGTTGGCCGGCAAGGTGGCCCTGGTCACCGGGGCCGCGCGCGGCATCGGCGCAGCGATCGCGCGCGTCCTGGCGCGCGACGGCGCCACCGTGGTCGGACTCGACGTCGCCCAGGCAACCGACCAGCTGCACCGGCTCACCCGCGAGCTCGGTGGCTCGGCCATCGTGCTCGACATCACCGCCGCGGACGCTGTCCAGCGCATCGCCGCCAAGCTCGAGGAGCAGCACGGCGGCGTCGACGTCATCGTCCACAACGCCGGGATCACCCGTGACAAGAAGCTGGCGAACATGTCAGCACAGCGTTGGATCTCGACCATCGACGTCAACCTGGTGGCGCCACAGCGAATCACCGACGAGCTCCTCGCGCAGGGACTCATCCGTCCCAACGCCCGGATCATCGGCGTCGCCTCGATCGCCGGCATCGCGGGCAACCTGGGCCAGACCAACTACGCGACGTCCAAGGCCGGCGTGATCGGCCTGGTCGACGTACTCAGCACACGTCTCGCCGACACCGACATCACGGCCAATGCCGTCGCCCCGGGCTTCATCGAGACCCAGATGACGGCCACGATCCCGTTCCTGCTCCGGGAGGCGGGCCGACGGATGAACTCGATGAGCCAGGGCGGTCTTGCGGTGGACGTCGCGGAGACCATCGCCTGGTTGGCCGACCCTCGCTCAGGTGCCGTCAGGGGCAACGTCGTACGGGTCTGCGGCCAGAGCCTGCTGGGGGCCTGAGACCGTGGGACGCACGCGGACCTACGACGGCGCACCGTCCAGCCTGCCGCTGTACGCCAAGGCCGTCCTGCCCGCCATCTGGTTGCTCGGGTCGCTTCCGGGGATCCGGCACACCGGCACCGGCGCACCGGACCTGACCCTGGTGCGTGCCGGCGTGCGGACCGACCCCGCCCACCTTGCCGGCTACGCCGGCGTCTGCGGCTTCGGTCTCACCGGCACCCTGCCCGCGACATATCCCCATCTGGCAGCCTTCGGCCTGCACCTGGCGCTGATGACCGACACGGCGTTCCCGTTCGCGCCGATGGGGGTCGTACACGTCGCGAACAGCATCACTCAGTACCGTGCGCTGGCGGTGCACGAGACCTTCGACGTACGGGTGCACGCCGCCGCACTGCGAGCGCATCCGCGGGGACGGCTGATCGACCTCGTCACGACCGCCACGGTCGGCGACGAGACCGTGTGGGAGGAGCTGACGACCCTGCTCAGCCGCGGTCGCCGCGACGATGAGGTGGCGGACTCGGTGCCGCTGGGCGACGTGGACCCGCCGGTCGGCCCGGTGCGGTGGCAGCTGCCGGGCGACGCTGGTCGCCGGTACGCAGCGGTGTCCGGCGACCACAACCCGATCCACCTGTACGGTCTCACGGCCAGGGCGTTCGGCTTCCCCCGTCAGATCGCCCATGGCATGTGGACCAAGGCCCGCTGCCTGGCCGCGTTGCAGGGGCGACTCCCGGACGCGTTCACGGTGCAGGTCGCGTTCCGCAAGCCGGTGCTGCTGCCGGCGACCGTGCACGCCGGTGTCCGCGACGAGCACGACTGCACCGTCTTCGGCGTCGTGTCGGCCTGCGACGGCTCGCCGCACCTCGTCGGCACCGTCATGCCCCGCTGACGGCGGCACCCGCAGCGGGCGGCCGACTCAGCGCGGACGGCCGAAACGCAGCCGGACGGTCGTGAGCTTTCCGTTGTCGGTGCGCAGCGCGAAGGTCCCGGTCGACGGCGACCAGGTGCCGACGTCGGTGCGCCCGTCGCCGTCCCAGTCCCCGGTCACCGGCAGCCGTCCAGGTCCCCCGTAGCCGACCGTGGTGACCTCGCCGGTACGGGTGGAGCGCAGGCGCCAGGTGCCCGCCCCCTGGTCGTAGGTACCCACGTCGGTGCGCCCGTCGCCGTTCCAGTCACCGGTCACGGGAGCAGCCGAGGGCGAGCCGAACGTGTAGCGGGTCAGGCTGCCGTCCCTGGCCCGCAGCCGGAACGCACCCGTCGCCGGGCGGTACACGCCGACCTCGGTGCGCCCGTCGCCGTCCCAGTCGCCGGTCACCGGCAGGTCCCGCACGCCGCCGTACACGAATGTCTTCAGCCGGCCACGCAGTCCACGCAGGCTGAACGTCCGGCTCAGCCGCGACCAGGTGCCGACCTCGCTCTGCCCGTCGCCGTTCCAGTCGCCGGTCAGTGGCAGGTCGACGGAGGATCCGAGGCGGACCGGGCTGACGGTGCCGTCGGGCAGGCGACGCCGAAACGACGGGCTGGCCGACCGGCGGAAGACCCCGACGTCGGTGACCCGGTCGCCGTTCCAGTCCCCCACCGCCGGCACGTCGCCACAGCTGGCGGAGCGGATCGTGGTGCCGTAGGTCAGCTTCGTGTTGTCGAAGTATGCATGCTGGTTGCTGCCGCCGAGGTTCTGCTCGTAGTGCAGGTGCGGTCCGGAGCTCCCGCCGGAGGTGCCCAGCAGCCCGATGACGTCACCCTGGTCCAGCCACTGGCCCTGGACCACGTACATCGCCTGCAGGTGGGCGTGCAGCGTGGTCCAGCCCTCGCCGTGGTCGAGGACCACGTACTTGCCGTAGGAGGTGTCGCCCAGGTCGCGGACCAGCGTGACCTGCCCGGGTGCCGAAGCCAGGACGGGCGCCCCGTCGTCGCCATCCTTGTTGAAGTCCACCGAGTAGTAGCTCGGGCTGTGTCCCGACCTGCTGCTGGCCGACCAGTCCTCGGCGCAGGCGAAGGGAGCGTCGAAGTCGGGCCGCTCGGCGGCAGCGGCGTGCTGGTTGGGCAGCCAGACCGTCGCCGTGGCCACGCAGACCGGCCCTGCCAGCCAACGAATCCAGAATCGCATCAGTAACTCGCCGATCAGTTGAAGTCAAGGGCAACACGCGCCACATGGGCACCTCAAGGTAACTGTCGGCGCACCACGGGGACACCCTTTGGGCCAGAAGTCGTCCGTTCGGACTAGCGTGTCCGGTATGCGCCTACTGGTCGTGGGTGGAACCTCGTTCGTCGGCCGGCAGCTCACACGCTGACCCTCGCGAACTGCGGTCGTAGCAATTCCCGACCTGTTGGGGTGGCCTGACCCTGGACCCGCAGCGGCGCACGCCACCGGACTGAGCCCCCGGCCGATCGGGCAGACGATCCGTGAGACGTACGCCTGGCTGCAGGAGCACCCGTGGCGGCGAGACGGCATCGGGCTGGCTCCCGCGCGTGAGACCGAGCGGCTGCTGTCCTCAGATCGGACGGATGAGGCCTTCCTGGGCGGCCGAGGCCACCAGTGTCCCGTCCTGGGCGAAGATGCCGGCAGTGGCGAATCCCCGGGCACCACCGGCCGAGGGCGAGACCTGGTCGTAGAGCATCCACCGGTCGGCCCGCACCGGACGGTGGAACCACACCGCGTGGTCGAGGGACGCTGCCTGAACCGACGGGGAGCTCAGCAGGACACCGTGCGGGACCACCGCCGAGCTGAGCAGCGTGAGATCACTGGCGTAGGTCAGCACGCAGGTGTTGAGCACCCGGTCGTCGGGCAGCTCGCCGTGGGCGCGGAACCACAGGCGTGCCCTGGCTGGATGACCGGCCGGGTCCAGGCCACCGCCGGGACGGGTGTCACCGACGTAGCGGACCTCCAGCGCCGACCACTCGCGGCGCCAGACGTCGGCGGCGCGACTGCTCACGGTGCCCATCACCTCCGCGAGGTCCGGGCAGTCCTCCGGGGCGGGCACGTCCGGCAGAAGGTCCTGGTGGTCGAACCCGTCCTCCTCGAGGTGGAAGGAGGCGGTGAGGAAGAAGATCGAGCGTCCGTGCTGGCGGGCGGTGACACGTCGGGTGCTGAAGGATCCACCGTCCCGGATGCGTTGCACGTCGTACACGATCGGGACGGAGGTGTCGCCACCGCGCAGGAAGTAGGAGTGCAGCGAGTGCACGAAGCGGTCCTCGGGGACGCTGTGGCAGGCGGCCCGCAGCGCCTGGGCCGCCACCTGCCCACCGAACACCCGCTGCCGGGTCGAGGCGGCGGGTTGGATGCCCCGGAAGAGGTCGACCTCGATCCGCTCGAGATCCAGGATCGACACGAGCTCTTCGACAGACGTGGGCACCGGCCAATCCTGGCAGAGCGCCGGCGCGTCGGATCAGTCGCGGTCGTCCAGCCCGGCGAGGAACTCCTCCACCTGTTCGCCGAGCTCCTCGGCGGTCGGCAGCGGCCCCTCCGCGGCGAGCAACGACTCACCGGCTCCGCGGGAGAACGCGTCGTACTGCTCCTCCAGGCCCGTGACCAGCTCCTGGCCCTCCTGCTCGGCGACCTGCTGGTCGACCTGGGTCATCGCGAGCGCGGACGCGATCTCCAGCTCGGAGATGTCCAGGACCAGCCCGGTGCGCTCGCGGACGGCCTCCAGCAGTGCGACCGCGGCCGCCGGGAACTCGACCTGCGCCAGGTAGTGCGGCACGTGAGCGACATAGCCCATGGCCTGGTGGTCCCACTGCCCGAGCCGCAGCTCGAGGACCGACTGCGCGCTGGCCGGTACCACGAGCTGGCCCTGCCACATGTTGGCCCGGTCCACCAGCTCGGAGTCGGTCGCGTGCGTGGTGATGATGACCGGCCGCGTGTGCGGGACACCCATCGGCACCGAGCCCATCCCCACGACCAGCGAGACGTCGAAGCGCTCGACGACCGTGCGGACCGCCGCGGCGAAGCCCTCCCAGCCGTAGTCGGGCTCAGGCCCGGAGAGCAACAGGTACGGTCGCTCGTTCTCGTCGTGCAGCTGTCTGACCACCAGGCGCGGCGCCTGGTAGGCACTGTAGTGATCGCGGTCGAAGACGATCCCCGGCCGGCGGGCACGGTAGTCGTACAGCTGGTCGAGATCGAAGCTGGCGACCACCGGTCCCTGCTGCCGAGACAGGTGACGTGCCGCGATCGTTGCGCCGGCTCCGGCGGACAGGAAGCCGTCCAGCGCGTGCACCAGCACGGGACGCTCGCCGTCAGCGAACGCCGTGACCTCGTCGACGATGTCGACGAGCGGGTGGCTGGGCCGCTGATCCTCGGGCGTGTCCACGGGTGCTGGTGCCTTCGGTGTCGATGTCTTCTGGGTTCGTCTCGTCCACTTCATCTCAGAGCCTCCAACGCGGGACGCCGCACGCTCATTCCGAGGACCGGGCAGCCAGCCGGAGCAGCGTGTCCTGGGAGATCGCGTCGGCGGTGAGGCCGATCTCCTCGCAGATGGCCGAACGCTTGTCGTGGTCGAGGAACCGCTGGGGAACAGCGTGCACGGCGACCGGGGTTTCGATCCCGCCATCGCGGAGGGCCTGCACGAGCGCCGACCCGGCTCCCCCGGCACGGCCGTTGTCCTCGACGCTGACGATCGCAGCGTAGGCACCGGCCAGCTCGACCACCGCGGGGTCGACGGGCTGCACCCACCGCGGGTCTACGACGGTCACCCCGATGCCCTCCGCGACCAGCTTGGCTGCGACGTCCACGCACGTCGCCACCATGGAGCCGACCGCGACGACGAGCACGTCGGCCGCACCCTCGCGGACGACGACGTCGGCCTGCCCGACCCGGTCGATCGCCGGGATGTCGTCGAACACCTCGCCCTTGGGGAATCGGAGCACGGTCGGAGCGTCCTGCACCGCAAGTGCCTCGCGCAACAGCTCGCGCAGGCGTACGCCATCGCGCGGTGCCGCCAGCCGCAGCCCCGGGACCAGCCCCATGATCGACATGTCCCACGTGCCGTTGTGGCTGGGACCGTCGTCGCCGGTCACACCGGCCCGGTCGAGCACGAAGGTGACACCGCAGCGGTGCAGCGCGACGTCGAGGAGCACCTGGTCGAACGCGCGGTTGAGGAACGTCGCGTAGATCGCGACCACCGGGTGCATCCCGCCCATCGCCAGGCCGGCGGCGCTGGTCACCGCGTGCTGCTCGGCGATCCCGACGTCGAAGCACCGCTCGGGAAACGCCTGCGCGAAGGCACCGAGACCGGTGGGGTGCAGCATCGCGGCGGTGATGGCCACGACGTCGTCCCGCTCGTGACCGATCCGCACCAGCTCGTCGCTGAACACCGAGGTCCAGTCCGGTCCCGGTGCCACCAGGGCGGCCCCGGTCAGCGGGTCGAACGCCTTGGCCTGGTGCATCTGGTCGCGCTCGTCACTCACCGCGAAGTCGTACCCCTGGCCCTTGACGGTGACCACGTGCACCAGCACGGGTCCACCGAACTGGCGGGCCTGGGTCAACGCCTGCTCCACGGCGCCACGATCGTGACCGTCGACGGGGCCGACGTACTTCAGGCCGAGGTCCTCGAACATCCCCTGGGGTGCCAGCGCGTCCTTGAGCCCGGTCTTGACCGCGTGCAGCGCCTCGTACGCGATCGGTCCGATCGGGCCGGCGCGGGTCAGCCGACTCTTGACCTGCGCCAGCACCTTCTCGTAGCGCGGGTGGGTGCGCAGGCTGGCGAGGTGCTGGGCCATGCCTCCGACCGTAGGCGTGTAGGAACGACCGTTGTCGTTGACCACCACCACGAGCCGACGGGTGTCGTCGGCCGCGATGTTGTTCAGCGCCTCCCAGGCCATCCCGCCGGTCAGCGCACCGTCACCGATGACCGCGACCACGTGTCGGTCCTCCCCGCGCAGCGTGAACGCCTTGGCCAGCCCGTCGGCGTAGGACAGGCTGGTCGAGGCGTGCGAGTTCTCGACCAGGTCGTGCTCGGACTCCGAGCGCTGCGGATACCCGGCGAGCCCCCCTTTGGTACGCAGCCGGCCGAAGTCGCCGGCCCGCCCGGTCAGCATCTTGTGGACGTAGGACTGGTGCCCGGTGTCGAAGACGATCTTGTCCCACGGCGAGTCGAAGACCCGGTGGATCGCCATCGTCAGCTCGACGACACCGAGATTCGGGCCCAGGTGGCCGCCGTTGACGGCCACCGCCTCGATCACCCGCTCGCGGATCTGGGCCGCCAGCTGCGCGAGCTGCTCATCACTCAGCTCGCGCAGGTCACGCGGTTCCCTGATCTGGTCGAGCAGTTTCATGCGGGACGCTCCGTCGCGGCGAGGTCGGCGGTGGGTGGGCGTCCATCGTAGGCACCGGGTTGCAACCCCGGCACTGTGGCGGGTCGTGAGTGAGGCAGCATGCCCGTAAACGCTCGGGGCCCGCGTTCGGCCCGATTCGGTCACAGATCGACCACGGGCCGCCGACGGCGTGGTACATCTGCGACCGATCCGGCGCGCTGCGGTAACTGCCTCGCCAACGCGACGGCGTGGCGAGGCGTACGTCGTGCGCCGCCGCGTCCCGGCAGGAGCCTACGATGAGCCGGTCATGGACTGCCTGTTCTGCGCGATCGTCGTCGGTGCGGCACCCGCGCACCAAGTGCTCGACGAGGAGCACGTCATCGGCTTCCTCGACGTACGCCCGGTCTTCAAGGGTCACGTGCTGCTGGTCCCCCGCGTCCATCACGAGACGCTGCCCGACCTGCCCGGCGAGCTGCTGGTGCCGTTGTTCGGTGCCGCCCAGCGGGTTGCGGACGCGGTCCTCGCGGTCTTCGGGGCCCACGGTTCCTTCGTGGCCGTCAACAACACGGTCAGCCAGAGTGTCCCGCATCTGCACGTGCACGTCGTACCGCGTCGTCGCAAGGACGGGCTGCGCGGCTTCTTCTGGCCGCGGACCCGCTACGAGATCGACGAGGCCGAGGACCACGCGGCCCGGTTGCGAGCGGGCCTGGCGTGACCGGTCGGCATCACAGCCGTTCGCGGAACCGTCGGCCCCGCAATGCGTCCTCGACCAGCCCGACCGCTCTGCGCAGGCCGACCAGTCGGGCGATCTCGCACTCCCAGGTGGCCAGCGACTTGTCGATGACGTCCTGCTCGGCGAGCTCGCGCAGCGCCGTGCGCCCCTCCGACAGGCCCCGCCGCGACGCCATCTGCATCCCCTCGACGTGCAGCGCGGTGAAGCGCGCCAGCACCACAGGGTGGTGACGCAGACCGGAGTAGCCGCGAAACTCCGGTGGACACAGGTCCAGCATCCAGCGCACGGCGGTCTCCTCCCAGCCCTCCACACCGGCGGGGAGCACCTGCGGCGGCCATCCCGGTGGTCGTACGGCTCGCTCCATCCGCGCAGTGTATCGAACCTCTGTTCGATCCTGGTTGGCCGCTCGTGCGAGCGTACTTCGGTAGGGTCCAAGGTCGGCACTCGGTACCGCAGGGATCGCGTTGAGGAGGGTCCATGCCCGAGCTGGAGCTGAGCGCCGGCACGATCGACTACACCGACTCCGACGGCGACGGGCCGGTGCTGGTGCTGCTGCACGGCGTGACGATGGACGCCAGCGTGTGGCGGCGCGTGGTCGCCGACCTCGCGCCGGACCACCGCTGCATCTGCCCCACGCTGCCACTCGGCAGCCACCGGCGCGCGATGCGCCCGGGCGCCGACCTGTCGCACACCGGAGTCGCCGGGCTCGTGAACGAGCTGATGGAGGCGCTCGACCTCCGCGATGTGACCCTGGTACTAAACGACTGGGGAGGCGCGCAGTTCCTGGTCGCGCAGGGCCGCACCGAGCGCCTCGCCGGGCTGGTGCTCACGGCGTGCGAGGCGTTCGACAACTTCCCACCGGGGCTACCGGGCAAGGTGATCGCGAACGCTGCCCGGGTCCCTGGAGCACTGTGGTTGTCGATGCAGCTGCAGCGCTTGACGTGGTTCCGCCGGGTACCCGGCGGGTGGGGCTGGATGAGCAAGCGGCCGGTCCCGCGCGAGGTGATGGACGCCTGGTTCCGTCCTGCCACATCCGACGCGGACGTACGCCGGGACCTGCGTGCCTTCGCGCTGTCGACCCGCCGCGCGGGGAGCTGCTGGCGATGGCGGAGTCGCTGCGCGGCTTCGACCGGCCGGTGCTTGTCGTGTGGGCGAGCGAGGACAAGCTGATGCCGCGCGAGCACGGCCCGCGACTGGTCGAGCTCTTCGAGCACGCCCGGCTGGTGGAGGTCGAGGACAGCTACACCCTGTTGCCGGAGGACCAGCCGGGCCGGTTGGCCGCCGAGCTGCGGCATTTCGTGGCGCAGGACGTACGCGGGCGGACCTGAGCGTCCCGGCGCCACAGCACCCACGTCGAGATCCGATTCGCTGGTCACGACCTGACATGGCGTTGGCCAGGAAGTCGGATCTCGGCGAGGGAGCTTGGTTGCGGAGGTGCGGGTCAGCCTGCCGGCCGGATGTAGCGGCCGCGGTGGTGCACGAGCGGTGCCTGCTCCTGCCCCATCTGCACGTGCTCGACCACTGCCTCGGCCAGCACCGACCACCCCACCGCGCGGGCCGGTCGGTCGACCAGGCGGACGCCTGCCCAGGCAGACGCGCCGGTGAGCACCGGTCCCCAGTGCGTCTGCTCCCACTGCCCCAACCGGAACGGCCCGCCCGGTGCGGGCGCGGCACCGGCGAACGCGTCGGCGAGCCCCCGATGCTCCCACCCGAGCAGCTGCACGACCGCGCTGCGCTGTTCGAGGAACGTCTCCCACAGGTCGGAGTCCGGATCCAGCAGCGCGAGCACCGTACCCGGCTCGCCGTCGGCGACCATCAGCGAGGACACGGTGAGCCCCGCTCGGTCGCCGCCGCTCCCGCTCGTCCACAGGCTGACCGCGCCCCCGAGACGACCGCGCAGCCGGCGTACGGGCGCACGTTCGGACTCCGGCGGCACGAACGGGTGGTCGGAGTGGATGGTCACACCGCCAATCCTCACATCCGCCGGCACCGGCGCCTAAGTCTGCGCGGCCCCCGGCGGCTCGCGCACGTCGTCGAACCGACCGAGCACGATCGCCCCGGCTCCGGTGACCACCAGCCCCAGCACGGCCGCGGGCAGCCAGCTCTCCCGTACGGCGTCTCCGAGGCTCAGCACCCCGACCACTGCCGGCGTGAGCGTCTGCATCACGATCATCGGGGTGGTCACCGCCGTCACTGCCCCGCGCTGCAGGCCGAGGGAGTACAGGAAGAACGCCAGCACCCCGCAGGTCGGCAGGGCGTAGGACGCGGGCGTGCTCAGCACGCCCGACACCGACAGGTCCGGAACCAGCCTGGTGGCGATGCTGCTGCCGGCGAAACCCAGGCCGGCGAGAAACCCGAGGGCGAAGGCAGCCGGGCTGCCTCGCCGCCGGCCCGCCAGCAGCCCGAGCACCGCGATCACCCCAGCGCCGACGAACAGGACCGCTGTCATCAGGCCGTCCGACTCGGCCGCACCCGCCTCGCCGGCCGCCGCCGAGAGCACCGCCAGACCGACGCAGACGGCGCCGACCGCGATCCGTTCGAGGCTCCCGAGCCGGTCCCCGAAATACCACACGGCCAGCAGGGCGGTCACCGCGAGGCTGGCGGAGATGCCGGCCTGGGCGAGGAACAGCGGCAACAGTCGCAGTGCCACCAGGTGCAGGACGAAGCCGACGAGATTGAGCAGGACAGCCGCGATGAACACCGGTTGGCGCAGCAGCCCGACCGCCAGCGCGAGGCTGAGACCGCCGGTCGGCACCGTCCTGGACGCCGACGCCTGCGCGATGGCGGCGACGCCGAACACCACCGCGCCGGCCAGCGCGGCGAGCAGACCGAGCAGCACCGGCTAGTCGCCAGGGCCTGTGGCCAGCGCGGCCTCACGGCGTTCGGCACGGTCCTGCCGGATCGGCGAGACCATCGTCAGGTAGACGCTGACCACGAGGTAGTAGGCGACGTAGAGCAACGAGAGTCCCACGACCAGGGCGTTCGGGTCGGGCATCTGGGCGAGGATGACGGCGTACAGGACCAGCCACAGCGCCGCGAGCGACAGGTTGGCCTGCCAGAACGCGTTCGTACGCGAGGGATAGACGTACTTGATCGGCACGAAGACCAAGACTGTGCAGAAGATCAGGATCCCCGCGGTCACCCCGGGCCCCAGGCCCAGCACCACGACGTAGAACGCGATCACGTTCCAGTAGCTGGGGAAGCCGAGGAAGAAGTGGTCGTCGGTCTTGGCGTCGCTGCGACAGAACTGGTAGCTGGACGCCAGCAGCGGCACGGCGGCGAGCGCCGCACCGGTGAAGCCGTCGGGCAGGTAGCCCCCCGTCCACAGCAGCACCATGGGGACGAAGGCGTACGTGATGTAGTCGACGATGTCGTCGAGCCGGGCGCCGTCGAAGTGCGGGATGGTCTCCTTGACCCGCAACCGTCTGGCCAGCATGCCGTCGGTGCCGTCGATCACCAGCGCCGCGAGCAGGATCCACAGCGCCCGGATGTCCTCCCCGTCCATGGCCGCGACGACCGCCAACAGCGCGAGCACCGTGCCGCTCGCGGTGTAGACGTGGAGCACCCAGCCAGCGATCCGGAGCCTTTTGGAGTAGGCGTCCGGCTCACGGGCGGTGTCGTACGTGGTCAAGGCAAACCCCCAGGCGCCTGTCGGAGTGGAGCCTTGTGAACGTGCTCCGAGAGTCTCCCACAGGCTCATCCCCCCACCCGCTGGCGGTAGCGAAATGGCGACGACACGCCGGCGTGTCGCGCCATCCGCCTACCCCCACGGCGACGGAGCGAGGACCGGTGGTGTCAGCCGAGCAGGCTGCGGACCAGCAGCACCAGCGCGGAGGTGGCGCAGACCAGGAGCACCGCAGGGCGCACATGCCGGGCGCGGATGCGGGTCGCCACCAGGCGCGAGAGACCGAAGCCGGCGACGAGGCACGGCACCAGCAGCAGGGCGAGCAGTCCGGCGCGCGCCTCCAAGGCGCCGGCTGCGCCCAGCCCGGCCAGGCTCAGGACGGCCCCGGCGAGGAAGTACACAGCCAGCGTGCAGCGAATCTGTTCGGGCGCGCGGTGCTGGTAGAGGACGGCTAACGGAGGGCCACCCACCGAGGTGGAGGTGCCGGCGACCCCGGACACGAAACCGGCGGCCACCAGCGTGGCGATCGTGACCGGGACGACGACCGCCCACGCGGTGACCAGCACGGCCAGCAGCACCATGAGTGCCACCGCGACGCCGAGCTGTTGGTCGCTGAACGTCGCCACGCAGACGACACCGACGGCGGTCCCGGGCACGCGGGCCGGCAACGCCCACGCCAGCCCACGCCAGTCGACGTGGTCGCGCTCACGGGCGAGCGTCACCAGCGGCAGCATCGCCGCCATCCACAGCAGCAGGTCCGGCATCAGCGCCGGCGCCACCAGCGCGGTCACCGGAGCGGCGACCAGGCCGAGACCCAGACCGACCAGCCCCTGCACGGCCGCCCCAACCGTGAGCGTGGTGGCCAGCACGACCACCACCCACACGTCCAGGCCCAGCACCGTCAGCTCATCAACGAGCGCAGCACGTACTGCATGATCCCGCCGTGGCGGTAGTACGACGCCTCGCCGGGGGTGTCGATGCGTAGCACGGCGTCGAGCTCCACGGCTGGGCCCTGCTCGGGCTCGGCCCGCACGTGCACCGTCTCGGGGATGCCGCCGTCGTTCAGGTCCGTGATGCCGGTGAACGAGAAGGTCTCCTCGCCGGTGAGGCCGAGCGACTCGGCGCTCGTGCCCTCTGGGTACTGCAACGGCAGCACGCCCATCCCGATCAGGTTCGAGCGGTGGATCCGCTCGTAGGACTCGGCGATGACGACCTTGACGCCGAGCAGTGCGGTGCCCTTGGCCGCCCAGTCACGAGAGGAGCCCGAGCCGTACTCCTTGCCCGACAGCACCACCAGGGGCGTACCGGCCTGCCCGTAGCTCACCGACGCGTCGTACACCGAGGTCACCTCGCCGTCGCGGGTGAAGTCGCGCGTGACGCCGCCCTCGGTTCCCGGCGCAAGCTGGTTGCGCAGCCGGATGTTGGCGAATGTCCCGCGGATCATGACCTCGTGGTTGCCTCGGCGTGAGCCGTAGGAGTTGAAGTCGCGGTGCTCGACGCCGTGCTCGGCGAGATAGGCACCGGCCGGGCTGTCCTTCTTGATCGCACCGGCCGGCGAGATGTGGTCCGTCGTGACCGAGTCACCGAGCATGAGCAGCACCCGGGCGCCGGAGACGTCCTCGACCGGCGTGGGATCCGCCGGCATGCCCTCGAAGTACGGGGGTTTACGGACGTAGGTGGAGTCCGCGTCCCAGGCGAACGTGTCCCCGTCGGGGGTCGGCAGCGATCGCCAGGTCTCGTCGCCGGCGAACACGTCGGCGTACCTGTCGGTGTACATCTGGGAGGCGATCGACTCCCCCACCACCCGCTCCACCTCGGCCGCGCTGGGCCAGATGTCGGCGAGGAACACGTCGTTGCCCTCGGTGTCCTGGCCCAGCGGCTCGGTCGTGATGTCGACGTCCATCGACCCGGCCAGCGCGTACGCCACGACCAGCGGCGGCGACGCGAGGTAGTTCATCTTGACGTCGGGCTGGATCCGGCCCTCGAAGTTGCGGTTCCCCGACAGGACCGACACGACCGCCAGGTCGGCCTCGTTCACCGCGGCGCTGACCTCAGGGATCAGCGGACCGGAGTTGCCGATGCAGGTGGTGCAGCCGTAGCCGACCAGGTTGAAGCCCAGCTTCTCCAGGTACGGCGTCAGGCCGGCCCGGTCGTAGTAGTCCATGACGACCTTGGACCCGGGCGCCAGCGACGTCTTGACCCACGGCTTGCGCACCAGGCCCCTGTCGACGGCGTTCTTGGCGAGCAACGCGGCGCCGATCATCACCGACGGGTTGGACGTGTTGGTGCACGAGGTGATCGCCGCGATGGTCACCGCCCCGTGGTCCAGCCCAAAGCTGCTGCCGTCCTCGAGCGTCACCGCCGTCGGTCTGGATGGCCGGTCGTCGGCACCCGGCGCGGACCCGTGACCACCGTGCGGCGGCTGCGCGCCGTTGATCCCGGTGTACGACGGGGAGTCACTCGCCGGGAAGGACTCGGCCGATGCCTCGTCGTAGCCCTGCTCGTCGCCGTTCTGCTCGACGTAGTCAGCCAGCGCGGCGCGAAACGACTGCTTGGCCTCGGTCAGGGATACCCGGTCCTGCGGCCGTTTCGGCCCCGCGATCGAGGGAACGACCGTGGCGAGGTCGAGTTCGAGGTTCTCGGAGTAGCGCGGCTCGGCCGACGGATCGTGCCAGAAACCCTGTTCCTTCGCGTACGCCTCGACGAGTGCGATCTGCTCCTCGCTGCGACCGGTGAGCCGCAGGTACGTTGTGGTCTCCTCGTCGATCGGGAACACCGCGATGGTCGAGCCGTACTCGGGGCTCATGTTGCCGATCGTGGCCCGGTTGGCCAGCGGCACCGCTGACACGCCGCTTCCGAAGAACTCCACGAACGTGCCTACCACGCCGTGCCGGCGCAGCATCTCGGTGATCGTGAGCACCAGGTCGGTCGCGGTGGTACCGCTGGGCAGCTCACCGGTCAGTTTGAAGCCGACCACGCGCGGGATCAGCATCGACACCGGCTGGCCGAGCATCGCGGCCTCGGCTTCGATGCCGCCGACACCCCAGCCGACGACGCCCAGGCCGTTGACCATCGTGGTGTGCGAGTCGGTGCCGACGCAGGTGTCCGGGTACGCAACGGTCACGCCGTCGACGTCGCGGGTGAAGACGACCCTGGCCAGATGCTCGATGTTGACCTGGTGCACGATGCCGGTGCCCGGCGGGACGACCGTGAAGTCGTCGAACGCGCCCTGGCCCCAGCGCAGGAACTGGTAGCGCTCACCGTTGCGCTCGTACTCGATCTCCATGTTGCGCTCGAACGCGTTGGCGGTGCCGAACACGTCGGCGATCACGGAGTGGTCGATGACCATCTCGGCCGGCGCGAGCGGGTTGATCCGGGTGGGGTCGCCGCCGAGATCGACCATCGCCTCGCGCATGGTGGCGAGGTCGACGACGCACGGCACCCCGGTGAAGTCCTGCATGATCACGCGTGCCGGCGTGAACTGGATCTCCCTGCTCGGCGCGGCCTCGGGATCCCAGCCGGCGAGCGCCTCGATGTCGGCCGCGGTGATGTTCTCCCCGTCCTCGGTGCGCAGCAGGTTCTCCAGCAGGATCTTCAGGCTGTACGGGAGGGAGTCGACGTCTCGGCCGTCCCCCTTGACCGCGTTCAGCCGGTAGATCTCGTACGACTTGTCACCGACCTCCAGGGTCGACCTGGCTCCGAAGCTGTCCTGGCTGCCTGACGCGCTACCCATCACGTGCTCCTCGCGACTCGTCGTGTGTGGACCATGGTGCCCACCGACGCCCGGATCCTGCCACCGAGGGCACCCGGGTCCGGACGGCACCAAAAGTCTCTTGATGTCAAGATACACGAGCCGCAGCAATCGCGAGTCGGCGAGGGAACCGGTAACACGACCGGACGGCCCGCACCGGCCCGATGCTTCATTGCATGTAAAGTACATGCATGGTGGCGCTGCAGATCCGTGACGTGCCCGACGACGTTCGCGAGGCGCTTGCGGAGTGCGCCCGTGCCCGGGGGCAGTCACTGCAGGCATTCCTGTTGTGGCTGGTCCAGCAGGAGGCACGTCGTGCACGCAACCTCGCCATCCTCGACCGCTTCGCCGATCGTGACGACGGTTCCCGGCTGCCTGCGGAGTCAGCCGGCGAAGCACTGGAACGAGCTCGAGCCGAGCGAGAGTCCGAGCTCTCGGGCGGCTCGTTTCCCGGAGGTGCGGCTTGATCGTCGTGGACGCCTCAGTGCTGGTGAACGCCTTCACCGATGACGGCCCCGTGGGGCAGGCAGCTCGTGTCGAGCTCTCCCGCGACGTGCACTGGGCCGCACCGGAGCACCTGGTCGTCGAGGCCTTCTCGGCCATCCAGGGTAGGTGCCTCGGCGGGAAGATCACCGAGGACCGGGCCAGCGATGCACTGCGTGCAGTGTCGGTGACTGCCATCGACCTGGCGCGTACCGTGCCGCTGCTGCCCCGGATGTGGCAGCTCCGCGCGAACATCAGCGGCTATGACGCTGCCTATGTGGCTGCGGCAGAGTCCTACGGGTGCCCGCTGGTGACTGCGGATGCCCGTCTCGGTGGTGTCCCTGGACTGCGGTGCGACGTACGCATCGCCTGACCCGCCACTGCCGGACCACGGCCATCGTCCACCGGACGGGTAGAGCACGTCTCGCCATGTCGCTACCACCACCGGGTCGAGCCTGATGGCGACTGCCAACCGGCGTCAGGCCTAGATCGTGGGGATGACCTTCGGGGGCCTGGTCACTGCATGCGTGTGGGACCACGCCGGAGGCGGCGGGTCCCTCTCGACGTTCTGGCGTGCGGTCCACGACACCGACCCTGGCGCACGAGACGAGTCCGGTCTGGCTGGGACTCGAGAAGGGCATCTGGCGGAACTCTGCGGATCCGCCGGGCTGCAGGACGTCGAGTCGACCTCGCTGACGGTCGACATCCCCTTCGCAAGCTTCAGCGACTGGTGGGCTCCTTTTCACCCTAGGCGTCGGCCCAGCAGGTGCCTACGTCACGCCGCTGCCCGAGGAACAGCGAGGGCTGCTGCGGACCCGATGCGAAGAGCTGCTGCCACCGGCGCCGTTCGACATCTCCGCCTCAGCCTGGTGCGTGCGAGCCCCGCAGCTGACCGAGCCTGCCGACCCCTGCCGGCGCGGGTGCAGAGCCGGGCGTGCATCTCGGCCTCGCACGCTCGGTGCGTCACGTCGCCCCGACGAACAGGATCGCGTTACGGGCCTACAGCAGCAGAAACGAGCGGAAGACCAGACCGACGCCGACGACGATCACCAGTGCCGCGGCGAACAGCGGCAGCGCCCGGGCGCCGCGCAGCAGCAGACTCGACCCGCCGCGGTTGCGTTGGCCAACCGCCCAGCGCTCCACGAAGTCGCGGGCATGGGCCAGCGCGAGCCCGGTCCCGATGAGGGCCAGCGCCATGCCGATGCCGTACCCGAGCACCAGCAGCACCCCGAACCAGGCGCGGCCCAGAGCGATACCGCCGATCAGCACGATGAGCGCAGACGGGCTCGGCACCATCCCGCCCGCGAAGCCGACCGCGATCATGCCGCGCGCGCTGGTGGCCGGCGCCGGATGGGTGTGAGCGCCACCCCACCCGTGCGAGTGCGTCACCCCATGGCTGTGCACGTGCGGATCGTCCTCGTGCGGGCCGTGCCCGTGCGGGGGGTGCTCGTGCGGGGGGTGCTCGTGCGGGGCATGTTCGTGCGGGGCATGTTCGTGCTGATGGCCGTCCTCGTGCTGATGGCCGTCCTCGTGCTGATGGTCGTGCTCGTGCTGATGGTCGTGCTCGTGACCCACCCTCAGATCGCCCCCCGCGCCGGCGCCCACGAGCGCAGCAGCCCGGTCGTGCATTGTCGGCTGCGCACGCCGCCGCCGCGCCTGCAGCAGCAGGCTCACACCGATGGCGACCAGCAGCACACCGCTGGCGATCCCGAGCCAGCCATAGATGTTGGTGGGCGACGTCAGCGCGACCGCGGACAGCACGAAACCGAGCACCAGCACCCCAGCGGTGTGGGTCAGGGTCACGGTGGCGCCGATGATGGCGACCTGGCGCAGCGAGCTCTGTTGGCCCAGCAGGTACGCCGCCATCAGCGTCTTACCGTGTCCTGGAGCGAACGCGTGCAGGGCACCGAGGCCGACCGAGAGCAGGAGCGCGACGAGGGCGACACCAAGCCCGAGGTCGCGCGCCGAGACGAGCTCGGTGAACCTGCTGGTGAGACCACCCAAGCCCTCGACCTCGGATCCGCCGCCGGCCTCCGGAGCGGCGCCGCTGCCACTGACGATGCCGTCTCCGGCCACGACCTGCACGGTCGCGCTGCGGTCGTCCAGCGGGGAGGACAGCAGGTCGGCCGGATAGTTGGTGAGCTCGTCGGAGACACTGTCGCTGGCCGCGGTGCTGTCGGTGAGCTGCACCCCGTCGCCGGTAGCGGTGATCTCACGCCAGCCGGTGCGGTCGAGGCTGTTCTGGTCGACGTACTCCAGCTGGTGCCCGACGGTGTCGACGCTGCCGGTGGTGCGTAGCTCGCAGGTGAGCCGCATGGTCTGCAGGCCGGCCGCTCCCGGCAGGATCTCGAGCTCGCTGGAGCTCACCGTGACGGGCGTGGACGCGCCGTCGACACTGAGCCGCACCCCGGGCTGTAAGCGCGCGCACTCCTGCTGGGCGTACTGCTCCAGCCTTGAGGGCGCGACCCCCTCCGGGGAGTTGGCGTCGGGGAACTGCTGCACGGTGGGGATCTCCGCGGAGTCGACCACCAGGTGCACCGCCACCGCATCGGGCTCCACCCGCAACCCGCTGTAGGAGTTGACGGTGAAGTTGCCCAACGGGTGCGCGCTCGCGGCCGGTGCGAATACCAGCAGGGCGATCAACGCGAGCGGGACTGCGAGCAGCAGGCGGGCCGCACGGCTGCGACGACGTCCCCGGCGAACGGAAGCTTCGCCAGGACGGCCGATCATCGAGTGCTCAGCTGATCCAGGGCGGCCCGTGCCCGGGGGGCCAGCAGCGGGGAGAAATACGGGTTGATGTCGAGGGCCCGGGCCAGCGAGGCACGGGCGTCGGCGGGACGGCTCAACGCCTTCTCGATCATGCCGCGGTGGAAGGCGAACAGGGCGCTCTCGGTCCCCAGCCGTCCCGCCCGCTTCGCATACTCCAAGGCCCGCACGTTCCGCCCGCTGACGTGCAGGGCCCAGGCATATGTGTCTGCGGCCTCGGTACTGCGCTGGCGTTCCCAGGTGGTACGCGCGGCCAGCAACGCCGCCTCTGCCCGCCCCCGGTCGGCCTCGAACAGCGCGATCTCGGCGCCGACGTCGACACCTTGCTCCTCGAACAGTGTCTGGGTGGCCGTCAGGACGGCCTCCTGCCGGTCAGCCGCCTCCTCGCGCCCGAGCGAACGCAGCAGGTCGGCGTACTCGATCAGGAAGGTGGGCGTCGGCAGCCGGCGCACGACCTCGTCGTACCTCTGCACGGCCTTCTGGACCTGCCCACGTGCCGCGGCGACCTTGGCACGCCCGGCCAACAGGCTGGTGTAGGACGGGTCCAGGCGTAGCCCGCGTGCGTAGTAGCTGTCGGCACGGTCGAGCTGGCCCGCGTTCCAGGCCAGTTCTCCGAGGTAGTACAGGCAGTAGGCCTGGTCCGAGGGCCGGCTGGCCTGGTCGAGGGCACGCGTCAAGGCCATCTTGGCGGCGCCGAGCTGCCCGCGTACCTCGAAGGCGTAGGAGGCCCGGGTGAAGGACGGGACTCCGGGCTGCAGATTCAGCATCCGCTGCAGCTGTCGCTGCGCCTCGTCGTAGCGGCCCAGCTGCTCGAGCGCGTCGCTGAGGATACCCTGGTTGCTCGCGCTGAACGGGTTGATCTTCTGCGCTGCCCGGGCGTGCCGCACTGCCATCGGGAAGTCGTGCTGGGCGGCTGCCAGTGCGGCCATGCCGGTCAGGGCGTCGGAGTTTCGCTCGGGCTTGATCTCCATCGAGCGCCGCAGGGCGCCCCGGGCCTTGGGATAGTACGTCGGGTCCCCGGTGATGGCTGCCTGCTGCACGTACGCCGTGCCCAGCGAGGCCCACCCGGCATGGTCGTCGGGGAGCTGGCTCAGTCGCTCCTGCAGGGCAACGATGGCGGCACTGAGGTCATCACCGGTCGCGGTGTTGGTGACCTGGATGCTTGGGGAACTGACTGAAGGGTTCACGGGCTGCACCGGTCCGCCGCGGGTGAACAGCACCCCCAGACCGATCATGGCGATGCTGAGTACCAAGACAGCAACGATGGCGCCGAGTCTTCCGCCTCGCAAAGTCACTCTCGTCCACCCTTCTCGTCGCTCGTGTCGTCCTCGGTCTTCGGCTCCTTTTCGCGTCGGTCCCCCGGAGGCGGCCGGCGATCCACGAGCTCCGCGAAGACCACGACGTTCCCGCTGTACTGGCCCTCGGCGGCATCAAACGTCCCGCCGCAGGTCACCAGGTGCAGCGCGGGCGCGCCGCCCGTGCGGTAAACCCGCTCGGAGGGGAAGTCCGCGCGGCTGAACGCCCGGACGCGTCGCACCGCGAACGTCATCCGGGAGCCGTCCTCCCGGTCGATTTCGATCTCGTGGCCGCGGCTCAGGCCGGAGAGCTGGTAGAACACCGCCGGACCGGTCTCGGAGTCGACGTGGCCGACCATGACGGCGGCTCCGTTCTCCCCGGCGCTGGGTCCGTCTCGCCACCAGCCGATGTCGAAGTAGTCGCTGGGAACCTGCAGGTCGGTGCCGACCACGGCCAGCTCGATCACGTCCTGGTCGATTCCGAGTGCGGGGATCTCGATCTTTTCCGGAGCCGGCGGCGGCGGGGCCAGCGGCTTCGGTGGAGCGGTCGCCACGAGTGCCGGCTTCTGCATTGGTGGCGGCGGCCGCACCTTCGCGGCGCGGGTGACCTTGTCAGGCACCTCAGGTGGTGGTTCCGGTGCCTGTGCCGAGCGCTCGACCCTCGGTTGTGCCGGCTCGCTCACCACCGGATCGGTGGGCCGCGCGGCTGCGAAGGACACAGCCGCAAAGACCAACAGCACCATGGCCCAGGCGAACAGCCCGCGGGCCGTCTGCCTGGAACCACGGGCCGTCAGCATGGAACTCGGCCGAGGGGAAGGCCGAAACCTTCCCCCCGACCGATTGAGTGACAAAGGCACACGTCAGCTTTCTGCTCCGACACGTCCCCGTCGCATGACCAGCACACCCGCTCCGGCCAGCACCACGGCCAGCAGCGCAGCCGAGGCCGGGAGAACCGGAATCGAGCTGTCGTCACTCACCGGGGCGGCAGCCGCCCGGCGGTCCGGGGCGGTCGTGCCACGCTCTGCAGTGGCCGACTGGTCCGCCGTACCACCGCCACCAGCGTCGACGCCACCATCGGGCGAGCCCGATCCGGAACCGGAGTGCGGCAGCGCCAGGTACGGGAACGACTCGCTGAACGGCAGGTCGTTCTCGTCCACACCGTCGCCCGCAGCCAGCGGCTCGACGATCTCACCGGTGAGAACTGCACCCTCCAGTGCCTGGATCTCGATGTCGACCACGTCGTCGGCCAGCCTGCGACCGTTCGGGAAGCCGGCGTTGTCGCCGCCCAGCACACCGAGCCTGCTCGGCTCGTCTGCCGGAGGGATCGACGTGTTCAGGCGCAGCATCTCTGCCGGCTGAACCTCGCCCTTGGGCATGTTCAGCCCCTCGATCCCGGTCAGGAAGATCGCGAAGATGTCATCCCTGGGCGCCTTCGGGGCGGGGATTCCGTAGATCGCCTCGATGAGCTTGGGCACCTCCGGGTCGTTGACCCGGTCCACCACTGGCGCAACGGTCGCGTCCAGGTGCGGCGGGAGCGCGTTGAATGCGTCCTTGAGCCCGGCCGGAACGACGACCTCGTTGACCAGCGGCATGCCCAGGCGTGACACCTGGACGAACTTGCCCTTGGACACCTGGCTGCCGTCGGCCTTCTGAATCCGCAGGCTCGGACGCTCGGTGGTGGCCCAAACGCCGATCACCGGGTCGTTGCCCGAGGTCAGATCGGCGCTCGGCACCTGCAGTGCAACCGAGTTCACGTTGAAACCAGAGAGCTGGTCCACTCCGGTCTCGGACAGGTCACCGCCGTACAGCAGGTCGAAGACCCGCAGATCGAGGAAGAACGGGTCGTCAGCCTGTCCGACGAACGACTGACCTCCACCCTCGACCCCGACAGTGGCCTCCGCGCGAAGCGCTGCGTAGTCGGGCATCGAAGCCGCACCGACGTTGGACGGCGCCACCGGGGCGTCCTCCAGCAGCGTTTCGGTCTTGCCACCGGAGATCTCCTCCAGCGTGTACGTCTGCTTGAACAGCAGGGTCTCGTCGTCGAAGGACGTCACCGGCCCATTGTTGTACAGGAACGTGTCCAGACCGCGCTTGTCCACGTCCTTGAACGTCCACCGGTAGGTGATGTCGGGCTTGGCATCACCGTCGTTGTCGATGTGAATGTTGTAGCGGTCGCCCTCGAGCCACGGGTAAAAGTTCGGGCCACCCGCCGGCTCCTGGAACGGCAGCCAGTTGGCGATCAAGGTCGTGGTGTCCGGTGCATCAGGGCTGACGAACGCGTAGGTATCGGTGTTGTCAGCCTGTGGGTCACTGAGGATCAGTGGCGCCTCACGGTGGCTGGACGCCGACCCTACCTGCGCTGCGAACAGCGTCGCCGACGCGCCAACAGCCACAGCGGCCGCTGAGAAGCAGGCAACGGTGGCTCTGACATGTCGCTTACGAGACATGGGCAACATTGACTTTCCCTTCATGACTGAGGTCCGACTCCTCTGTTGAAAGCCGTGGAGTCATCCTAAACCACCCATGGTGATCACACGCGGCGAGCTTCACAACAATTGCATTACGCCCGACCGTCGCAGAACGAATGACCTACCTCCCTGTTCAGGTGATTCGGACCACTGAACACGGCGGATTGGTGGTGGTCAGAAATTTTTTTGCACGACTCGTCGGGAGGTGGCGCGCCATGTTCGCGCAGCGGTCCGTAGCCGGACCGGCTGGGGTCCAGTGCCTACCGGGAGGGGACGACAGGGGTCGCCGACCCGGTGCGACTGCCGAACCGGGAGGTACGGGACAAGCGCCGCCCTCCGGTTCCGGAGAGCACGACGATGAACACGAAGGCGCCGGTGAGCACGATCATGGTGCCGGAGGGCACGTCGAGGTGGTAACTCAGGTTCATCCCGACGAAACCGCACACCGCGCCGATGAGACTGGACAGCCAGAGCATGCGCGAGAAGCGGTCGGTGAGCATCCTGGCCACGACGGCCGGGATCACCAGCGTGGCGGCCACGAGGGTGACGCCGATGACCGTCAGCGTGGCGAGGATGGCAAGGGACAGCACGAGCATGAGCAGGGCGTCGGTCCGGGCGACGCGTACACCGCTGACGTCGGCGACCTCGGGGTCGAAGGTGGCGAACAGCAGCGCGCGGTAGTTGAGCAGGATCACCGCGACGGTGAGGGCGGTCACGCCGGCAAGTGCCCAGACGTCTGCGGCGGAGACGCCGATGATGCTGCCGAAGAGCGCGGCGTCGAAGGTGGGTCCCTTGCTGCCGAAGTGCGTCAGCAGGGCGACACCGAGGGCGAACGAGGAGGTGGTGATGACGCCGATGGCGGCG
The DNA here is from genome assembly GCA_030859165.1 of Actinomycetota bacterium. Lineage (GTDB taxonomy): Bacteria > Actinomycetota > Actinomycetes > Propionibacteriales > Nocardioidaceae > JACCXZ01. Next base: position 60,928 of record JALZKQ010000090.1, read on the forward strand.
TCGGCGCCGATGCGCCGGCTTCGGGTGACCTTGTTGATGGCAAGTGCCGACGCCAGACCCCACACGCCGGCGCCGAGATAGTAGTTGAGGTTGATGATGGAGCTGGCCGCGAAACCACCGAAGATCGCGTGGGACAGGCCGTGGCCGATGTAGCTCATGCCGCGAAGGGTGATGTAGACCCCGATCAGCCCGCACAACCCTCCGGCAAGGGTGGCGACGGTGATGCCCTTGACGAAGAACGCGTAGCCGAACGGGTCCAGCAGCGCTACGGTCATGCGCTGGCCCGGTCGTCGCCGGCACCGTGACGGTCGAGCACCACCGGCATCCCGAGGTGTTCCAGGACCTCCATCGGAGCTCCGAAGGTCCGCTCCAGGACGGATGCGTTGATGACCTCCCGCGGGGTGCCGGCAGCGATCACGGTGCGGTGCAGCGCGACGAGTTGGGGCAGGTGGGCGGCGACGCCGTTGAGGTCGTGGGTAGTCAGCAGGATCGCGACGCCTTCGTCGTTCAGCTCACCGAGCAGGTGCAGCATCTCGTGGCGGCTGGTGAAGTCGACCCCGGTGGTCGGTTCGTCCATGAGCAGCAGCTGGGGGCGGCGCAGCAGCGCCCGGGCGATGAACATCCGCTGCTGCTGGCCCCCGGAGAGCTCGCGGATGTGCCGCCCGGCGAGTGCTCCGATGCCCAGGCGGTCCAGGACCCGGGACGCATCGGCCCGCTCGCGGCGGGTGGGCCAGGGCAGGATGCGCCCGGCGCGCGCCATCAGAACGCACTCGAAGACCGTGATGGGGAAGTTCCAGTTCACCGTCTCCAGCTGGGGCACGTAGGCCACCGCGACGTCCGGGCGGCGGGTGACGGTGCCCCGCTGGGGTGTGGCCGTGCCGAGCAGAAGCCGCAACAGTGAGGTCTTGCCCGAACCCGAGGGCCCGACGACGCCGATGAAAGCCTGTGGGCCGACGGTGAGGGAGACGTCCTCGAGGACCGGGCTGGCGTCGTAGCCGAAGGTCACCTTCTCGACCCGGACGAGGTGGTCCGCGGTCGGCTGGTCGGCGTTCATTGCGGGTAGGTCGCGTCGGCCTGGACCTCGGGCGCGGTGTCCAGGGCGGCCAGCTCCGGGGCGCGCCCACCGAGGCTGTCGATCATCGTGACGTAGTTGTAGCGCATCAGGCCCATCCAGGAGTGCTCCGGGTCCCCGGGGTCGCCGGGCAGGTCGTCGTCACGCAGGGTGTCCTCGTAGCGGGCGCCGGTGGCGCGACCGACCTCCTCCAGGACGGCGGAGGGGAACACCTCCGAGCCGAAGATGACCGGGACGTCCTCGGCCTCGACCTGGTCGATCAGGGAGGCGACCTCCGCAGGGGTGGGGTCCTCGAAGTTCTCCGGCTGGATCGCACCGATGATCTCCCAGTCGTACGTCTGCGCGAAGTAGGCGTAGGCGTCGTGGTACGTCAGCAGCTGCTTGTTGCCTTCGGGGACGGATCTCTGGTCCGCGCGCAGCGCGGCGGAGAGCTCGCCGGCCTGGGCCTCGAAGTCCTCGTAGTTGGCCTGGAAGACGTCTGCGCCGCCCGGGTCGGCCTCGGACAGGGCGTCCCTGACGACCGCGGCGTACTCGATCGCCCAGGTCGGGTCGGTCCACAGGTGCGGGTTGGGTTTGCCCTCGTCCTCGGGAAAGGAGAAGTCGTAGATGTACTCGCTCTCGGGTAGCACCTCGGTTCCGATCTCGACCAGCGTCGCGTCCTCGGCCATGGTGGCCTCGGCCAGGTCCTTGGTCGGCTCCTCGAGCTGGAGACCGTTGAGGAACACCAGGTCCGCCTCGGAGAGCACGGCCGCCGAGCTCGGTGGCGGATCGAAGGTGTGCGAGTTCGTCCCTTCCGGCACCAGGCCGCTGACCCGCGCGCGGTCGCCGGCGACACTGGCGACGATCGAGGTGATCGGAGCGACTGTGGTGACCACCTGCAGGCGCCCGTCTGCGCCGCCGTTACCTGCGTCGCTGGCCGCGCACCCGGCCAGGACAACCGCGGCTGCGACGGCGAGCGCGGCGGTCCTGGCGGTGCGCCCGGAGTGTTGGGACATGCAAGCGAGGCTAGCCGAAACGTGCCATTGTTGCGAGTTATTCGCAACAATGGCACGTCAGGGGCCGCCGCGACGGTCGGTCTTCTCGCCCCCGACGGGGGAGTAGGCAAGCTGACTCGGGGGCTCGAACCTTCTCGCTTCCAGCGGCCGAGCCGCTCGATTGTCGAGGCGACCGAAGTTTCGCGTCCGGATGGTGGATGTCGCGGTGGGTTGGGGGTTGGACTGTCGGTGTCGGCTGGGATGCTGTACGCATGTTCGATTCGGTGGTGTCGTTGCTGGGTGAGGTGTTGGCGTTGCACCGGCACCGGGGTGACTACCGCAGCGCCCCCACGTACGCGACCGCGCTGCGCAGGTCGTGGACGCGTGACTCCCAGGTGACGCCGACGCCCAGCATCGCCAGCCCGAGGACGCCGAGTGCCGCCCAGCGCGGTGTGGCCTCGACGTACGGCCCGAGGTGCACGACGGCGACGAGCGCGACCACCACCGCCCCGACGAGGAACGGTGCCGCCCACCGCAGCATCGTGCCCGCTGCGAGGAGCACCACCGCAGCCGCCATGACCAGCAAGCCCCGCAGCGAGCCGGGATCGGCGATCGTGAGGGGCAGGCTGGGTGCGATCGCCAACGTCAGGCCGGGCAGCAGGGTCGGGACGGTGGATGCCGCCCGCCGCAGCACGGGCAGCAGGCCGACGGCCAACAAGACCACCGCCGGAAGCAGCGTGTACGCCTCCACCACGTCGATGTCCGAGGCGGCCAGGCGCAGCCACCAGGCGATGGCGAGCGCCAAGGAGCCCAGCAGCGCGCTCGGGCGGCGGCGCGCCTCCGCGATGCCGACGCCGGCCGCGGCGACACCGAGCAGGGTCAGGACCAGGCTCGTCCGGGCGAGTCCGACGTCGAGCGCGAGCAGGACCGGGACGATCGACATGCCGGCCACACCGGCCACGACACCGCGGCGGAGGTCCTCGGCACGCAGTGCGACCGACGTGGCCAGGGTCAGCGCCAGCACCAGCGCAAGGGTGAACGCCTGGGCGCCTGGCCCACCCTCCAGCAGGTCGACGGCAGCTGCGGTGACGCCGGTGCCGAGCGTGACCGCCGCGGCCGCCCATGCGACGACGACCGGCCCCAGGGGCGACCGGGCCGCCATCCGGACCGCAACCACGAGGCACCCCGACCACACGGCCAGGCTCAGGCCGACCGAGGCCGCGGCGACCAGGCAGCCACCGGCGAGGCCGAGGGTGCCCAGGAGCACACCCGGGGGCCTGGCGGCCTGGCGCCCGGCTCCACGCGCCAGCAGCACCGATCCCGGCAGCACCAGGGACGCAACGGCGATCACCAGCGATCCGGAGACCAGCGAGACCGTGAGGGCCCCCGCTGCCCAGACCACCAGGAGCGAGCCCTCGCGCAGCACCCGGACAGGTAGCGGCACCACCTGCCACGCGGCCACGACCCAACCGGTCACCGCGACGCCGAGCAGCGCGATCGACGCCGTCCACAGTGGCAGCCCGATCGCCGTGCCGGGATCGGGACCGTGGCCGGGAAGCGACCCGTCGATCGGGTGGCCCCAGGGCGTCACGAGCAGGGTGGCGAGGTCGAGGCCGAGCCGGGCGACCCAGGGCGACGCGACCAGGAGGCAGCCGGTCACGGCGACGGGAACCAGTGTGCGGGGCCCCTTCGTCCAGGGCCGCGGCGCTAGCAGGCCGCTGCCGGCGAGTGTCAGCGTGACCAGGCACAGGACGACCACGCCGCGCGTGGGGGCGGCCTGCCAGGCGGGGGCGACGAGGACGGCGACACCCAGCAGCGTGCTGGCCAGGCCGGCGCCGAAGACGACCACGTCAGCACGACGCCCGGGCTGGCGGCGACGACCGCCCTCAGCGGCCGTCGCCGTGAGGGCCATCGTGACGAGGACGGGCCAGAGGGCTCCGCCCCGCAGCAGCGCGTCGACGTCGGCCGACAGCGCGCTCCGCAGCGCCTCGCACCAGAGCAGCCCGTGCAGCAGCAGCGTCGAGGCCGCCAGGAGCAGGAGCATGATCCGGCTGTCGGCCACCAGGTAGCCCAGGCTCAGGACGGCACCGGCCAGAACCAGCGCGACCAGCAGCCAGGCACGGCTGGATTCCCACTGCCCGGCGACCGACGCACCGACGAGCCACCAGCCGGCGACGGCGACGGCCGACGTCACGTACGGCTCGCGCCCGACCAGGCGATGGGTCAGCACCGCGACCACCGAAGCCGAGACCCCTGCGACCAGGCCGCTGGTCGTGACGAGATCGGTGAGAGACAGGGTGTCGAGGCCGAAGAGACCGGTCGCGCGCGCCGCCGCCACGTCGATCGCGAGGAACAACCAGGCAACGGCTGACACTGCCTCGACCGAGCCGTGCAGGCGGCGCGCGGTCAACAGCGCCGTCACGGCGAAGGCGGCGGCCGTCGCACCCAGCAGGACCAGCGTGCGGGCCGACAACGACAGCGAGCCCCAGGTGACGGCGACGAAGACGACGGCTGCGACGACCAGGCACAACGCACCCAGGGCGAGCAGCACCGAGCCCACGCTGACCGGTGCCCGCCGGCGTCGGTCGTCGCGCGGTGGAGGAGCCGGCCGCGGCCGCGGCGTCACCGACGCAGCGACGTGGATCCCCGCCCGCTGCGTGTCGAGCCGCCGCAACACCGTGTCCGCCTCCGTCAGCAGGGCGCGCAGGCGTACCGCGTCGGTCCCGTCCTGGGGCAACCCACACCGCGGACACACCGGCGTGCCCTGGACCGGCAGGGCACAGTCCAGGCACGATCCGGGTGTCGCTAACGTTCTCATGACCTCAGCCTGGGGCTCACGCCGGCTGCGGCCCAGCGTGACGGCACTCAGGTCACGGTGTCGACGTACTCAGTTGCGGGTGAGCAGCGCGACGCACTCCACGTGGTGGGTCATGGGAAACAGCGCGAACGCCCGCAGGCCGGACAGCCGGTATCCCCGCTCGCCGAACGTCGCCACGTCGCGGGCAAGGGCCGCCGGGTCGCAGGCGACGTACACGACGCGGGCGGGTGCGCGGGCGGCGACCGCAGCGACCACCCGGGCCCGCGCACCCACGCGCGGCGGGTCCAGGACGACGAGGTCGAGCGGCTGGACCGGTAGCCGCCCCAGCACGTCACCGACCCGGCCCGCTTCGATGCGCACCTTCGGCAGGCCGTGCAGGTTGCGCCGCGCGTCCTTGACCGCCTGCGCGTCGCCCTCGACCGCCAAGACCGACCCGTCCGGGCCCACCGCCTCGCCGAGGAACGCCGAGAACAGCCCGACCCCCGCGTAGAGGTCGGCGACGCGCTCACCGGGGGCCGGTCGCCCGTACGCCAGCACCGCGTCAACGAGTGTGCGTGCGGCCGCGGGGTGCACCTGCCAGAAACCAGCCGCAGAGACCCGGAACTCGCGCTCGTGCACCCGCTCGCGGACCCGGGTCCGCCCCTGTACGACCTTGCCACCGGCCACCACCGCCGTGTCACCGAGCGAGGAGACGGTTGCGTCGACGTGAGCCGCCGACCAGCTCCGGTCGTGCACGTCCGGCAGCCCCTCGGCTGCGATGCGGCACCGGTCGACGGGCACCACCTCGTGCGAGCGGTGTCGATGCAGCCCCGGACGGCCCTGGGCGTCGACCGTCCAGCCGAGACGGGTGCGCCAGCCGAGGTCCTCCGGCGCGACCGCCTCGACCACCACCTCCTGTTCGATCCCGGCCAGCCGCGCCAGCTGTTCGGCCACCACCGCAGCGAGCAGATCGCGCTGGGTGGCCGGGGTGGCGTGCTGCCAGTCGCATCCGCCGCACAGCCCGGGGCCGGCGTACGGGCACGGCGCCGCGACCCGCCCGGGGGCGGCCTGGAGCACCTCGATTGCATCGGCCCGCAGGAAGCGCGAGCTGTCGTTACCCTCGGTGACACGGACCCGCACCGTCTCGCCTGGCAGCGTGTGCCGGACGAAGACGACCCGGCCGTCCCAGCGCCCGACGCAGTGCCCGCCGTGCGCCACCGGACCCACCTCCAGCACGGTCTCGCTGCCGCTCAGGTCCGCCGGGACCGCAGCCGTCACGAGGACCGGTCGCCGGAGCCGTCGCCCCGGCGGGACGCGCGTCCCTCCTTGACCGGCCTGCCCCTGTCCCCGACCGGCTGACTCGTCGCGGCGGGGTCCATGGGCGGCGGCTTCGGCGGGGCCGTCCCGCGGCGCACCTCGCCCGGGGCGTGCCGCTCCCGCTGGGCTCGCCTGACCGCCACCTCGGAGGATGCGAGCTGGTAGGGGACGCTGGTGACCATGACGCCGGGGGTGAACAGCAGCACACCCTTGAGCCGCAGCGCCGCCTGGTTGTGCAGGATCTGCTCCCACCAGTGCCCCACGACGTACTCGGGGATGTACACGGCCACGATGTCACGCGGGCTCTCCCGCCTGATCCCCCGCACGTAACGCACCAGCGGGCGGGTGGTCTCGCGGTACGGAGAGCTCAGCACCTTCAGCGGGACCGGGATGCCGCGCTCCTCCCACTCGCGGCCCAACGCCTCGGTCCGTTCGTCGTCGAGGCTGACGGTGACCGCCTCGAGCGTGTTCGGTCGTGACGCGCGGGCGTATGCCAGGGCCCGTACGGCCGGCTTGTGCAGCCGCGACACCAGCACGATCGCGTGCACGCGCGACGGGAGCAGGCTGTCGAACTCGTCGATGGCCAGCTCCTCGTTGACCCGGTCGTAGTGGCCGCGGATCGCGCGCATCACGAAGAAGATGGCCGCCATCGCGGTGATGGCGATCCAGGCGCCCTGGGTGAACTTGGTGACCAGCACGACGACGAGCACCAGCCCGGTGACGGACAGGCCGAAGGCGTTGATGGCGCGGCTGCGCTGCATCCGTCGGCGTGCCGCCGGGTCGTTCTCGGCCTGCAGCAGCCGGTTCCAGTGCCGCACCATGCCGCTCTGGCTGGCGGTGAACGCGACGAAGACACCCACGATGTACAGCTGGATCAGGCGGGTCACCTCGGCGTCGAAGGACACGATGAGCACGATCGCCGTCCCGGCGAGCACGATGATGCCGTTGCTGAACGCGAGCCGGTCGCCTCGGGTGTCGAGCTGGCGGGGCAGGTAGCCGTGCTGGGCCAGGATCGACCCGAGCACCGGGAACCCGTTGTACGCGGTATTGGCGGCGAGCACCAGGATCACGCCGGTCGCGGCGGTCACGAACAGGAAGGCAGGCTCGAAGCCGTCGAAGATCCCCGCCGCGAGCTGGCCGATGACCGGGTCCTGGTGGTACTCCTCCCCCACCGTCGAGCCGTCGGCGTAGCGCAGGCTCTCCGTCGGCTCCTCGACGAATCGGACGGTCATCTGGTTGGCCAGGACGATGATGCTCAACGCCATCGTCACCGCGATCGTGCCGAGCAGGAGCAGCGTCGTCGCCGCGTTCTTGCCCTTGGGCTTGCGAAACGCCGGTACGCCGTTGGAGATCGCCTCGATGCCGGTCAGCGCCGCGCACCCGGAGGAGAAGGCACGCAACAGCAGGAACACGAAGGCGGCGCTGCCCAGCCCGCCGACGAAGTCGTCCTCGGCGACCAGCTGGAAGGAGGCGCTCTCGGCTTGCGGGAGGCCTCCGGTGAGCCACCGGCCGAAACCCCACGCCGCCATGCCGAGGATCGCCAGCATGAACAGGTAGGTCGGGACGGCGAACAGCGTCCCGGACTCGCGCACCCCCCGCAGGTTGACCGCCATCAGCAGCAGGACCGCGGTCACCGCGACCAGGGTCTGGTGACCCCGCAGGGGCTCGACCGCGCTCGCGGCGTACTGCGCGGCCGCCGAGATCGACACGGCCACCGTCAGGACGTAGTCGACGAGCAGCGCGCTGCCCACGGCAAGCCCGGCGCCGGAGCCGAGGTTCGTCGTTGCGACCTCGTAGTCGCCGCCGCCACTGGTGTAGGCCTGCACGTTCTGGCGGTAGGAGGCCACCACCGTCAGCATGACGACCGCGACCGCGACCCCCACCGGCCAGGTGAACGAGTATGCCGAGACGCCGGCGGCCGCGAGCACCAGGAAGATCTCGTCGGGCGAGTACGCGACGGAGGACAGCGCGTCACTGGCGAAGACGGGAAGCGCGATCCTCTTGCTGAGCAGCGTCTCGCTCTGCTGCGCGCTACGAAGCTTGCGCCCGAGCAGTAGGCGCTTCGCGGCGTCGGCTAGTCCCACGGGCCGCGAGCCTAGACCACGGGGGGCTACCATCGCGTGGTCATCCCCGACACGAGGAAGGTGCAGCGTGCACGTCGTGATCATGGGTTGCGGGCGGGTGGGCTCGACTCTCGCCCGCGGGCTCGAGACGCGTGGGCACACCGCCGCGGTGATCGACCAGAATCCCGATGCGTTCCGGCGGTTGGGGCCGGGATTCTCCGGGACCACGGTCACCGGCGTCGGCTTCGACCGCAACGTCATGATGCAGGCCGGCATTGAGTCTGCCGCCGCGTTCGCCGCGGTCTCCTCCGGGGACAACTCCAACATCATCTCTGCGCGGGTGGCCCGCGAGCAGTTCGGCATCGACACCGTGGTCGCCCGTATCTACGACCCGCGCCGCGCCGAGGTCTACGAGCGTCTCGGCGTGCCCACCGTGGCGACGGTGACGTGGGCCGCGGACCAGGTGCTGCGCCGGTTGCTGCCGGAGGACTCCGAGCCGCTGTACCGCGACCCGTCCGGGTCGGTGCGCGTGGACCAGATGGTCGTGCCGACCGTGTGGGTGGGTGCGACCGTCCTGTCGATCCAGGAGGCCACGCACGCCCGGGTGGCGTTCCTGACCCGGCTGGGGACGGGGATGATCCCGGACCGCAACACGATCGTGCAGGAGGGCGACCTGCTCAACCTGTTCCTGCTCGACGACCAGGTCGACGCGGTCCGCGCCGCCATGGCCGCGGGACCGGAGGAGGACTGATGCGGGTCGCCATCGCCGGAGCGGGAGCCGTGGGCCGGTCTGTTGCCCAGGAGCTGCTCGAGAACGGCCACGAGGTCCTGCTGATCGACAAGAACCCGGCCTCGATCACCTCCGACGCGGTCCCCGAGGCCGAGTGGCTGCTGGCCGATGCCTGCGAGCTCTCCTCGCTGGAGGAGGCCGGGCTGAACCGCTGCGACGTGATGATCGCCGCCACCGGTGACGACAAGGCCAACTTGGTCGTCTCCCTGTTGGCCAAGACCGAGTTCGTCGTGCCGCGTACCGTGGCCCGTGTCAACGACCCGTCCAACGAGTGGCTGTTCAACGAGTCCTGGGGCGTCGACGTGCTTGTGTCGACGCCACGCCTGATGTCGGCGCTGGTCGAGGAGGCGGTGACGGTCGGCGACCTGGTCCGGCTGTTCACCTTCCGCCAGAGCGGCTCCAACCTGGTGGAGCTGACCCTGCCGTCGGACTCGCCGTACGTCGGCGCCCGCGTCGCCGAGGTCCCGTGGCCGGTCGACGTCGCGCTGGTCGCGATCCTGCGTGACGGCGCGATCTTCACCCCCGACAAGGACCGGTCGCTGGAGTCGCGCGACGAGCTGCTGTTCGTGGCCGCGGAGGACCAGGAGGACGTGCTCGCCTCGATCCTGTCTCCACGGGCGCACCCCTCTCCCCGCTGACCTCGGCCGATGGGGTCCGCCGTTCGGGTCAACGCGTCGAGGGCTCGCCGGCGGGTGCGATCGGTGTGTGGTTGCGACCGAGCAGGTAGGCCATGACGGCCAGCGCAGCGACCTGCAGCGGCCAGCCCATGAAGATCTTGGCGGTCGCGAGCCATCCGAACGCGTCGGCGAGGTACAGCGGGTACTGCACGAGCACGCGTACGAGGCAAGGGACTGCCAGTACGAGCGTGAGGCGGCTGCACAGGCGGACCAGCTGCCGGTCCTGGCGCCAGGCGGTGGCATCGCCCATCACGCTGCCGACCATGAACCCGACCACTGGCCACCCCAGGGCGACGCTGAGCAGCATGGCGACACCGTAGGCGGCGTTGTAGATGATGCCGGGCAGCAGCGCGTCGATTGCCTCGCCCGAGCGTGCGGCGAAGATCCCGCCGATCGCGATGCCGATCACGGCGTTGAACACGAACTGCACGGTCTGTCGCTGCACGAGCCGGGCGACCAGCGCGACCACGGCGAGGCCGATGCTGACGCCGAGCGCGACGCGCAGGTCGCGGGTGCTCAGCCAGGTGAGCGTGAACGCGATCGTCGGCACCGCACCTTCGACGACCCCTCGCAGTCCGCCGAGAGCCCGAGCGAGTTGCCCACGCACGAGTGCCTCGACGGACGGGTACTGCGGGAGCGGCGCGTCGGCCGTCGGCGGTGCAGCGCTCACCCGGTGAACTCGTAACGCGGGTTGTACATCACTCGCTTGTCCTCGGCGCGCGAGACCCGGCCGTGGACGGTCATGGGGCGCCCCGGGCTGACGCCGGTGATCCGACGCTGCCCGAGCCACACCAGGGTGATGGTGGCCGAACCGTCGTCGAGCTCGGCCTCGAGCGTGCACACCCCGGCACGGGGGCGCAGCGTCACCGTGCTCAGCACGCCGTGCAGCATCACCACATCCCGGTCGCTGCAGCGGGCGATCGGAGCGCACCCGGCGGCCTCGGCGCTCTCGCGCAGCTCCTCGGCCTCGAGGTCCACGGTGCTGCTGGACAGCCGGGACAGCGCACGCCGGAGCAGCCCCGGGCCGGGTTCAGGTGGCTGCTCGTGCGACACCTGCGGATCAACTGCGGTCATGACGACAACTGTAGGTCACTGTGCGGGGTCATCGGGCGCGTCCGTGACAGGGCGTGCACCGGCCGGCAGCCGCAGCGGGATCTGCTCACGGGGCGGCATCGCCACGTCGCCACGCACCACGACCAGGTCCCGGACCGCGGCCTCGAGGACGTGCTGGGGATCGGGTTGCACCGCCGGCTTGCCGAGGTACGTCACGCGCAGCAGCCAGCGCGGACCCCCGATGCCGACGATCCTGCTGGTCTGCGTCCCGGTCTTGCCGTCGGGCGTGCGTACCTGCGACTTCACCCGCAGCTCGGTGCCGTACCGGCCGTCGAGGTCGGTCGCGGTGCCACCCCGGCGGGACGCATCGGCGGCGATCTCAGCGCGGACGCCCTCCCACAGGGACGTGTTGCGTGCCGCGGCAAAGGCCCGCAGCTCCGCCGCGCCGTCCTCGGCGACGAGCAGCACGGCCTGGACGTCGCCGGACTCCTGGTCGGTCTGCAGCCGCAGCTCGAAGCCGGGGCGCGCCTGCACGACGATGCCGCCTAGGTCGATGCTGCCCGGGTCCGCGGGGTCCACGGTGCGCTCGGATCCGTCCCAGGGGCCGACCGCACGGCGGTAGTCCTCCCCGGTCACGTCGGCGCCGACGTCGCCAGTCCGGCCGTCCGTGGGGGTGCCCTCGTCGTCGACCGCCGCGTCGACGACGGGGTCGCCGGTCGCCTCGTCGCTGGGCGGTCTGGTGCCCCTGTCGCGTCGACGGAAGATCACGCCGGTGCCTCCTGGTCGTCGTCGTGCGTGGTCCCGGACGCAGCCCCCTGGGTGGCGCGCTGGCGTCCGAAGCCGCCCGTGGAGCCGTATCCCCCGGCGCCACGAGCGGAGCCGGGCAGGGTGCGCACCACGCAGAAGTCGGCCTGCTCCACCGACTGCACCACCAGCTGGGCGATCCGATCGCCTCGGCGCAGCGTGATCGGGTCAGACGGGTCCAGGTTGACCAGCAGCACCGAGATCTCGCCACGGTACCCGGCGTCGATGGTGCCGGGCGCGTTCACTATCGACAGGCCGCACCGGGCAGCCAGGCCCGAGCGCGGGTGGACGAAGGCGGCGTAGCCGACCGGCAGCGCCACGGCGATCCCGGTGGGTACCAGCACCCGCTCGCCGGGTGCCAGCCGCACGTCCACGGTGGTGACGAGGTCGGCGCCGGCGTCACCGGCATGTGCGTACGTCGGCAGCGGGACACCGGCGTCGAGCCGGGTGACGAGGACTTCGACCACGGCGGCGACCCTACCCCGCCTCCCCCGGCAGCGTCCGTGCCAGGCTGGGGCGGTGTCCGAGACCAGCGCCGGCACCGCCCGGGTGCTGCACGAGGAGCGGCTGCGTGCCCCGCTGTCCTGGTGGCTGCTGGCAGGTCTCCTCTCCCTCGCCGTGGCCTGGTCCTTCCTGCTGGCCACCCCGCCGTGGTTCGCCGGCATGTGTGGGTTCGTGACCCTGGCGCTCGTCGGTGGCGGACTGTGGTCCTTCGGGTCCGTACGGGTCGCCGTGGTCACCGCGGACGGCCGCGCAGGCCTGGTGGCCGGGCGGGCACGTCTCCCGCTGCAGCATGCGGGCATCCCGCAGGCGCTGGATCCGGTGCAGGCGCGTCGCCGGATGGGCCCCGATGCGGACGTGCGCGCCTTCCTGGTGACCCGACCGTACCTGCACCGCGCGGTGCTGATCCCGGTCGAGGACACCCGTGACCCGACGCCGTACTGGCTGGTGGCCAGCCGCTCGCCCGAGCAGCTGGTGGCGGCGCTGCGCACCGCGGGTGGGACGCCTGACAGACTGACCCCGCCGCCAGGGGCGGTCAGCACGGACCTCGAGGAGGGTGTCGGCGTGGCGCGTCGCGACGAGAGCAACAAACGTGAGAAGCCCAAGAAGCAGAGCAAGCGGCTGTGGAAGATGTACGGCAAGTCCGCCTCCGTGATCGCCGCCATCGCGAGCACCCAGGTCGTCAACCTGACCTGGCAGGCCGCGCTACGTCGCAAGCCGCCCGCGTCACCGGAGAATCCGGAGGTCACGATGCGTGAGGCCGTGGTCTGGGCGGTGATCTCCGGCTCGGCGGCGCAGGTCGCCCGGATCGTGGCCACCCGCAGGGCCGTCGACTACTGGGTGCGCTCCACCGGCCAGCTGCCGCCGGGCATCAAGTCCTCCCAGCTGTCGTCCGGCAAAGCCGCGAAGACCGGGATCAGCACCAGCCCCCACTGACGCCGAGATCCGAGTTGCCGGTCACCAGGCTCGCATGCCATGACCATCCACTCGGATCTCGGCGGCAGCGGTGGCGCACGGCGTCAGAAGCCGGCAGCGGTCACCGCCGCCCGGAACACCGGGTGCAGGGTCGGCCCGGCGGCCACCACGAGGCGCTCGTCCGGGGTGTCGGCGGCGAGGCCGGTGACCACGCCGCCGGCCTCGCGCACCACGAGCACACCGGCGGCGCGGTCCCAGGCGTGCAGCCCCTGCTCGACGTAGCAGTCCAGCCGGCCGGCCGCCACGCTGCACAGGTCCAGCGCAGCAGAGCCGACCCGGCGGATGTCGCGCACCTGGGGCAGCAGCGCGGTGACGGCGCGCGCCTGAGCCTCCCGCCGCTGCACCTGGTAGCCGAAGCCGGTACCGACCAGGGCGTGGCCCAGGGCGACGCCGTCGACGACCCGCAGGGCCACCGGGTCCGCACCGGGTCGGTTCCGCATCCAGGACCCCCGCCCCAGCTCGGCCCCGAACTCCTCGCCGGTCGCCACGTTGAGCACCACCCCGGCCACGACCTCGTCGTCCACCTGCACCCCGATGGACACCGCGTACGCCGGGATGCCGTAGACGAAGTTGACGGTCCCGTCGATCGGGTCGATCACCCAGGTCACCGCGGAGGCGCCGTGCTGCGCGCCGCCTTCCTCGCCGATGAACCCGTCGTCGGGTCGAACCGCCAGGATGCGCGCACGGATCAGCTGCTCGGTCGCGGTGTCGATCTCGGTGACCGGGTCCGTGGCACTGGACTTGGTCGCCGTCACCGCGACCCGGCCGGCCGGCCGGCTGGCCGCGATGAAGACGGCCGCCTGCGCGGCGACCTCCCGGGCCAGGCCCAGCAGCTCGCCGGGACCCCAGCGCGTGGTCACGTACGGGCTCCGCCGGCGCTGAGGGGGCTGTCCTCGCCGCACAGGGCGGGTCGTTCCGGTTCTCGGGGGTTGCCGCAGCAGCCGGCCGGGCACACGTCCCAGCTCGGCGGCAGGATCCCCACGGCCGCCCGGCGTACCACTTCGTCGCGCTCGGCCCCGGCCCGTTCGAGCAGCAGGTCACGCACCATGGCCACGAACCGCACGTCGGTGCCCGGTGTCGCCGCCCGCGCGAACGGCAGCCCGAGGCCGGCCGCGGTCTGTGCGGCCTCGGTGTCGAGGTCGAAGGCGACCTCCATGTGGTCGGAGACGAAGCCGATCGGCACGACGACGACACCGGGGACCCGCTGGACGTGCAGGGCGGTGAGGTGGTCGTTGACGTCGGGCTCCAGCCAGGGCGTCGAGACCGGCCCCGAGCGGGAGCAGTAGACGAGGTCGTGACCGTGCCCCGTCCCGGTGACCTGGCGAACACCCGCGGCCACCTGGTCGGCGACGTCGAGGTGCTGGCGCACGTACGCGCCGCCGTCGGTCGACGCGCTGCGACCGCTCCCGTGCGCCATGGCCTCCGGGATGGAGTGGGTCACGAACACCAGGCGGGCACCGTCGCGGACGTCGGCGGGCAGGGTGGCCAGCGCCGCCACGGTGGCGTCGACGAAGGGCTGCACGAAGCCCGGGTGGTTGTGGTAGTGGCGCAGCTTGTCCAGCTGCGGCGCGCCGGCCGTGGCCGCCACCGCATCGAAGAGGTTCTCGCGGTACTGCCGGCACCCGGAGTACGACGAGTAGGCGCTGGTCACGAAGCAGGCCGCACGGCGTACGCCCTGGGCGGTCATCTGCTCGAGCACGCCGCCGAGGTACGGCTCGGCGTTGCGGTTGCCCCAGTAGACGGGCAGGGCGACGCCGTGCGCGGCCAGGTCCGCACGGATCGCGGACAGCAGCGCCCGGCACTGGTCGTTGATCGGCGAGCGGCCACCGAAGGCGTGGTAGTGCTCGGCCACCTCGGCCAGCCGCTCGTCGGGGACGCCGCGGCCACGTGTGACGTTGCGCAGGAAGGCAAGCACGTCGGAGGGACCCTCGGGTCCACCGAAGGAGACGAGGAGCAGGGCATCGTACGGGTCGGTCGCAGTCATGGGTCCAGCCACGCATCCATCCTCGCCCACGCACCGACTCCCCGCCGCGGGGTGGTCGGTGCGCGGTGCCACACTGCCTGCGTGCTCGACCCCTACCGCCGGATCCTGGTGCTGCCGGGGGCCCTCGCCTTCTCCCTGGCCGGCCTGCTGGCCCGCACCCCCATCTCCATGGTGAGCCTGGGCATCGTGCTCCTGGTGGCCGAGCGCACGGGTTCCTACGGCTACGCCGGTGCCGTGGCCGCCTCCCAGGTCGCTGCGGGTGCGGTCATGACCCCGGTGCAGGGCCGGCTGCTGGACCGCTTCGGGCAGTCGCGGGTGCTGCCGGTCGCCGGAGCGGTGTTCGCCGGCGGCGTGCTCGCGACCGTCGTCGCGGTGGAGTCGGGGCAGGGAACCCCGGTCCCGCACCTGTGCGCCGTCCTGGCCGGCGCCGGGCTGCCACCCGTCGGCTCGGCCGTGCGGGCCCGGTGGCGCCACCTGCTGGAGGACCGTGCCCAGCTCGACACGGCGTTCGCCCTCGAGGCCGTCGTCGACGAGATCGTCTTCGTGGTCGGACCGGTGCTGGTGACCCTGCTCGCCACCCAGTTCCCGGCCTGGTCGGGACTGGCCGTCGCGGGCGCCCTCGGGATCACCGGAGCGTTCGTCCTGGCACCCCAGCGCGCAACCGAGCCTCCGGTCACCCCCCGGGATGCCGACCGCCGGCACGCTGCGTTGTCGTGGCCGGGGCTCGCCTCTCTGGTCGTCGTGGGCGCCGGGCTCGGCGGCGTCTTCGGCGCCACCGAGGTCGTCACCGTCGCGTTCGCCGACGAGGCCGGCACCAAGGCGGCGGCGGGCCCGATGTTGGCGGTGTGGGCGGCGGGCAGCCTGCTGGCCGGACTGGTCGTTGGAGCACGCACCCAACGCCACCATGCGCTGACCAGACTGCGCTGGTCGACCGCGGGCCTCACCGCGGCGATGGCCGTGCTCGTGTTCCTGCCCGACATCATCAGCGTCACGGCCGTGCTGTTCGTTGCGGGCTTCGCCATCGCACCCACGCTCATCGCCACCATCTCGCTGGTCGAGCAGACCGTGCCGCGCAGCCGCCTGACCGAAGGCATCGCCTGGATCTCGACCGGGATCGCGGCCGGCGTGGCTCCCGGGGCGGCGGTCAGCGGCCAGGTCGTCGACGCCGCCGGAGCGTCCATCGGGTACCTCGTCCCGGTGTGCTCGGGTGTCCTCGCCGTACTGGTCTCGCTCATGGTCCGCCGCCCCTCGGCGCGGGGGCTTTGAATGCACGGGGAGGCAGACGAGACTGGGACGGATCGCTCCGCCACCGAGGGCGGATCACGAAAGGCCGACACCATGCGTGACCTACGACTCGTGGGGTTGAGCGAGGACCGACGTCACGTCGTGCTGAGCTCGGACACAGACGAGGAGTTCCGCGTACCCGCCGACGACAGCCTGCGAGCGGCGCTGCGTGGCGACCGTACCCGGCCCGGACAGTTGGAGACCAACATGGACAGCTCCCTGCGTCCCCGTGACATCCAGGCCCGGATCCGGGCCGGCGCCTCACCCGAGGAGGTCGCCGACGTCGCCGCGGTGCCGGTGGACAAGATCATGGGCTACGCGGTGCCGGTGCTCGCCGAGCGTGAATACGTCGCCGAGCGAGCCCGCGCCGCGACGGTGCGCCGCAAGCACCGTGAGGGACCGACCCGTCAGCTCGGCGACGCCGTGACCGAGCAGCTGCGCGCCCGCGGCGCCGACCCCGCCGAGGCCGGCTGGGACTCCTGGCGCCGCGACGACGGTCGCTGGGTGGTCGCCATCAGCCCCGCCGGGAGCGACGAGACCGGCCGCTACGTCTTCGACGTGCCGGGGCGCTTCGTGGTCGCCGACGACGACGTCGCGCGGGCTCTCATCGCCGACGAGCCCAGCTTCGACGACCCGACTGACATGGCGATCGCCTCCGCCGTGGCCGAGGGTGGTGACCCCACCGCGGCGCTGCCGGGC
>JALZKQ010000093.1 GCA_030859165.1 Actinomycetota bacterium
GCCGGTGGGCGCGCCGAGGCGCCGCCGCGGGAGGCGCGGACGCGGGGTCGGACGTGGGCACCGAGGTCATCGCACCTGATGCTCACACGCCCGGCTCCGGGTGCGCCATCGGCGAGATCACCGACCCAGCTACCCGTGGGCACTCAGGGCCTTCCCCGATGGTCGCGGGCACCTCTACGGCCTCAGCATGGAGCCATGACGCAGCACCAGGTTCCCACCCCGCCCGCGGGCGCCGCCACCGAGGACGACTTCGACGCCCGGCGGATCAAGGACGCGCCGCTGCGGATGCGCCGCAGCCGCACCGACCGCAAGGTCGCGGGAGTGTGCGGTGGCTTCGCACAGTACGCCCGCATCGACCCCGTGGTGGTGCGGGTGGTGGTGGCCGCCCTCACCGTCGTCGGTGGGGTGGGCGTCGTCCTGTACGCGGCGGGCTGGCTGCTCGTGCCGGAGGAGGGCTCCGAGCAGGCGATCGTGGACCGCCACCACCGACGTGGGCGCCAGGACGACGTACGCCGGCTCGGCTGGCTCGTCGCCGCGGTGCTCGTCTGCGCCGCCGTGCTGAGCAGCGGCCCGTGGTTCGGCCCCGGCGTCTGGTGGGGCGGCTGGCCGCTGTGGCCGCTGCTCGTGCTGGTCGGCGTCGGTTGGTTCGTCTTCGTGCGCCCCGACCGGCCGGTGACGCCGACACCGCCGGAGCACGACGCACCGGGACCCGACGCCGCCGGTGCCCTGGCCACCGTCACGGCGGCTCTCGCGCTGGTGGTCGTCGGTGTCCTGTGGCTGGTCGAACGCACCGGCAACGAGCTCGATCCCCCCGCCTACCTCGCCGCGGTCGTGGCCGTGATCGGTCTCGGCACACTGATCGGCACATGGGTCGGCAACGGTCGGCGGCTGGTACCGCTCGGCGTCCTGGCCGCGCTCGTGCTCGCGGCGTCGACCCAGGTCCCCGTGTGGAGCGCCGGTGAGTACGACGACGCGCCGACGCGCGCTGCCGCGGTGCCGTCCACCTTCCAGGTCGGCGCCGGGCGCATCCGCCTGGACCTCACCGGCGTCAAGGATCTCGAACAGCTCGACGGTCGGACGCTGCGGGTGGACATCGGAGCCGGGGAGGTCCGCATCCTGGTGCCCGAAGAGCTCGGCGTCGAGGTCGACGCTTCCCTGCTGCTCGGCGAGCTCCGGGTCCTGCAGCGGGCCTCGGGGGGCTTCGACAACGACCTCCGGGTCAGCGACAGCGGAACCGGCGGCCACGTCCTCCGGCTGGAGCTGGCTGGATCCGCCGGACAGATCGAGGTGACCCGCCCATGACCGGCCACCGCGTGGACGTCGTCGCACTCGTCTTCGGGCTGCTGTTCCTGACCACTGCAGGTGCGTGGGTGGCGGTGGAGATAGGCGAGCTCAGCAGATCCGACCTCGCCTGGGCAGCGCCCGTCGCCCTGATCGTCGCAGGCACGCTGGGCGTGCTGGCCTCCCTGCGTCGCTGATCAATGCCGCGGCTGGCGTACGAGTCGTGCGGCGCCTGACGGGGAAAGCTACGCCAACCGCGAGTGAGCGAGGGGGTCCCCCACGGCGAACCTATTGGCACAGGGGACCCCCTCGCTCACTCGGTGCGGCAGGCGGCTCGACTCAGCCGGCGTCGTAGCGCTCGGAGCGCCACCACGACCGAGTCTGCACCGCGGTGTCGGGGAAGTCGGTGAACACGCCGTCCACGCCGGCGTCGAAGAAGCGCTCGTACTCCACGAAGGCGTCCCCCTTGGCACGGGGTCCGTCACCGCTGCGCAGGTCCCTGGGCAAGAAGCGGTTCTCGTCGCGCAACGTCCACACGTGCACCTGCAGGCCGGTCCGGTGCGCGGCCTCGACCAGGCCGCCCGGTCGCGGGCGGGGGCGGCCGTCCGGCAGCACCAGGTCCTTGTGCACACCGATCGCGCTCGCGTAGCCGGCCAGCTCCTGCAGGCCCGAGGGTGTCAGCAGGCCGGCGAAGGACAGCCTCGAACCGGCGTGGACGGCGTCGTACGGCTGACCCGTGGCGTCCACGAGCTGAACCAGCGGCACCCGGGTCAGCTCGCTCAACGCCCGAAGGTGCGTCACCTCCACGCACTGCACGAACACCGGGGCGTTGGGGCGGTCGAGGTGGTGTCGCCGCAGCACCTCGACCAGCGGCTGCTGCATCGCCAGGCCGATGGAGGCGAAGTACGTCGGGTGCTTGAGCTCGGGGTAGACACCGATCGTCACGCCCCGCCGAGTGCCCTCGACCTCGGTCAGCGTGAGTATCTCGTCCAGGGTGGGGATCTCGAACCGGCCGTCGTAGCGCCGGTTGTCAGCGCGCAGCCTGGGCCGGCGCTCGGTGGCCCGCAGCGTCTTCAGCTCGGCGAGTGTCAGGTCCTCGATGAACCAGCCGGAGACGTTGCGACCGTCGACGACCTTGGTGCTGCGGCGTTCCGCGAAGCCGCGGTGGTGGGCGATGTCGGTGGTGTGGCCGAGCTCGTTCTCGTGCCGAGCGACGAGGATCCCGTCGCCGGTGCTGACCAGGTCGGGCTCGATGTAGTCGGCACCCATGTCGATCGCGAGGCGGTAGGCGGCGAGCGTGTGCTCGGGGCGGTAGCCGCTGGCACCCCGGTGGGCGATCACGAGGGGGTCGCCGTAGCCGATCGAGTGGCGCTGCTCGGGCAAGCACAGCGTCTCGTCTGCCGTTGCCCGGTGGCCCGTCACGGTCATGGCACTCATTGAGCCTGGTGGAACCGACCAACCGGTCAGATGCAGATGGCTGCGCGGTGACACAGAGACGAACAGTGACGTCCCCGCCGACCGCAGATCTGGGCCCGTTCGGCGAGTGTTGGCCCACAGTTCTCATCTTGGCCTGCTTGACTGCCTCTCGATCACGCCCGTGACGGCGTAGCCGGGCGGGAGGAACGATGCGTGCGGAACTGGAGGCCTACCTGTCCGGCGTACTGGGAGCGTTTCGAGTAGTCGGCGATCTGTCTCGTGGACACGGCAACGCGTGCGTTCTCGAGGTGGTGGACATCAACGGCCGCCGGTGGGTGGCCAAGCGGCACCGCAGAAACCCAGCTTGGGCGCGAGAGGTGCGCGCCTACCGACGTTGGACACCAGTCCTGGGGGACCGCGCCGCCACCTTGCACTGGGCCGACCGGACGACCCGATCACTCGTGCTCTCCCGGGTGCCTGGCGGTCGGGCCCTCAACCAGCCCGGCGCTCACCAGCAGGCCGGTCAGCTGCTGCGGGCCTTGCACAGGTCGGCCCCGGAACAGCCCGATCCCGGCTTCGCCGACCGGGCCCAGAGAAGGCTCGACGAGCTGCTGCGGCGACGGGGTTCCCTGTTCGATCGACGCGAGATCGACTTCGTCCGCGGCGAGATCCGCTCCCTGCGCGACCTGCCGACCCCGGCGTCGGTGCCGTGCCATCTCGACTAGGCGCCCCGCAACTGGTTGGTCGACGACTCGGACAGGTTGCGCGTCATCGACGTCGCCGGTGCCGATCGGCAGGTGTGGGTACGGGACCTGCTGCGCATGCAGTTCAGCAACTGGTGGGAGGACCCGGACCTCCGAGACGCCTTCTTCGATGGCTACGGGCGCCGGCCCTCGCAGGAGGAGTCAGCCGTGCTGCTCCGGGCAGGCGCTCTGACCGCGGTGAGCCGGGTGGTGCGGGGTGCTGAGTACGGGCGACCTGACGTGACCGAGGACGGGATGCGAATCCTCCAGCGACTCAGTGCTCAGCGTTCGGCCCGCCCAGTAGCCTGAGTCCGGGGAACACCCGCGGTAATCCGTTCGCGCAGCGTCCTTCGCAGTCCCTAGCCTGTTGCTCGCCATGAAGTCCTTGCCGCTCGCCGACCCCGGGACGCCGGACACCCGCTCCCCCACCCGGTACCTGGTGTGGATCACCCGCATCCAGCCGCTGACGGTGACTGCCGCGATCCTCGCCGGGATCGTGTGGATGACTGCACAGGCGCTGATGCCGGCCGTCATCGGCCGAGCCATCGACGCCGGGGTCACCGAGCGCGACACCCGCGCGCTGTGGCTGTGGTCCAGCCTGCTGCTCGCCGTGGGGTTGACCCAGGCCGTCGCCGGCATCGTGCGGCACCGGTTCTCCGTCACGCTCTGGCTCGACGCGTCGTTCCGCTCCGTGCAGCTGATCGGTCGCACCTCGGCGCGTCTCGGCGCCGCGCTGCCCAAGAAGGTGTCGACCGGTGAGGTCGTGAGCGTCGGCGCCAACGACATGGCCCAGATCGGCAACAGCGTGGACGCCCTCGGACGCGCCGCGGGGTCGCTGGTGGCGTTCGTGGTCGTCGCAGTCATCCTGCTCGGCACCTCGACGGTCCTCGGCCTCGTGGTGCTGCTGGGGGTACCCCTGCTGCTCCTCGCCATCGGGCCGCTGCTCGCCCCGCTGCAGCGGCGCAACATGGCCGCCCGCGAGATGCAGGGCCAGCTCAACAACCTGGCCAGCGACATCGTGGCCGGACTGCGGGTGCTGCGCGGGATCGGCGGCGAGGACGTGTTCCACCGGCGCTACCGCGCGGAGTCCCAGCGGGTGCGTGCGGCGGGGGTGCGCGTCGCGAAGCTGCAGTCGCTGCTCGATGCCGCGCAGGTGCTGCTGCCCGGCGCCTTCGTCGTCGTGGTGGTCTGGCTCGGCGCCCGGCTCGCCGTGGACGGGACCGTCACGCCCGGCGAGCTGGTCGCGTTCTACGGGTACGCCGCCTTCCTGGTGATCCCGCTGCGCACGGCCACCGAGTTCGTCAACAAGGTGATCCGTGGCCGCGTCGCCGCGTCGCGGCTGCTGGCCATCCTCGAGCTCGAACCCGACTTCGCGGAGCCCGCCGCTCCCGCTGCCGAGCCGCGCGGCAGCGAGCTCGTCGACTCCACCTCGGGATTCGTGGCGACTGCGGGCCAGCTCAGCGCGATCGTGTCCGAGCAGCCCGACCAGTCCGGCGCCGTGGCGGACCGTCTCGGCAAGTTCGCACCCGGCCTCGTGACGCTGGACGGGGTGCCGCTGACAGAGCTTGCGACGCCGGTCGTACGCCGCCGAGTCGTGGTCTCCGACACGGCGAGCACCTTGTTCTCCGGCACCCTGCGCTGCGAGCTCGACGTGCGGGGCGAGGCGACCGACGAGCAGCTGCAGGTGGCGCTGGCCGCCGCCTCGGCCGACGACGTCCTCGTCGGGTTGCCCGACGGGCTCGACGCCACCGTGGAGGAACGTGGCCGCTCCTTCTCCGGCGGTGAGCGTCAACGGCTGGTACTGACCCGCGCACTCGTGGCCGACCCGGACGTCCTGGTGCTGGTGGAGCCCACGTCGGCGGTCGACGCGCACACCGAGGCACGGATCGCCGAGCGCCTGCGAGCTGTCCGGGCCGGGCGTACCACCGTCGTGGTGACCACGAGCCCGTTGCTGCTCGACCGGGTGGAGCGCGTCGCATTCATCCGCGACGGCGTCGTCGCCGCCGAGGGAACGCACCGAGAACTGCTCGACAGCACTCCGGCCTACCGCCGTGCCGTGTTCCGAGGGGAGGACGACTGATGCAGCAGAACCTGCCGGTGGCCGACGCGGCGCAGGTGCGTCGCTACGCCGGAACGCTGTTTCGCGCTCACCCGCGCGAGCTGAGCCTGGCCCTCGGGCTGCACGTGCTGGCCGCGATCAGCGGGCTCGCCGCACCGCCCCTGATCGGCGGCCTCGTCCAGGAGGTTGCCGACGGCACCACCACCAGCCACATCGACACGGTGGTGGCGGCGCTGGGCGCGTTCCTGCTGGTCCAGACCGTGCTGACCCGCTACGCGCGATACCTGTCGTTCCGGCTCGGCGAGAGGGTGCTCGCGGACCTGCGCGAGCGTTTCGTCCGTGACGCCCTCGCGCTGCCGGTGGGGACCGTCGAGCGGGCCGGCACCGGTGACCTGCTCACCCGTGCGTCCCGCGACATCGAGGCACTGGGCTGGTCGGTGCGGTTCGCGGTTCCCGAGACGATCATCGCCCTGGTCACCACCGTGTTCACCGTGGCTGCCGCGCTGCTGGTCGGTGCCTGGGTGCTGCTGCCGCTGCTGCTCGGCGTCCCCACGCTGTGGGCCGGGACCCGGTGGTACCTCCGCCGCGCCAAGGCCGGCTACCTGCGCGAGAACGCCGCGTACGCCCAGATCAACGCGACCCTCGCCGAGAACGTCGAGGGCGCCCGTACGGTCGACGCGCTGGCCATCGGGGGCCGCCGCAACGCACGCCTCGACGGCGACATCCGGGAGTCGTACCTCGCCGAGCGCTACACGCTGTTCCTGCGCACGATCTGGTTCCCGGTCGTCGAGATGGGCTACCTCGTCCCAACGGTTGCGACGCTGCTGTTCGGCGGCTGGCTCTACACCCAGGGCTCGGTCTCGCTGGCGGCGGTCACCACCGCGACCTTGTACGTCCAGCAGCTGATCGACCCGGTCGACCGGCTGATCTCCTGGCTCGACGAGCTGCAGGTCGGCGGTGCCGCACTGGCGCGGATCATCGGGGTGGCCGAGGTGCCCGACGACCGGCAGGTCAGCGGGCGTCACCCGGACGGCCAGGACATCACCGCAAGCGACGTCCGGTTCGCCTACCTCGAGGGCCGCGACGTGCTGCACGGCGTCGACCTGAGCCTCGCCCCCGGCGAGCGGCTGGCGATGGTCGGACCCTCCGGGGCCGGCAAGTCGACGCTGGGGCGGCTGCTCGCGGGCATCCACCCGCCGCGGACCGGCTCGGTGACCGTGGGTGACGTCGCGTTGACCGAGCTGCCGCTGGACGAGCTGCGCGGACAGGTCGCCCTGGTCACCCAGGAGCACCACGTCTTCGTCGGCACGCTGCGCGACAACCTTGCCCTCGCGCTCGGCGAGACCGGTTCGCAGGAACAGGGCGACGCGGCTGACGCCCGGCTGCGCTCGGCGCTGGATGCAGTGGACGCGTGGGAGTGGGTGCTGGCGCTGCCGGACGGCCTGGACACGCGGGTGGGTTCCGGCGGGCACCACCTCAGCGCCGGGCAGAGCCAGCAGGTGGCCCTGGCCCGACTGGTGCTCGCCGACCCGCACACGCTGGTGCTCGACGAGGCGACCTCGCTCATCGACCCCCGGGCCGCTCGCCATCTGGAGCGTTCGCTCGCAGCGGTGCTGCATGGCCGCACGGTCATCGCGATCGCGCACCGGCTGCACACCGCGCACGACGCCGACCGGGTGGCGGTCGTCGAGGACGGCGTGATCTGCGAGATCGGCAGCCATGACGAGCTGGTGGCCGCCGACGGGTCGTACGCCGCGTTGTGGCACTCCTGGCACGGGGACCAGACAGCTGTCTCGGTGACCGCCCCTCCGTGAGTGCGCCGCAGCCGTCCGTCGGGTCCGCCAGCCCGCTTGGCTCCCCTACGGGTCGCGCTCTGACCGATATGCGGCATTCCAGCGACCCGGCCGGGAGCCAAGCAACCTCGATGGGGCCACGGACGACTGCTACTCCAGCACGGCGAAGTCCATCAGGCCTTCGGGCGTCTCCTGGTGCACTTCGACGTCGGTCACCTGGGCTCGAGACGGTCCGGTGCGACACCAGTCGACCATGCGTCCGACCGCATCCGCCTGCCCCTCGAAGACGGCTTCGACGGTGTGCTTCGGGGTGTTGCGCACCCAACCGGACAGGCCGGCCGCAGCGGCCTCCTGACGACACGAGTCGCGGAAGAACACGCCCTGCACATGACCGTGGACAACGACACGAACCCGCTGCTCGGTCCCCGACGTCATGTGGACCCTTCCCTGCTCCGGGTCTTCGGTGCTGGCTTGCCGACCAGGGCGTCGAAGGATACTCGATCGCCCCAGTACGCAGTCCGGTCAGCGGCTCAGCGCGGTTGCGCCGGTGCGGCGTGGGTCGCCGGCCGCGTCCAGCCCCCGCGCGGGCGTCCAGACCGCGATGCCCACGCCCCCGAAGTACATCGAGTGCCGGGGCATCTCCCGGACCGGCAGGTCCAGGCCCGGCGGTACCGGCCAGTCGGCCTCGTGGTCGAGCCGTGCGCCGCCGTGGATCTGGACGTGCGCGCGTGGGGCGGCGACCGCCCCGGCGAGGGATGCGCCGGCGTTGACGTAGCTCAGCAGGGTCTGGGCGATCGCCGTCGGGATCCGGTCCGAGCCGGGTGACCCGACAGCCAGTGCCGCACCGTCGTCGCGCCGAGCCACGGTGGGGGCCATTGCGGTGAGCAGGCGCGAACCGACGGGTTCTGCATGCGGGCCGTTCGGAGTCAGCTCGGGCTCGCCGAGCCAGTTGTTGAAGCTGATCCCCGTACCGGGGACCAGCACGCCGGAGTTGTAGCCCGACGAACACGTGACGGCGCATGCGGTGCCGTCGGCCCCGACAACCGAGACGTGGACCGTGCTCGGTGAGGTGCTCAAGGACAGCTCGCCCCTGCTCAGGGTCCCCATCAGCCGCTCGGCGGCCAGCCTCCGGTCCGGCGCCAGATCGAGTACCTGCGCCCGGTGCATCAGGACCGCGTGCTGAGCCGCCACCAGCGCAACGCGGTCCTCCTGCTGCCACCCGCCTGCAGCAGGACGGTCACCGAGCAGGGCGAGCAGAGCAGCCAACGCGACGCCCCCGACCGCCGGTGCCGGGTTGGTCGACACGGTCCAGTCACCCAACCGGATCGACAGAGCCGGACGTACGACAGCGCGGTAGTCGGCGAGGTCACGGGCGGTGAGGATCCCGCCCCCGACCTCCATCTCCGCCACGATCGCGGCGGCCAGGTCGCCGGTGTAGAACGCGTCGGCACCCTCGCGTGCGATCGCCTCGAGCGAGTCGGCCAGGTACGGGACGACGATCGTCTCGCCGACCCCGCGCAGCCGGCCCTGGTGGTCGTGCAGCACCGCCCAGCTGTCGGGATGCCAGCCGAAGATGTCCTCGTGAACGTACGACAGGTAGTAGTACGAGGCCTGGCCGTGCGGGAACCCGCTGCGGGACACCTCGATCCCCGGCGCGAGGACCTCGGCCCACGGCAGCGACCCGTTGCGCCGGTGCGCGACCTCCAGAGCCCGCAACGCTCCGGGGGTGGCCACCGACCCGTGCCCGACCACCATGTCCACGCCGCCGGCGTACGCGGTGCTCACCTGGCGCAGCCCACCTCCGAGCCGTCCGGCAGCCACGCCGCGACCCGGCATCTCCACCCCACCGTCGACAGTGACGGCACCTGCGCCTTCGCCGGCGCCGATCGTCACGTACGCGGCACCGCCGAGGCTCACCAGGCCCGGCTCGGACACCATGGCGACGACGGCAGCCGCAAGCGCGGCGTCCACGGCGTTACCGCCGGCGGCCGCGACGTCAACGGCGGCGAGGCACGCGAGGTCGTTGGGGGCCGCGACCGCGACCGAGGTCCCGGCCGCGGCACGACGACGCGGGCCCGGTGCACTGGGATCGGACATGCAGCGGACGGTAGCGGAGCGGTCCGGTTGGCTCGCGCACCTGGTGCACCAGCCGCTCAGTCGTCGCTGCGTCGCAGGCCGCGATGCGCACCGAGGAGCTCGATCTCCGGCCGGGTGGCGACGAGCTCCTCGAGCGCATCGAGCACCGACACGACGTGGACCCGGTCGACCGCGACGACTGCCGCACCGATCCCGGTCCTGCGGTGCAGCTCGAGGTGATCGACCTCGGCGACTGACACGTCGAGGTGACGCCGGACGTGCGCCAGCACCGGGCGTACGACGGATCGCTTCTGCTTCAAGGAGCGCACGTCGCCGAGCAACAGGTCCAGCTCGATCCAGCCGATCCACACACCGGCCACTGTGCCAGGTACGGGCGGGTTCAGCCGTTGGCCACCGCGTCGGAGGCAGGCTGCAGGGCGACCGTCGTGGTACGGGACCGCCGCAGCCGGATGACGCAGCGCACCACGGTGCCGCTCCCGGAGCTGGTGGTGCTGACCTCGTCGCTCAGGGCGCGCACCAGGTACAGCCCCCGGCCACGCTCACTGTCCGTCGGCGGCAACCGCCAACCGGTGATCTCCACGGGGGCGGTCCCGTCACCGTCGTCGGCGACCTCGAGGACCACCCGGTCACCCTCGTCGTCGAGCGTCACGCTCAAGACGGCGGTCGACCTGGCCACCACGACGGCGTTGGCGAGCAGCTCGGCCGCCACGAGCACCGGGTCATCGACTTCGACATCCTGGTCGGTGAGCCAGGCCATCAAGCCGTGACGAGCGGCACGGATGCCGGCGCGGTCGCCGGGCCCCACCTCCCAGCGCATGCGGGCCAGGGGCTGGCTGGCCGCCGTACGGCGCAGCACCAGGGCCAAGCTGTCGTCGCGCCGGTCGGCTCCCTTCAGCGACCTCGCCACCAGCTCGTCGGCGAACTCCTCAGCCGGCAGCATGCTGACGTCACCGGCATGGCGTACGAGGTCGTCCATGCCGTCGAGGATGTTCTTGCGGGCCTCGATCAGCCCGTCGGTGTACAGCACGAGCGATTCGTTGCGCCCGAGTTGCGTGGTGACGACGTTGTCGCTGCCGACCGCCGGCCAACCGATGGCACCACCGGTGGCGGACAGCTGCAGCACCACGCCGTCCGGGCCGACGACCAGCGCCGGTGGGTGTCCCCCCGAGACGACTCGCAACGCTCCGGTGACCGGGTGGTAGCGGGCCACGACGACGGTGGCGACGAGTTCGGATTCCTGCGCGTTCAACAGCTCGTCCGCGCGGGCGACGACCTGGTCCAGGGGTGTCCCCTCCACCGCGACCAGGCGCAGGGTGTGGATGACCGTCAGCGCATCCCTGGTGGCGACGACCCCGTGTCCGAGTACGTCGACGACCGCCACATGCAGCTCCCCGGAGGGCAGCAGGTGCCAGTCGTAGAGGTCGCCACCGGTGGGCGAGGAGGAGTCCGAGGCGACGTAGGCGACGGACATCTCGCTACCTTCGAGCTCCGGTGCGACCGGGGCGACCGCCTGTTGCAGGTGGTGCACCACGAATCGCTGAGCCTTCTCCTGCTCGACCAGGCTGTTGAACTGCGCCTGCAGCGCTTCGTACTCGTCGGCCGGAGTGATGTCGCGGGCCACGACCACGAGCGTCGGCGCGCGACCGGAGTCCTCGCGGGTCTCGCTCCACGAGCAGGACAGCCGACGTACCACGGCGGCCGGGTCCGCTGCGTCCTCGTCCCCGGTGGCTCGCCGGACCGAGCCCGGTGCCGGTCGGCGGGTGATCAGGAACTCGCGCGGCAGGTTCGCCTCACGCGTCCATCTCGCGAAGTCCACGGCGTCCCCGTCGGGGGTACGGGCGTCGAGCAGGCGCATCGCGTCCGGCCTGCCCAGCACCTCCTGCGCTGTGAGGCCGGTGATGCCCTCGCAGGCGGCGTTCCACGACAGCACGGTGCCGTGCTCGGCGAGGGTGAAGATCCCGTCGGAGGCGGTGCTGACGATCTGGCCGAGCTTGCGTCGCTCCTCCATCACGCTCTCGAGCAGGCGACCGCGGGCGATCGTGTGCGCGGTCTCGCGCGCCAATGCCTCGATGACGGCCACGTCGGCCGTGGCGGTGCCTTCCAGCCCTGCCTGGTCGAAGACCACGACGGCCCCGAGGCGGCGCTGGTCGTCCAGCAGAGGGGCACACAGGCAGTCGCGCCACTGCGCCGCCCCCATCGTCTCGGCGATCTCGCCGGAGTCGTGGTCGGTCAATCGCGAGGCGTCCTCCTGGCGGGCGAGTGCCACCTCCAGGTCGGTCGAGCGGCGCCGCTCGAGGTCGCTCTGCTGCAGCTCGGGCCCGCGGCGCACGAGCAGGTGCGTCTCGAACGTGTCGCCGGTCACGAGGATCAACCCGGCGGCGCGGGACTCGAAGCACCGCGCCACCTCGGTGAGGTAGGAGTCGATGGCATTGAGCGGGTGCAAGGGCTCGGTGAGCACCTGTGCCGCGGCACGCAGACCGGCCAACCGGGTCCGGTCCGCGCGTGCCGCCGCGTACCCCCGGTAGGCCAGGTGGAGGACGAAGAGTGGGACGGGGAACAGCAGGACCGCCGAGGGGTGACCGGCGGCGCCGAGGACGAAGAGAAGGCCGATGAGGAGGTTGACCAACCATCCGCCGACCCAGCCCGTCAGCAGGATCGGCTTCAGGCCGCGGAGCACGGCGCGCAGCGTCTGCCCCGAGGCGATGGTCATGACGGCGAGGATGGCTGCGTAGTTCACGACGGCCACGACTGCCAACGCGATGACCAGCGCTCCGAGTGACTGGAGGGTCACGCCCTGGCCATCGGCGAGGGTCCAGAGCAGCAACCCACCGAGGGCAGCGGCCAGGGTCCACTGCACGACGCCGAAGGCTCCCTTGATCAGCGGCCGGCGGAGGATCAGGCCGGCGATGCCTTGCGCCAGGGCGACGGCTGCGACCACCACGACCGGCGAGAAGGTGAAGAGGACCGGGGCCAAGGTGGCCTCGAACAGGTTGTTCGAGGCCACGTTGTCACCACGGCGGAACTTCACCCGAAGGTTCTCCGCAGCAACCATGCCGACGGTGAGCAGCGGGAGGGTCCACCACACCGACTCCCCGGGCGGATGAGCTCGGGTTTCGACGGCGAGTCCGAGGACGACGAGCGTGGCGACGGCCAGGGTGGCCATGAACACGACGACCCGGCGGTTCACCCGCCGGGCGTCAACGTGTGGCTTCGACCCGTCCGGAGCAGACAGGTCGGGTCGGGACGTCAATCCCAACCGACTCCAGAACTGCCGACTCGGTCCCAGCCCACGCCGCGGTTGTCACCCGTGCCGGCCGCGGAGGCCGTGGCAACCGAACCGAGCACTGCGGCGGCGGCCAGTGCTGCGGCGGCAGCCAGCATCGTCAAGCGCTTGGTCATCGTTCCTCCAAGGAGGGTTCGTGGGACGGCATCAGGATACACAGAACGGGGTCCGCCACGGCACCCCTCGCGAGATAAGAGTGACACCTTGGCCTACTTCTCCGCCGCGCAGAACGGATGCTTGTGACATAGGGGGCATTTTGGCGCCCGGTCACGGCAACAGGCTCGCCGACATGGTGATCGGAGCGGCCGAAAGCGCCTTGCTCACCGGGCACGTCTTCTCCGCGATGGCAGCGAGCTTCTGGAACCTGTCGTCGTCGAGACCGTCGACCTGCGCCTGCAGACTCAGCGCGATTGCGGTGATGGCCCACCCGTCGGGTGTCTTGCCTGTGCTCACGGTCGCCGACGCGTCGGTGAACCCGGCCACCAGGTCGTGCTCGGCGAGCAGCGCGGCGAAGCTCATCGCCAGACAGGTGCTGTGCGCAGCCGCGAGTAGCTCCTCCGGGCTGGTCTCGCCGGCGGTCTCTCCTGCGCGTGCAGACAGCGACACCGTGAACGGGCCTGCTCCGCAGTTGTCCAGTGAGAGCTCCCCCTGGCCCGTGGCGATGTCCCCGGTCCAGTGGGTGCTCGCGCGGTGGTCAGTCATGGGTGCTCCTCGCCCGTCGCTGCTCACGCCTCGGTGCCGTACTTGGTGGCCTCTTCGCGAGCGCACTGCTCGCTGTGGCCACGGAACCGCCGGACACTGTAGAGCACGAGCCCGAGCGCGACGAGGCTCGACACGATGATGCTCACACCTGTGCCGGGACCGCCGAAGGGAAGGCCGGGACCGAGGAGCCAGATCTCGGGGATCTCCGGATCGAGCAGCCAGCAGACCCCGATCGCCATCAGGCCCAGTGCACTGAGCGTGCTGCCGATGATGCGTGGCCACGTCTTCACACCCGCGGCCGCGACCTCGAAGGCCTTCACCTTCACCGGCTCGACCCGTCGCTCGGCCCACTCGTACTCCTGGCTCAGGATGGCCAGGCCCGCAACCATGAGCAGCAGGCCGGGCCCCGGCAGGATCAAGGCGGCTACGCCGACCAGCAGCACCACCCAGCCCAGCACCGTGACCCAGGTCTTCTTCAGACCCGCCATAAAGGCACCCTTCTCGCCGTGATGTCGGCGCCCACCGCAACCGACCAGGTCCAGCATGACAGCAGGGGGTCAGCGCCGAACGCCGGTTCGCTGGCGCTGCCATCCCTGCCCCGCGTGGGTGGGAGCGTTCGTGGCCGCCTGCGGCTGGCGGGCCGTCCGGGCCATGCCCGTTACATCGCACGGACGAGCCGGTTCCTGCCGATGCCCGACGACCCGCTCCACCGAACGGTTGAACCTAGCCGATCAACACCTTCCGCGATCGTTTGATTACACAGAGTGAGTGATCGTGGGGGTACCGGATTTCCCGGTCCTGGCTGCAAGGACACTCGATGAACTCGAGCACCCGCTCGTCGGCGGCGGCCGTGACGCTGACCCCCGCTGCGCCCGCAGCTGCCACTCAGCCGCTCGCGCGATCCGGCGTCCCCACCGCGAACCGCACCGACCGCCACCTGCTCAAGCGCTTCTCCTACGGGCCGACCCCCGCGCTGGTGGCGGAGGTGAAGGCCCGCGGCGGGAGCCAGGCGTGGTTCGACTGGCAGGTCGACAAGCAAGCCGGCACTGATCAAGGACGGCTTCGCCGCCGGCCTGCGCGAGTGGTTCCCGAAGACCCGCTACAGCCCCGAAGAGCTGTGGAAGCGGCACGAGAACAAGGTCTACGCCGGCCACGAGGTGATGTGGGACCTGCAGCGCTGGACGATGCTGCGCCGCACCTACAGCCGCTGCCAGGTGCACGAGGTGATGACCGATTTCTGGTCCAACTTCCTGCACGTCTCCGCGCCGAACGACAAGGCCTTTCCGCACCGCTGGGCCTACGACGCGACCATCCGCCAACACGCACTGGGGCGCTTCGAGGACCTGCTGGTCGCCGCGATCACGCACCCGGCCATGGGCTGCTACCTGGACAACGGGCGCTCGACGAAGGACAACCCGAACGAGAACCTCGGTCGTGAGCTGCTGGAGCTGCACACGGTGGGCATCGGCACGCACTACGACGAGCGGGGCGTGCGCGACTCCGCGCTGATGCTCACCGGCTACCGGGTCGACATCCGCGGGACGTTCAGTGCCTCCTACGCCCGGGAGGACCACCACACCGGCCCGCTGCGGATCATGGAGTTCGGACACCCCAACGGCTCGAGCGACGGACGGGTGGCGACCAAGGCGTACCTGAGGTACCTCGCGCGCCATCCGCTGACCGCGCAGCGCATAGCCCGGCGGCTGTGCCAGCAGTTCGTCCGCGACGACCCGTCCGCCGCGCTGGTGACACACGTGGCCACCGCGTACCTTTCGTCCGGAACCGACATCAGGACAACCCTGCGGGCGCTGATCGCGCACCCGGAGTTCGGCGCGTCGACCGACATGAAGGTACGCACGCCCTGCGAGGACGCGATCGCCACGTACCGGGTGCTCGGGGTCCGGGCGCAGCGACCGACGACGGACCAGAGCTTCGCCAACATGATCATCTTCCAAGCCAACTCGATGGGCCAGCGGCCGTTCGACTGGCCGCGTCCAGACGGGTTCCCGCTGCTCGGGGAGAGCTGGTCGGGGGTGAGCCGCATCCTGAACTCCTTCCACGCCCACCACCTACAAGCCGGGGGGTTCTTCCCCAAGGGACAGGTGGCGTATCGCAGCCCGTTGTCGTTCCTGCCCCGCCTGCCCGCGAAGCTCGGGGCGGTCGTCGACCACGTCAGCCGTCAGGTGCTCGCCCGCCCGGCGTCGGTGGACCACAAGGCAGCCGTCTCGATCCGGCTCGGGCTGGCCGTCGGCCAGAGCGTCGAAGCCAAGCACCTGCCGGAGTACAAGGCGATCCGGATGCTCGACACCCTGCTCAACACACCGACGCACATGTCCCGATGACGAGATGACTCGATGACTGCCTCCACTGCTGCCGACGCCTGCGCGTGCTCGGACTTCCACACCAGCCGGCGCAAGTTCCTCGCCGGTCTCGGCGCCACCGCCGGCGGCGCACTCGTCACCGGCCTGGTCGGCGACGCGTTCTCCCAGGTCGCCTTGGGTGCGACGGCGGCCAACCCCAACGTCCTGGTGGTGCTGAGCCTGCGCGGCGGAGCCGACGGTCTCTCCCTCGTCGTGCCGCACGGCGACCCCAGCTACGCGAAGATTCGCAGATCCATCGGTATCCCGACGCAAAGCCTGCTCGCCAAGGACAACAGCTTCGGCCTGCACCCGGGCTTCAAGCCGCTGGAGCCGTTGTGGGGAGCCGGCAAGATGGCGGCTATCAACGCGGTCGGGATGCCCACCCCCAACCGCAGCCACTTCTCGGCCATGGAGGTGGTCGAGGACGCCGACCCCGGCTCGAGCGAGCGGCGCGGCTGGATCAACCGGGTGGTCGGGCTCTCCGACGCCGCACCGACCCAGGCAGCGGTGCAGATGGGTGGCTCGCTGGTGCCGACCTCCCTGTACGGGCCCGCGCCGGTGCTCGGCTTGAACAACCTGACGGACCTGGTGCTGCCCGGCAGCCCGAACGAGGTGGACGCCAACCGCATGGCGTTGCAGCGAGTGTGGGGCGAGGCCCCCGGTTCCCTCGCGCAGGGCGCCCGTGCCACCCTCGCGGTCACCCGCGAGCTCAAGACGCGGGGGGAGACGCAGCCGCGTCCCCTCAACAACGCCCGCTACCCGACGGGCGACCTCGGGGACGCCCTGTCCAACGCCGCGACGATGATTCGTGCCCAGGTCGGTGCCCAGGTCATCACGATCGACTACGGCTCCTGGGACATGCACACCAAGCTGGGCACACTCACCTACGGACCGATGCAGAGCATGGTCACCGAGCTCGGCTCGGCACTCGCGGCGTTCTTCACCGACCTCGGTGCCGTGGGGGACACGGTCACGCTGGCCACGGTCAGCGAGTTCGGCCGGCGGGTCGAGGAGAACGGGGAAGGTGGCCTGGACCACGGGTACGGCAACTGCATGCTGCTGCTCGGCGGCGGCGTCAACGGCGGGAAGTACCACGGCAGGTGGCCTGGGCTGGGCAACCTCGTCGAGGGAGACCTCGCGGTCAACCTGGACCACCGCAGCGTGTTCGCCGAGATCCTGCGCACCCGGATGCCTGAGGTCAGCCTCCCGGTGTCTTCCCCGGCTTCAATCCCGAGCCGGTCGGTGCGATGCGCGGCTGACACCGCTTCCCGCTCTGCCCCACCCCCCCACGCCCCACCCGTCACTGGTTTCCCAGGGCCCCCTGGTAAACCGCACTGCCCATGGGTTGCAACCCATGGGCAGTGACGACTTGCCATGGGCAGTCGGCGCGGGGCTCAGATCAGAGCAGGACGGCCCTGGCGGCCGCCCGAGCGTCCGCCGGGTCGTCGGTGTCGAGCACCGCCGCCGCCGCCGCCTCACACTGCGCCAGGTCGACCTTCGAGAGCTGCGCGCCGACCGCCGGGGCGGCGGTACCCGCGCTGGACAGGGACGTGGCTCCGAGCCCGACCAGCACGCATCCCAGTAGCGGATCGGCAGCCGACTCGCCACAGACCCCCACCGGCTTTCCTGCCGCACGGCCGGCGGCGGCCGTCATGGCGACGAGCTGCAGCAGGGCAGGCTGCCACGGGTCCGTCAGGTCCGAGAGGGCAGGCGTCATTCGGTCGGCAGCCAGCGCGTACTGGGACAGGTCGTTGGTGCCCAGGGACACGAAGTCGAGGTGACGCATCAGCCCCGGAGCCTGCAGCGCTGCCGACGGCACCTCGACCATCGCGCCGGCCACGAGCCCCCGGTCGCGGACGAGCGCACCGAACGCCTTGGCCTCGGCCACCGTGGAGACCATCGGTGCCATGACCCAGACCGGTCCGCTCGCGGCATCCTCGGCAGCCAGCGCGATCGCGTCGAGCTGTCGTTGGAGGATGCCCGGGTGCTCGCGTGCGATCCGGAGACCGCGGATGCCCAGTGCTGGGTTCGGCTCGTCCGGCGTCGTGACGAAGGACAAGGGCTTGTCCGAGCCGGCATCCAGCGTACGGATGACGACCTTGCGCTCACCCATGGCGGCGAACACCTCTGCGTAGGCCTGCGCCTGCCGCTCGACGCCGGGTTCGCCGTCGGACCCCAGGAAGCACAGCTCGGTCCGGAACAGGCCGACCCCCTCGACCGGCATCGCAGCGGCCCGGCGGGCACCGGCACCGTCCTGCACGTTGGCCAGGATCTCCACCCGGTGGCCATCGCGGGTCGCCCCCGGACCCCGCCACGACGCCGCCGCCTGTCTGAGCGCGGCCGCGGTGACCGTACGTTCGCGCGCCAGCTTCGGATCGGGCTCCGGCACCACCTCACCGGTGGAGCCGTCGACGAGCACGGACGTGCCCGCGGGCAGCTTCGCGAGACCGGGTACGGCCACCACGCACGGGA
Source organism: Actinomycetota bacterium (assembly GCA_030859165.1). Lineage (GTDB taxonomy): Bacteria > Actinomycetota > Actinomycetes > Propionibacteriales > Nocardioidaceae > JACCXZ01. Next base: position 18,207 of record JALZKQ010000093.1, read on the forward strand.
TGCCGAGCTGGCGGGCGATGATCGCCGTGTGCGAGGTGGGACCGCCGAGCTCGGTGGCGATCGCCAGCACCAGTGACGGATCCAGACCGGCGGTGTCCGCGGGAGCGAGGTCGTACGCCAGCAGCACCGAGGGCACATCGGGCACCGGCATGCCTGGCTCGGGCTGCCCGGTGAGCCGCGCGATGATCCGATCACGCACGTCGACCAGGTCGGTGACCCGCTCGGCCATGATCCCGCCGGTGGCGCGGAACATGTCGCTGAGCTCGGCGACGGCGCCGGCCGTGGCGGCACTGGCTCCGCTCCCGGCGTAGACGCGCTTGCTCACGAACGCGGCCAGCCCACTGTCCCGCGCGAGCCCCGCCGTGGCGACGAGGACCTCCGCGGCGGCACCAGTCGTGTTGTGGCTGAGCTCCTCCAGGCGGGTGGCGACAGCCTCCGCGGCGCAGGCGAACCGGGACATGCGGGCGTCGGGAGCATCCCGAGGAACCGATTCGTCGTCGGGAACTCCCGGAGCCGGTCCCGGACGCACCACCGGCCCGTGGCCGACACCGGGTACCACCGGTGTCCCGCGCAGCACGGCACCGGTGCGTGGCACCGCGCCGGCGTCGTGCTTGGCTGCGCACATCGGGCCTCCCGTACGTCATCGTGACGGCACGATGGCGCTTCACCGTACGACGCGGATGGCGGGAAGAACACGAGAGGGGACGGCCATGGCCAGCAGGACAGTCACCGTGGGATCGAGCGTCGGGCTGCACGCCCGCCCAGCGGCAGTCATCGCGCGGGCCGTCGGCGAGTCGGGGGCCGCGGTCACGATCGCGACCGTCGGCGGCGACGCCGTGGACGCGGGCTCCGCGCTGCTGCTCATGACCCTCGGCGCCAAGCACGGCGACAAGGTCACCGTCAGCAGCGACGACGAGGATGTGCTCGACCGGGTGGCCAGGCTGGTGGAGCGGGATCTCGACGCCTGACCGCTCGGGCGCAGGCGGCGCGTTACAGCACGTGGACGAACAGGTGCTGGGCCGCTTCGGCGTCCATCTCGCAGGTCTCGCCGCCGCGCGCGATCAGCACGCCCTCGGGGCCCTGGGAGACCAGCACCTCCTGTTCGGGCAGGGCGCCGACCCGGCGCAGGACGGCCATCACGGTGGTGTCCTTCTGCATCTCCTCGCTGATCCGCCGCACGATGACGCTCTGGGGCTGACCGTCGGGCTCGACCACGTCGGTCAGCGGCTGGACGCCGTGCAGGAACGCCTCCCGCTCCTCCTCGGGCTCGCCCAGCTCGTGCAGCATCGGGATCGGGTTGCCGTACGGGGAGGTCACCGGGTGGTCGAGCAGCTCCAGCAGCCGCCGCTCCACCATGTCGGACATGACGTGCTCCCAGCGGCACGCCTCCACGTGCACGTGCTCGATGTCGAGGCCGATGACGTCGGTCAGCAGTCGCTCTGCCAGCCGGTGCTTGCGCATGACCCGTCCGGCGAGGCGGCGACCCTCCTCGGAGAGCTCGAGGTGGCGATCCCCCTCGACCGTCACGAGTCCGTCGCGCTGCATGCGCGCGACGGTCTGGCTCACCGTGGGCCCGCTCTGGTGTAGGCGCTCCGCGATCCGGGCCCGTAGGGGGACGATGCCCTCCTCCTCCAGCTCGTAGATCGTTCGGAGGTACATCTCGGTGGTGTCGATCAGGTCGCTCACCGGGCCATTGTTGCCGATCCGAGCGTCTGGCGGGGAGCGAGGGCAGCGGCGGAGCCTCGCTGCGACGCCTGTCGTGCACGCCGGCGCCGCAGACGCCAGCATGGGACGGTGTCCACCTCCGTGATGTGGTTCCGCCGGGACCTCCGCCTCGCCGACAATCCCGCCCTTCGCTCCGCGGTGGACCGAGCCGACCACGTGGTGCCGCTGTTCGTGTTCGACCCACATCTGTGGTGCCCGGCAGGGCCCGCCCGCCGCGCCTACCTGGTCCGCAGCATCACCGACCTCAGCAAGCGGATCGGCGCGATGCAGTACCGCTGCGGCCAGCCAGCCACCGAGGTGCTGGCGGTGGCTCGCGCCGCCGGGGCCGACACGGTCCACGTCGCGGCCGACTTCGGCCCGTACGGCAGCGCCCGTGACACCTTGGTGGAGCAGGCCCTGTCCGGGCACGGCATCGCGATGGAACGGATCGGCTCCCCGTACGCGGTGGCGCCGGGACGGATCGCCAAGCAGGACGGCACGGCGTACCAGGTCTTCACGCCCTTCTCGCGCGCCTGGACCGAGCACGGCTGGCGAGACCCGGTCCCTGCCCCGCGCGGCGTCGACTGGACCACGGCGTCGACCTCCGCGGACCCGCCGGAGGCCCCCGTCCCCGACGGCGTCCGGCTGCCGGCCGCCGGCGAGGCGGCCGCACGACGCCAGTGGCGGGGGTACCTGGAGGAGCACCTCGGCAGGTACGACCAGGTGCGGGACCGTCCGGACCTGGACGCGACGTCGCGCATGTCGGTGCACCTGAAGTGGGGGGAGATCCACCCGCGCACCATGCTCGCCGACATCGCCGCCTCCGGCGCCGGCAACGGCCAACGGCGGTATCGCAGCGAGCTGGCCTGGCGGGAGTTCTACGCCGACGTGCTGTGGCGGCAACCTGCGTCGGCACGCGACTACCTGCGACCGGCGTATGCGCGGATGGCCTACGACCGGCCGGGCAAGGACTTCCTCGCCTGGACCAACGGGCGCACCGGCTTCCCCATCGTCGATGCCGGGATGCGTCAGCTCGCGGCGGAGGGCTGGATGCACAACCGACTTCGGATGATCGTGGCGAGCTTCCTGGTCAAGGACCTGCACATCGAGTGGCAGCACGGTGCGCGGCACTTCATGACCCATCTGGTCGACGGTGACCTGGCCTCCAACCAGCACGGCTGGCAGTGGGTGGCCGGCTCCGGGACCGACGCCGCCCCCTACTTCCGGGTGTTCAACCCGATCACCCAGGGCATCAGGTTCGACCCCGAGGGCGAGTACGTCCGGCGCTACGTCGAGGAGCTGCGCGACGTCGAGAGCAGGCAGGTGCACGAGCCGTGGGATCTGCCCGGGGGGCTGCCCGGCGGGTACCCGGAGCGCATCGTCGACCACGCCGAGGAGCGCAAGGAGGCGCTGCGACGCCACGACGAGATCTGACAGGCTGCCCTTTGTGTGCGACGAAGCAGGCACGATCACCATTGCGCGCCGGTTCCGTGGCCCCGCCGGCTCGGGCAACGGTGGCTGGACGGCAGGTCGGCTGGCCACTGCGTACGCGCGGCTCGTCGGCCACGGCGGCGCGGTCGAGGTGACGTTGCGCAGCCCGCCGCCGCTGGAGGTCGAGCTCACGTTGCTGCCTGACGGCGACGCCCTCGCGCTGCTCGACGGGGAGGTGCTGGTGGCCCGTGCGGTGGGCGGCGAGGCGCCGCAGCCGGTGGATCCGGTCGACCTCGCCACTGCGCAGGCGGCGGAGCAGGAATACGCCGGCCTCGTGGACCATCCGTTCCCGGAATGCTTCGTGTGCGGTCCGGCCCGCTCCCCCGGCGACGGGTTGCGGCTGCTCCCCGGCCGGACGGGTGACGGCGCGACCGCCTGTGCGTGGACGCCGCAGGACGGAGCCGATGGCGCCTACGTCTGGTCTGCCCTGGACTGCCCCGGCGGCTGGACGTCGGACATCGCCGGTCGACCCATGGTGCTGGGCCGCATGACCGCGCAGATCGAGGCAACGCCCGTGGCCGGCCGGGCACACGTCGTGGTCGGGCGACACCTGGACACCGCTGGACCCAAGACCCGCACCGCGTGCACCGTGTACGACCCGGACGGTCGCATGGTGGGGCGGGCGGAGCACCTGTGGATCGCGGTCGACCCGCGTACGTTCGGCTGAAACCGTCGATCGGCGGAGCCGAGACCGCCCCGTGTGCGGCTGCCGGTAGCGTCGGCGGCTGTTGTCACGTACGAAGGGTTCGCATGTCCACCGCACCAACAGCAGGACCCTGGTGGCGGCGCGCGGTCTGCTACCAGATCTACGTCCGGAGCTTCGCCGACTCCGACGGCGACGGCGTCGGAGACCTCGCCGGCATCACGTCGCGGCTGCCCTACCTCGCCGAGCTCGGGGTCGACGCCATCTGGCTGACGCCGTTCTACCGCTCGCCGCAGGCCGACCACGGCTACGACGTCGCCGACTACCGCGACGTGGACCCACGCTTCGGTGACCTCGACGACTTCGACGCGATGCTGGCCCGGGCGCACGACCTTGGCCTGCGGGTGATCGTCGACGTGGTGCCCAACCACTCCTCCGACGAGCACGCCTGGTTCCGCGCCGCGCTGAGCGCCGGCCCGGGCAGCCCCCAGCGGGCACGGTACGTCTTTCGCGAAGGTCGTGGCGACCAACCGCCGAACAACTGGCAGTCCGTGTTCGGCGGACCGGCGTGGAGCCAGGTGCCCGACGGCCAGTGGTACCTGCACCTGTTCGACACCAGGCAACCGGACTTCGACTGGGACAACCCCGAGGTAGGCGACGAGTTCGAGTCGGTGCTGCGCTTCTGGCTGGATCGAGGGGTCGACGGCTTCCGGGTCGACGTGGCGCACGGCATGGTCAAGCAACCGGGGTTGCCCGACCTGCTCGGGCCCGTCGGTGGCGGCGATCTCGAGGCGGCGATGTCGGACACGGTGCGTCCGTACTTCGACCAGCCCGGCGTGCACGACGTGTACCGCCGGTGGAACCGGCTGCTCGCCGCCTACCCCGGCGACCGGATGGCGATCGGCGAGGCCTGGGTGGTCGACGCAGCGGCGATGGCCCGCTACGTCCGGCCAGACGAGATGCAGCAGGTCTTCAACTTCCACTGGCTCGAGGCGCCGTGGTCGGCTGCGGCCTTCCGCTCCGTCATCGCCGAGACGTACGCCGCGGTCGACCCGGTGGGGGCCACACCGACGTGGGTGCTGTCCAACCACGACGTCACGCGTGTGGTGACCCGCTACGGCGGCGGCGGCACCGGCCGGTCGCGGGCCCGTGCCGCCGCCCTGGCCGAGCTGGCGCTGCCGGGTTCGGCGTACGTCTACCAGGGTGAGGAGCTGGGGCTGGAGCAGGTGGACGTGCCGGAGCCGGCTCGCACCGATCCGTCGTGGTTCCGCGGCTCCGGCCCAGGTCGTGACGGTTGCCGGGTGCCGATGCCGTGGTCAGGGGCAAGCGAACCGTACGGCTTCAGCCCTGACGGCGTGGCGACCTGGCTGCCGATGCCGTCGGACTGGGCCGGGCTGTCGGTCGCCTGCCAGAGCGACGACCCGCACTCGACGCTGAGCTTCTACCGTCGGGCGCTGGCGGCGCGACGCGAGCTCCTCGGCGCCTTGGACGATCAGCTGGACGTGCTCGACCGCGGCGAGGACGTGCTGGTGCTGTCCCGGCCCGGTGAGCCCGGCCTGGTGTGCGTGCTCAACTGCGGGGCGATGGCCGTACCGGTGGGAGACCTGGGCGAGCCCGTGCTGACCAGTGAGCGCGGCGCGGTCATCGACGGTCGGCTCGCACCTGACAGCGGGGCGTGGTTCCGAGCCTGACCAAACCATGTGGGTCCCGTCGCCCATCGGCAGCAGAGTTGCCTGGCACGGATGCGCGCCGACCATGCCGCCGTCTCCAGGCCGGTCACGCCGAGGAGGACGTACGGCTGGCGCTACCGCTGGGCCGGCTGCGTAGGGACTCCCCTCGGCATGTTGTCACCGACCATGGGTTGCATCCCATGGTCGGTGAGGTTTACCAGGGGACCCTGGTAAACCGACACCGGCCGGACCTGCAGGAGGCGGGCGAAACGGGTTGTCCGGGCGGGCGGGGGACGTTAGCGTTTCGCGTACACGGGAAGGAGGTGGTCCGATCCATGCATAGCGATAGGACGAGTGAGGTGGCTGCCCGCTAGCCACGTCTGCGTCGAGTTTCACTGTGCGAACGCGGCAGTGAGACCACGGCAGTCACCCGACCCGCAGGGGGCCGAGCAACGTCCGTTCGGCCGCGGACTCCGGCACGGAGTTCGCAACCCTGCGGGTCGTCCCATGTCGGAGGCCGTCATGGGGCGAGCCGCTCGCGGGTCCAGTCGCCGCGCTGCGGCGCGTCCACGCCCCGGGTGAAGCGGATGCGGTCGTGCAGCCGGCTCGGCCTGCCCTGCCAGAACTCCACCATGTGTGGTGTCACGCGCCAGCCTCCCCAGTGCGGCGGCCGCGGCACCGGTTGCCCGTCGGGGAACCGTGCCTGCACCTCCTCGAAGACCGCGTCGAGCTCGCCGCGACCCGCGATGACCTGCGACTGCGGAGACGCCCAGGCGCCGAGCTGCGAGGCACGCGGCCGACCGGCGAAGTAGGCGTCGGACTCCTCCGCGCCCACCCGGGACGCGATGCCCTCCACCCGTACCTGACGCTGCAGCGGGTGCCACGGCAGCACCAGCGCGCAGTACGGATTGGCATCCAGCTCACGAGACTTGCGCGAACGATAGTTGGTGTAGAACACGGGCGAGCCGCCCTCGATTCCCTTCAGCAGCACCATCCGGGTCGACGGTGCGCCGCCGGGGCCGAGCGTCGACACGGTCATCGCGTTGGGCTCGTGCATCCCCGAGGACACCGCCTGGGCCAGCCAGTGCTCGAGCAGCGGGCACGGGTCGTCGCCGGCAGCGGACTCGTCCAGGCCGGTGTCGGCATACTCGGTCCGCAGCCGGGCCAGAGCGTCACGATCCATGACCGCGAGGCTAACCGGCGGGCCCGGCCAGCGCGCAATGCGTACACGGTCCATCGAGTCCCCCGGTCTGGACGGGTGTGCTCGGCTGCCAGAATGGATCCGCTGACAGCGTCGTCAGGTGGTACCGACCCGCACCCGATGCCAGGAAGTTCTGATGACCGACCTCCGGACAGACGCGACCCCAGCCCGCACGATCCCCGCCGACCTGCTGCCGACCGACGGGCGTTTCGGCGCCGGCCCCTCCAAGGTCCGGGTCGAAGCGCTCGAAGCGCTCGCTGCCACCGGAACCTCCCTGCTGGGCACCTCGCACCGCCAGGCGCCGGTGAAGAACACGGTGGCCCGCGTGCGGGAAGGCCTGCGTGAGCTGTTCGCCCCGCCCGACGGCTACCAGGTCGTCCTGGGCAACGGCGGCGCCACCGCCTTCTGGGACATCGCCACGCTGGGGCTGATCCGCGAGCGCAGCCAGCACCTGAGCTTCGGTGAGTTCTCCTCGAGGTTCGCGACCGCGGCTCGCCAGGCTCCGTTCCTCGGCGAGCCCACGGTCGTGACGTCCGAGCCCGGCACCCGACCCCGGGCGTACGCCGAGACCGACGTCGACGTGTACGCCTGGGCCCACAACGAGACCTCGACCGGCGTGATGGCGCCGGTGCGGCGGGTCGAGGGCGCTGCCGACGACGCCCTCGTCCTGGTGGACGCCACCTCCGGTGCGGGTGGCCTGCCGGTGGACATCGCCGAGGTCGACGCGTACTACTTCGCGCCGCAGAAGTGCTTCTCCTCCGACGGTGGCCTGTGGATCGCCCTGCTGTCGCCCGCCGCCATCGAGCGGACGGCCCAGCTGGCCTCGACCGACCGGTGGGTGCCGGCGTTCCTGGACCTGCCCACAGCGATCGACAACTCCAGCAAGAACCAGACGTACAACACTCCCTCGGTGGCGACGCTGTTCCTGCTGGCCGAGCAGGTCGACTGGCTGAACAGCCAGGGCGGCCTGGACTGGGCGGTTGCCCGCACGAGCGAGTCCTCCGCACGGCTGTACGCATGGGCGCAGCAGACGCCGTACACGACGCCGTACGTGAGCGAACCGGCGGACCGCTCCCTGGTGGTCGCCACCATCGACTTCGACAAGACGGTCGACGCCAGCGTGGTGGCTGCGACGCTGCGCGCCAACGGTGTGGTCGACGTGGAGCCCTACCGCAAGCTCGGCCGCAACCAGCTGCGGATCGCGATGTTTCCGGCGGTCGAGCCGGATGACGTCGACGCGTTGGCCGCGTGCATCGAGTACGTGGTGCAGGCACAGGTCGGATGACAGGACGCACGGGGGTCCCCGCATCGGCTCGCCCAAGGACGATGCGGGGACCCACCCACGTCACCGTACCATCGTTTAGGGCAGGCTTACCTAACGTTTGCGTCGGTGGTGCGTGAGCAGCCAGAGCGTGCCCAGCACAGCCACCAGACCCGCGGAGCCGGCCACGACCGCGACCGAGGAGGTGGAGTCGCCCGCGGCAGTCGTCGGCTGCGTACCGACGGCGTCGTCGGAACCAGCGACGGCCTCGACCGGCGCCGGGTGCAGCTCCCGCCAGATGTCACGTGGGATCCGGACCTGTCGGATCGGCGAGGGCAGCCCTTCGGTCCCGACGTACAGGATCGGGCCGCCGTCGACGACCGCCAGCGACTCGCCCTGCCGCTGCACCGGCAGGCGTACCTCACCGAGTGGCTCCCAGCCCGGCATGGCGTACACGACCGCGCCTACGTATGTCCGCAGCACGACCCCGGAGCCGTCGGGCAGGTAGGCGGCGTCGGTCACCAGGCCCGGGACGGCTATGTCCGCAACCGGACGCGAGACCACCCGTCGTCCCTCGAGCAGGTCGGGCAGTCGGCGCACCTCGCCGCCGAGCAGCCCCTTAATCACCAGGTACGCCGTGCCGTCCGCCGGGTCGATCAGCAGCGACTCGACGTCCTGCGGCCCGCCGCGGTGCCGGATCGGGTACGTCTGCACGGCCACCGTCAGGTCCCCCCGACCCGGCTGGTCGAGCGCGTGCAGGGCCAGGTCGTCCCGCTCAGCGGCGTTGTCGCCCACGTCGGCCACGTAGAGCCGGTCGTCCGCCCCGATCGCCAGGGCCTCGACGTCGGTAACTTCGACGTCGGCCAGGGTGGTGACACCGACCACGTCGCCGCTCGCCAGGTCGAGGACGTAAACGTACGGCCCGTCGCCGGAGTCGTTGACCGTGTATGCGAGATCCGGGTCCACGGTGCTCTGCACCAGCGCACTGGACTCCGGGATCCGCTCGTCGGTGATGTTGGCGACGACGTCGTCGCGGTCCGCGGCCGGCGCCGAGCCGCTCACCGCGATCGTCAGCAGCGCGGCGACCACCAGGCTCACGTCGGGCTCGCGAGCAGCTCGGCCAGCCTGGGTGTCACCGACCACTGCTCGAGGAAACCCGCGTACTCGTCGCTGCCGGTGGCCCGGATGCCCGCGTCGTCGACCCGGATCGCCCGCAGCAAGGTGTTGCGCGGCGTGTGCTGGGACCCTACGAACTCCATCACGTCGACCCGGTAGCCGGACCGGCGCAGCAGCGAGGCACGCACGGCGTCTGTCAGCACGTCGGCCAGCCGCTCGCGCAGGATGCCGTGGCGGGTGACCATCGTCATCGCATCCGAGACGGCCGTCTCCTTGAGGCGGCGCTGCAGGTCGTGGTGACAGCAGGGCGCCGACAGCACCAGCGGTGCGCCCCACTGCACCGCGCGGGCGAGGGCCTCGTCGGTCGCGGTGTCACAGGCGTGCAGGGCGAGCACGATGTCCGGCGCCTGCGTGACGTCCGGCGCCGAGGCGATGCCTGCGCGTTCGAAGCTGACCTGCTCGGACCAGCCGAGCTCGGCGGCGAGCGCGGTGTTGCGCTCGCGGGCCTGCTCCTTGACGTCGACGCCGACCAGGCGCACGGGAAGCCTGCGCAGCTGGGTGAGCAGGTGCGCGGCTGCGAACGTGAGGTAGGCGTTGCCGCAGCCGAGATCGACGACCCGCAGCGGCCGCAGCGCGGTCACCTCGGGCAGCGCGCCCGCGGTTGTGGCCTCGTCGACCGCCTGGTCGAGGCGTCGGCAGAACTCCTCCACCTGCCGGAACTTCGCCTGCCGACTCGGCTTGACGCGGCCTGCCTCATCGGTGATGCCGACGGCCCGCAGGTACGCGGTGGATGTGTCCAGGACGTGCTGCTTGACCCGGTCATGCCGCAGGTCCGGGTCGACTGCCTGCTCCAACGGGTGGCGGTGGACCACCCCGGCGCCCTTCTTGGTGACCTGCAGCCCGAGCCGCTCGCGGGTGGTGGTGACCGCCCAGGACCCGAACGGTTCGGCCAGCAGCTCCTCCACCGCGGCCGCGGACCCCGCACCCGGGCGATGGTTGTCGGTGAAGGACTGCGTGTCGTCGTACCGGGTGACCTGTAGGTGCGCACCAGACGACAGCACGACCGGCCGCAGCTCGACCCGCCGCCAACGCGGCTGCCGGCCCCGGCGACGGCCGGACGCGACGGCCCCGACGAACGTGACCTCGTTCAGCAGCGCCGAGCGGATGTCGTCCAGAGCGTCGAGCAGCGTGTCGTCGAGCGAGTCCGGGGGCGAGGAGGTCACCGCTCCAGCGTGCCAGAGCGGGCCGGCGGGTCAGCCGAGCAGGCCGCCGATCGCCACGATCACGAGCAGCGCCACCAGCAGGGTGGGGATGATCAGTCGGCGCCAGCGAGGATGCACGCAGGCACGCTACCGCCGGGCCCTCGCCGCTCACCCGAAGAGTGCTCGCCGCGCAGCTCGTCGTACGGCCGTCCCACCAGCACGGACATGTCCGAGCTGGTCTCGGACCGGGCGATCGGCATCCTGGACCGGAAGCTGCGCCGGTGCAGGATCCAGCCGCGGCCCTTCACCGGTGAGCTCCAGGTAGAGCTCGCTGCCAGCATCGGGCTCCGTGTTACAACGGCGGTGGGTTCCACTGGAGCTCGTGATGGTGCTGCATCAGCGGCGTGACCGTACGGACGGGGCCGACGGTGACCCGGTCAGTCGGTCGCCTCAGCCACCCGCCGGCGCACTGCCAGAGCGACCTCCTCGTCGCCGGCCAGGACCAGTCGTTCGTGGTCACCGCGTCCCCAGAGCCAGACGAACACCGCATCGGGCTCGCCAGCCACCTCGACGGCGACGTCCGCGGTAGCAGCCTCGACGACGTCGACGCGTCCGGCGTCGAGCGTCACCGTCCACGAGCGTCCGGCGGCGCTGATCCGGACGGCGGCGTCGACGGGCTCGGCGGTGCCGTGCTCGGCCCAATCGTCACCCGCCAGCATCGCCACCAGCAACTCGTCGATGCCGTCCAGCGCCAGCGCCGGGTCCACCGGTGTCACGACGTCGTGCGCAAGCTCGGCGTCGACCCGGTGCACCGCGGTCTCCAGCGCCATCCGGCGCATCCAGAACCCGACGGTCTGCTCGGGGGGCCACCAGGTGTGGCTGGGATCCTCGGGGCCGTGCGCAGCGAACATCGCGAGCAGCTCGGCCCTCGCCTCGTCGAACAGGTCCATCGGTGCTCGACCGGCGTGCGTGGGCGGGGGCCAGGGGTCGGGACTGCGTTGCAGCTGCGTGCAGGCGACCTTGTGCAGGTACACCTCCGCGGTGTGGTGCACCACGTCACCGACGCTCCAGCCCGGACAACTTGGCACCGCCGCCTCGAGGCCCATCGACGCCACCTCGCGCAGTCTCGCGGCATCGGCAGTCACCAGGCGGACGTACTCGCAGAAGTCGAGCCAGCCGCTGCGGTCCGACGGCAGCTCCCACGGGTTCGGCGTACGTTCGTCGTTCATCTGCACACCCTGGCACGCAGCGCCGACAGTGGCGACGCCGAAGGACTCAGACCCGCGAAGTCACGGTGAGCGCAAACCGCTGGCCCTGCTCGTGCGAGATCACCGAGTCGGTGTGGCGCAGGTAGAGCAGCAGGCTCACCACCAGGCCGGCCAGCGTGATCACACCGCCACCGATGAGGGTCCAGCGGGCTCCGAAGACCTCGCCGATGACCCCGATCAGCGGTGCCCCGATCGGCGTGCCACCCAGGAAGATCATCAGGTAGAGCGATGCCACCCGCCCCCGCATCTCCGGTGCGACGGTGAGCTGGATCGTGGCGTTGGCCGTGGTGACCATGGTCAGCGCGAACAGCCCGGCGAACGGCAGCACCGCCGCGTACGTCCAGTAGGTCGGCATCAGGCCCATGGTGATGAGCAGCACCGAGAACACGCCCGCACCCCCCACCACCGTCCGTACCCGCGGTGCGGCCCTGCGGGCGGCCACCAGCGCACCGGCCAACGAGCCGACGGCCATGAACGACCCGAGCACGCCGTACTCGCTGGCACCCTTGCCGAACACCTCGGTGGCCATCAACGCCGACGTCATCTGGAAGTTCATGCCGAAGGTGCCGACGAAGAAGACCGTGGCCAGCACCAGCATCAGGTCGGGCCGGTTGCGGACGTAGGCGATGCCGACCCGGATGCCCCCGTGACCGCGGGCCGACGGGGTGGACGGGCGCAGCAGCGTGACGTCGAGCCGCAGCAGCGAGACGACCACCGCGACGTAGCTCACCGCGTTGATCAGGATCGCCCACCCCGTCGCCTCCACCCCCGAGCCCAGTGCGGCGATCAGGAAGCCGGCAGCGGCCGGGCCCACGATGCGCGCGGAGTTGAACGAGGCGGAGTTCAGGCCCACCGCGTTGGCGAGGTCCTTCTGGCCGACCATCTCGACCACGAAGGACTGGCGCGCGGGTGCGTCGAAGGCGGTCCCGACCCCGAAGACGAAGGCGAGGACGTACGCGTGCCACAGCTGGGCCGTCCCGGTCACCGCGAGCGTGCCGAGCAGCGCCGCCGGCGCGGCCATCATCAGCTGGGTGACGATCATGACGTTGCGCTTGGCGAACCGGTCAGCCACCAGCCCACCGACCGGCGAGAGCAGGAGCATGGGCAGGAACTGCAGCCCGGTGACGATGCCGAGGGCGGTGGCGCTGTTGTCGGTGAGCTGCAGGACCAGCCAGTCCTGGGCGACCCGCTGCATCCAGGTGCCGATGTTGGACACCACGGCACCGCCGGCGTAGATGCGGTAGTTGCGGATCCGCAGCGAGCTGAATGTGGGACTCATGCCTGCCCCAGTCGCTCGAGGACGACAGCAGCCGACCGCAACGCCTCCCGGTCCTCGGGGTCGAGCTCCTCGAGGCGCCGGTGTAGCCACGCGTCGCGGCGGTCCCGCTCGGCATCGAGGGTCACGTTGCCGGCGTCGGACACGTGCAGCAGCACCTGGCGGCGGTCCTCGGGGTCCGGCACCCGCCGAATCATCCCGAGCTCGTCGAGGCAGTTGACGGTGCGGTTCATCGATGGCGGCTGCACGCGCTCGTAGGCAGCCAGCGCACTCAGGGTCAGCGCGCCGTTGCTCCGCATCGTCCCCAGTGCGGACAGCTGGTTGGGGGTCAGGTCGCTGTGTCGCTCGGTGCGCAGCCGCCGCGACAACCGCACGATGGAGGACGCCAGTGCGCTGGCGAGCCCCGCGTCGGACCGCAGCGGCTTCTCGGTGTGGACGGGCATGTCCTGAGCATAACTCATTACTCATGCTAACGATCCGCGGTACTCGTGTATTCCTACCCCTCCGCTGGGGGTGGTCAGCCGGCGTCGAGCCAGCTGGAGATCGGGTCGATCGCGAAGTACACCAGGAACAGGGCCGCGACGACCCACAGCAGCGGATGCACCACGGCAGCGCGGCCACGCACCGCCTTGAGCAGGACGTACACGATGAATCCGGCGCCGATACCGGCGGTGATCGAGTACGTGAACGGCATCAGCGCGATGGTGAGGAACGCGGGGATCGCGATCTCGAGGTCGTCCCAGTCGATGTACCTGACCTGGCTCATCATCAGGAACCCGACCAGCACGAGGGCCGGCGTGGCGGCCTCGTTGGGGATCACCTCCACCAGTGGCGTGGCAACGGTGGCGAGCAGGAACAGCAGGCCGGTCACGACACTGGCCAGTCCGGTGCGCGCGCCCTCGCCGACACCGGACGCCGACTCGATGTAGGAGGTGTTGCTCGACGTCGACGCCGCACCGCCGGCAGCGGCCGCGATCGAGTCCACGACGAGGATCCGCGACACGCGCGGCGGAGTGCCCTGCTCGTCGTTGAGTCCGGCCTGGGCGCCGATGGCGGTCATCGTGCCCATCGTGTCGAAGAAGTCGGCCAGCAGCAGGGTGAACACCAGCAGCGCCACGGTGACGAAGGAGAGCCGCTCGAACGAACCGAACAGCGAGAACTCCCCCAGCAACCCGAAGTCCGGCAGGCCGAGGACGGAATCGGGCATGGTCGGTACGCCGAGGTTCCAGCCCGTGGGGTTCACGCTTCCGTCGCCGGTGACGCCGGGGCCGACGTCGGCCACCGCCTCGACGACGATCGCCACGACGGTGGCGAGGACGATGCCGATCAGGATCGCACCGCGCACCCCGCGGACGTACAGGGTGAGCATCACGAGCAAGCCGAGGCAGAAGACCACCGCCGGCCAGCCGACCAGGACGTTGTCCACCCCCAGTCCGACCGGCGGGACGGGCTGCATGGTCGAGCGCACGATGCCGGCGTCGACCAGCCCGATGAGCGCGATGAACAGGCCGATACCGACCGAGATCGCGGTCTTCAGCTGGGTGGGCACGGCGTTGAACACCGCGGTGCGGAACCCGGTCAGCACCAGTACCAGGATGATCAGGCCCTCGAGGACCACCAGGCCCATGGCATCGGCCCAGGTCATCTGCGGCACGATCGTGTACGCCACGAACGCGTTGAGGCCAAGGCCCGTTGCCAGCGCGAGTGGGAAGTTGGCGACCAGTCCCATCAGGATGCTGAGCACACCGGCCACCAGCGCCGTCGCCGCGGCGACCTTGACGAACGCGGTCTCCGGGTCGCCACCGATCACGTTGCCGTCGATGTCCAGGCCACTGGTGAGGATGATCGGGTTCAGCACGATGATGTAGGCCATCGTGAAGAACGTCACCAGTCCGCCGCGGACCTCCCGGCCCACGGTCGAGCCACGACCGGTGATCTCGAAGAACCGGTCCAGCCCGCCGGGGGCGGACGGGGCCGTGGCCGGTTCGGGCTGTGTGCTCATGTCCCTCCAAGTCGTCCGTGGGGAGCTGCGCCGTCCCGTCTCCTCGTCGGCGTAGGCAGGATGCCAGAACAGCACCGGCCGGGCCGACGCGGGCCACTGCCGACGGCGCTCGTGCACCGCGCGATAGCCTGGCCCGGTGAGCGACACACCTCAGCCGCGCGACCCGGTCGGTCCGCGCGAGCGGGCCCGTCGTGAGCGCATCGTGCGCCGCCACGAACTGGGTCGTCCCGATGTCACCGAGCACGAGTTCGGTCAGCGGACCTACCTCGTGGCAGAGGTCGAACCCCTCGACGTCGACGGGGTCCGGACCATGACCGTCGGTTCCGCCCTGTGGGCCGTGGCCGTCGTCGCGATGCTGCCCTTCATCGGGACCCTTCGCGACAACGGCCGGCTGACCTGGCTGTGGATCTGCCTGGCCGGCCTCGGCCTCGGACTGGTCGGCGTGGAGTACTGCCGCCGTCGGCGCAAGGCGCTGCTGCAGGACCCGAGCCGGCGCAGCACCGAGATCAGCGCCCTCGGCGCCGCCGGCGTCTGAGCCTGGGGAGTGGGGCCACGACCCTCACAACGGCTGGATCTCGTCCGACCCGACCGTGTCGAACACGGGGGGCGACAGCTCGGCAGGCAGCTGGGACTTCGTCAGCGTCGTCTCGGAGTGGCCACCGCAGCCATGGTCGAGCGCGACGACGCGCCCGTCGTCGGGGACGCCACCGTTGGCGCAGACCCCGAACACTGACGCGAGTGGCCCGGCGAGACGCTGCAGGAAGCCGCAGTCACGGCAGCGCCCGGGCGCGGCGACCGCGATGGCCGCCTCTGGTCCACCGGGACCCTCGAACCAGCGCTCGGCCGCCTCGTCCCGGCCCCACATGGAGAGAACGCGTACCCGGCCGAGCCCGATCTCGGCGGCGACCTGACGCGCTGGGCGGTCGTCCAGCAACGGGTCGGTGAACTCGTCACCGACGAACCAGGCGGGGGCCAGTCGCGGGTCGTCGTCCTCGGGGATGAGCAGGTCCCCGGGTCCGAGGTCCTCAGGCTGCACACGTTCCAGGTACGGCACCCATTCCGGCGCCACGATGGCGTCCGGCCCGGGCAGCAGCACGACCTCGTCGACCGCCACGGCCTTCTGCCGGGAGGCCCGGGTCAGCACCACCGACCAGCGCCACCCCCGGTAGCCCGGGCGGGTGCAGTCGAAGGTGTGGCTGACCACGCGTTCGCCCTCGTTCTGGTGGCCGAGGTGCTCGCCGACGTCCTCGCCGCCGACCGAGCCCACCGCTGCATCGCGCGCCACGTCGACGGCACCCACCAGCACGGCGTCGGGTCGGGGCTTGCGGTTCGCCCGCGGCGGCGAGGTCTGCGAGGTGGGCGTGGTCACGACGACGATTGTCCCCCATGTCGGGGCGTCCGCCCAACCGCGACGGCTCGAGCGACGACTCCTCGCCGGGTGATCGGCGAGAACCGGTCGCGCTCCCCCTTCCACCCGGGCCGTCTGAGGGTGCAGGCTGCTGGTGGGACCGACGAGAGGAGCGATCATGCAGGCTGCTGTCGGAGACCGGCTGCACGTGCGCGGCAAGGTGGTGGGCCAGGCAGACCAGCTGGCCGAGATCATCGAGGTCCGCGGCGAGGCCGGGTCACCGCCCTACCTCGTACGTCACGAGGACGGCCACGAAGCGCTGGTGTACCCGGGGCCCGACGCCTCGGTGGAACACCCGGACGGGGCCTAAGCCAGAGCACGCGGCCCCGACCCGGGCATCGACGCGGCGGCTCCGGCGGGACCGCCTCGTGGGGCAGGATGGTCCGGTGCCACGTCCCGACGACCCGTACACCACGGGTGATCCCCCGAGCAAGGGCGCCAAGACCGCCCGCGCGGCCCGTACGACCGGTCGCGCCGCCAAGGTCACCGGGCACGCGGCCAAGGTGACCGGTGTGGCAACCGGGCGGCTTGCCCAGCGCAGCGTGCGCAAGGCTCGCCAGTTGACCCACGCTCACGGTGCGGGCGAGAGCGGGATGGCGCGACTGCTGGAGTTGCACGCCTTCAACACCGCAGGCGACGCCGCCGTGGCGGTGGCGCTGGCAGGGACTCTGTTCTTCCAGGTGCCCGACGGTGAGGCACGAGGCCAGGTGGCGCTCTTCCTGGGTCTGACGATGCTGCCGTTCGCCATCGTGGCACCACTGATCGGGCCGTTCCTCGACCGGTTCCGCCGCGGCCGCCGGTGGGCGATCGGCTCCACCATGGCGATCCGGGCCTTCTGCTGCTGGGCACTGGCCGGTGCCGTCGCCACCGACTCGGTATGGCTGTTCCCTGCCGCGCTCGGCTGCCTGGTGTCCTCCAAGGCCTACGGTGTGACCCGCGCCTCGGCGGTGCCCCGGGTGCTCCCCGAGACCTTGACGCTGGTCAAGGCCAACTCGCGGATCTCCCTCACCGGCACCGCGGGGGCAGCGATCTCCGCGCCACTGGCGCTGGGTTTCGCCCAGTTCGGCGCCCAGTGGGCGCTGCGCTACGCGTTCGCGCTGTTCGTGGTGGCCACCATCCTGGCAATCCTGCTCCCGACCCGGGTCGACTCCTCCGAGGGCGAGGAGCAGGTCGCCCTGTCCCAGCTGGGCACCGGTAGCCGGCGGGGCATCCCACCGCAGCTGGTGGCCGCGCTGCGCTGCAACTCCGGCCTGCGGTTCCTCTCCGGCTTCCTCACCCTGTTCATGGCGTTCCTGCTGCGGCAGTACCCGTTCCCCGGGTGGGAGGACCGCTACACCCTGCTGCTCGCGATGGTGGTCGGCGCGGCCGGACTCGGCAACACCCTGGGTACGTTGCTCGCGTCCGTGCTCAAGGTGGTCAGGCCACAGGTGGTCGTCGTGCTCGTCCTCGGCATCGACGTGGCCGTGCTCGTGCTCACCACCGTGTTCTACAGCCTGCCGATGGCGGTCGCCTTCGGCCTCACCGTCGGCATCTGCCAGTCACTGGGCAAGCTCAGCCTCGATGCCCTCATCCAGGGCGACGTGACCGAGTCGGTACGCACCAGCGTGTTCGCACGCTCGGAGACCCTGCTGCAGCTGTCCTGGGTCGCCGGTGGTTGCCTCGGCATCCTGGTGCCGCTGCAGCCGGCGCGGCTCGGGCTGGGGGTAGCCGCTGCTCTGCTCGTGCTCTGGCTGGTCTGGGTGCTGCGCTTCGCGGCCACGGCGCCCCGGGTACCTCGACCGGCGGCACCGCGGGCAGCAGCCGCGCCACGGGACCCGTCCTACCGCAACCCTGGGGACTGAGGGCTCGGTCCGGCTCAGGCCTCGAGCTGGGCAGCCAGTGCGCGCAGGATCGACGCCACCCGGGTGCCGTGCCGGGCGTCGGGGTGCCGGCCAGCGCGGTAGGAGCCGCCGACGTCGTCGAGCAGGCGGATCGTGTCCTCGACGAGGACGACCATGTCCTCGGGCGACTTGCGGGCGGCCTCTCGCTGCGCCCTGACGATCGACGGCGACGGGTCGAGGACCCGTACCTGCAACGCCGAGGCGCCCTTGCGGCCCTCGACGATGCCGAACTCGACCCTGGTGCCGGCCTTGAGCGTGGTGACGCCCGCCGGGAGTGCATTGGCGCGTACGTGCACGTCGCCACCGTCGTCGCTGGACAGGAAGCCGAAGCCCTTGTCGGCGTCGTACCACTTCACGTTGCCAGTGGGCACCGGACGACTCCTCTGTGACAGGCGGGGGATGCGCTTGGAGGCTCAGGATACGGGGCGGACATCCGCCGGCTCCACCCGTTGACCCGTCAGGACGTGACGGCGTGGTGTGTGCGGAGACGATCGAGGCGCTCGGCCTCGGGTCGCGCGTCCAGCCGGTGCAAGACGGCGTCCGCGTCGGCGAGAATTGACGCCACGTCATCGGCTGGGCTCTGAGCGTCGCGGCGGGTGAGCAGATGCTCGGCGAGGTCGAGCTGCGCCTGAGCCCGCACGTACGGGAAGCCGATCCGGGTGAAGGTGTCGATCGCCGCGCGCAACCTCGCCTCGACATCCACCACGAACTCGGTGCCGGCGTCGCCGGTGTCAGCATGCCGGAACCCGTCGAGCAGGGCGCGGTAGCGCAGCATCTGTGCCTGCAGGTAAGGCGGGGGGTCGCCCGGAGCGAGGCCGGCCAGGTCGAGCAGTGCCGCGAGCCGGTCGGCACCGCCCGTTTCGCGGGCGAGCTGCCAGGCGGCCTCGAAGGCCTGCGGCCACAGCAGCCGGGTGGACTCCTCGAACTGGCTGAGACCGACCACGCACTCGCTAACCATCGGGGTCGCGATCTGCACGGCGGCAGCGAGGTTGCCGGTGACCACAGCGTGCGCGGTTCGGCCGGTCACGACTGCGCAGCGGTCCTCGAGGCGATCGCTGCCGCCCAGCACGCTCAAGGAGTCCAGCGCCCGAGCGGTCGATTCGATCCGGTCGCGTGCTGCGTGCAGCAGCACCAGTGGCAGCTGGGCTGCGGCGCGCAAGGTGTCCTCGACGCACACCGCGATCATCTGCTCGGCGGCAGCTTCGGCGCCCTCCCAGTCGCCGGTGAAGAACCTGGTGACTGCCAGGTTGTACAGGCCATAGGAGTGCCCATACAGGTCGCCGATGCTGCCGGCGAGCCGGGTGGCCTGCTCGATGTGCTCGGCGAAGCCGGGAACATCGGCTTGGAACAGCAGGTCGCCGATGTTGTGCCTGATGTCTGCCTCCTCGTAGGTGAGTCCGTGCTGCTGAGCGACGTCGATGCCGGCTTCGTAGGCGGATCGGGCCGCCGCCGTGTGTCCGACATCAGCCAGGAGATGGCCCTTCAGGCGGAGCGCCCGGGTACGCATCTCGGGCACGTCGAGGTCCTGGATCGCCACCAACACGGCGTCGGTGTGGGGGGTCGCCTCCTCGGTCCGCCCCAGGGCCTGCAAGGCGCCGCTCAGCATCAGCCGCACCTGCACCGACGCGGCGTCGGGGTCATGGTCGGACAGCACGTCCCGGGCCTGTCGCAGCAACGTGACGGCCTCCTCGGCTCGTCCCAGCCGGATCAGGCAACTGCCCTGCGGACCGGCGAGCTCGGCTGCCTCGCGGTGACGGCCGGCGGCCTCGTGCGCGGATACGGCACGCTCGTACA
Source organism: Actinomycetota bacterium (assembly GCA_030859165.1). Lineage (GTDB taxonomy): Bacteria > Actinomycetota > Actinomycetes > Propionibacteriales > Nocardioidaceae > JACCXZ01. Next base: position 38,123 of record JALZKQ010000093.1, read on the forward strand.
GCTCCTGCGCCTGGGAGTTCCGCCCGGCGGCCATGGCCATCCGGGCCGCGTCGGCGGTGAACCGCGCAGCTGCGGTCTCGTCCATGCTGAGCTCGGCGGCGGTGAGGAACGCCGTCTGCGCCGCGTCGGGGGCGCCGACCCCGCGGGCGCGTCGGCCGGACCGGTCGAAGAACATTGCGGCGACGTCACGGATGGTGTCGGCGTCGGCGGCTGCCGGGCTCGCCTGCAGAGCGGCGTGGTAGTGCGCGGCGACGACCTCGGCGACCTCCTGGCCGTCCTCGCCGAAGGTGGATCGCAGCAGGTCGGCGACGGCAAGGTGGCGGGCCTTGCGTTCCCGTTTGGTCAGCGTGTCGTAGGCGACGCTGCGCAGCATGGTCTGGGTGAACGCGTACCGTCCCCGCTGTGGCGACAGCGGGTCCCGCTGCACGGCGAGGATCTCCTTGCGAACCAGTGCCTGCAGCCGCGCATCGACGTCGGCGCGGGGCGCCGAGGTGACCGCCGCCACTGCTTCGCGCGGGAAGGTGTCACCGAGCACCGCCAGCGCCTTGACCAGGTCTCGTTCGGGTGCGGGCAGCCCGTCCATGCAGCAGGTACAGCTCGTCGGACCTCCCTCCCTGCTCGGTGAGCCGCTGACCCACTGCCAGTCGCCTGATCTGCGGCTTGACGCCCGAGCGCATGAGCTGCAGCGAGAGCTCCCGCTCCAGGGCCGTCTCCACCGCACTGACGACAGCGGTCGAGTCCGCGTCTCCCGACGGCGAGTGCCGACCGAAGGCGCCGGCACTCCACTGCCGGTAGTCGATCGTGGCGGACTTGCTCGCCGGTCGACCGTCGTCGTCGTACACCCAGTGCCGTGGAAACGGGCTGGCGCCGGCCAGGTCGAACTCATGGCTGCCGTCGGCGCGAAGCGTCAGGCCGAGGGTCGTCCACGCCTGCGGTGCCGAGAACCTGCACGTAGGGAGGATGCGTGACCCGCCGGGGCGCCGGGAGGCTGGTGCGCCCACCGGAGGTCTGCTCGAAGCGCACCGCGTCGTTGCCGACAGGCTCGGCCCGTCGCCGATCCGGAAGTGGCCCGGCAGCGAAGGTCAGGCCACGACCACCCAGCCGCAGCGTGGTCGCGCCGATCCTGCCCGACCCGTCCTGCCCGTAGTCGACGACCGCTCCGTCGCGCACCTCGATCCACGCGTGCAACCGGTGACGAAACGCGCACGATCCGCGGCGAGGAAGGAATCAATCTCCACCAGTACGTCCGGCGGCGGATCGTCGTAGTGCGCGAGCCCCACCTCGAACGGGATCCGTAGCACCGCGCCTGCCACTGCCTCACTCGGTATCCATGACACCGCTGTGACCACGCCCTCGACGCGCATGCCGCCGCCTCCTCAACGCTGGAGTCCCAGCAGCACCCTAGACCCGGCTCGAAGGTGCAGGCCGCGGTGCTGTCACTGCGGGTCGAAGTGGACGTCCACGGACTCGAAGGCCTTGGTGCGCTGCGCAGCGGCGTAGGACGAGTACGCCCTGCGGTCCGCCTCGGTCAGGTCGACGTTGTCGGTGAACGGAGTCAGCAGCGCCCGCGGGTAGAGCCGCTCGTGGCGCACGACGTTGATCTGCACGCACAGCACGACGGCGACGGTCACCAGGAACAGCCAACCCAGCAGGCCGAGCACGAGCGCGAACACGGCGTTCGGTGCGCTGGTCTGACTGACGATGGTCCCCACGATCATGTTGCCCACCAGCTGCAGCAGGTACCACAGGACCGCGACCGCGATCGCACCCGGCGCCACGTCCCGCAACGTCAGGTCACGAGTGGTGGCCAGCCGGAAGACGAACGCGAACACGGCCGCCGTGACGCCGATCGCCGCGATCGTCACCAGCACCTGCACCGACGTGTCGAGGTCGGCCCCCATGACCTCCGCGTTGTTGCCGAGGATCGACAGCGCGGTCACCAGCAGGACCCCGACCCCGCCCGTGGCCAGCAGCACGATGCTGCGCCCGCGCGCCGCGAACGGGTTCGGACGGCTGTTGCGCGGCACCGCCCAGGCGATGTTCATCGCGTTCTGGGTCGCCTGGGCGACGTTGACCGCGCCGTACAGCGAGAGCAGGAAGCCGAGGATGATCGCGGGTGCGCTGCCCTGCAGCCCCTCGGGCGCCTGGAGCTGGTCGCCGATGACCGGGAACTGGCGCAGCGCGGAGGCGAGAATCTGCTCCTGCAGCTCGGGGTTGCCCTGGAGCAGGAATCCGAGGACCGAGGACCCGACCAGCAGCAGCGGAAAGACGCCGATGAACGCGTAGTACGTGATGAGGGCGGCGAGGTAGTTGCCCTGGTCGTCGACGTACTTATAGACGACCGCCAGCGGGAAGCCGATCCAGGCGTGGCGCCGCTGGTAGGCGTCCAGACGATCGACCACGCTCACCGGGCCAGGTTAGGCCGCCGCGCTCATCGGCTGGTGACGGCCTCCTCGATCCGTTCCAGCGTGCGGGCGATGTTCTTCTGCGTAGCCGCCGGTATGGAGGAGCGCGAGATCAGCAGCCGTTGCTTGTCCCGCGACAGGTCCCACGACTCGCGCACCTGCGTGCCACCGTCAACGGGCTCGAGCTCGTAGCGCCAGACACGCCCCCCGACGACATGCCTGAGTAGCCCTGCCCCGGTCGTCTGCCAGGCGATCCGGCGATCCTGCTCGTACTCGACGACGGTGTTGATGGTGGAGTACGACAGGCCCATCCGCATCGACATGCCGAACACGGAGCCCTCGCGCAACGGCTGGCCGCTGCCGTCGCCGGCCGAGCGCACCGTGCCCGATCCGTCGAGGGTCTGGTGCTGCGTGGCGTCTGCCAGTAGCGCGAAGATGCGCTCCGGCGGCGCCGGGATGATCCGCTGCACCGCTACCACGTTGCCGTCCACAGATGTCCTCCTTCGCGGGGTCCGCGGCCAAACCTACGACGTGTACGGCGACCCGGGCGGTGCGGGGACGCGTACGCCCGTAGGTTGGGTCCCTGCACGGTCCGACCAGACACCAGGAGTTCTCCATGAGCAAGCTCGTCATCCTCGCCGCCGGCGCCGCCGGGTACGTCCTCGGTTCCAAGGCCGGGCGCGAACGCTACGACCAGATCGCGGCGAGAGCTCAGCGGCTCTGGTCCGACCCGCGGGTCCAGCAGACCGCGAGCGACGCCAAGTACAAGGCGCAGGAGAAGGCGCCGGAGGTCCGGGCGAAGCTCGACGACACCGTGTCCTCGGTCCGCGAGAAGGTCTCCGGTTCGTCGGACACCTCGCCCGGGCAGCTCTGATCCTCACCGGCAGCCACGGCGAAGCACGCGGGACTCCCATGGGCGCATGGCCGATGCGTCCATGGGCTCGTGCGTGCCGATGATGGGCTCGGCACCGCCCCAGCCGTCGGTCAGCGACTCCAGCGGCACGCCGCTGCCGCTGACGTTGGCAAGGACGAGCAGCTCCACCTCGTCGAGGCGTCGGGTGTAGGCGTACAGCTGCCCGTGCTCGGGCGCCAGCATGGTGAAGTCGCCGTGCACGACGGCGGGCTCGGCGTGGCGTAGCTCGATCAGCCGGCGGTAGTGGTGGAACACCGAGTCAGGGTCGGCCACCGCCGCTGCAGCGTTGATCTCGCGATGGTTCGGATTCACCGTCATCCACGGCTGCCCGGTGCTGAACCCGCCATGCACGGTTGCGTCCCACTGCATGGGTGTCCGCGCGTTGTCGCGGCTGCGCACGCGCAGGGCGCGCAGCACCGTCTCGGGGTCTTCGCCGGCCGCCACCGCGCTCGCGAAGTGGTTGAGCGACTCGATGTCGCGGAAGTCCGCCGGCCCGTCGAACTGCGTGTTCGTCATCCCGAGCTCCTCGCCCTGGTAGACGTACGGGGTGCCGCGGTGCAGGTGCAGCAGGGTGGCCAGGGTCTTGGCTGAGGCGACCCGGTGCTCGCCGTCGTCACCGAAGCGTGACAGCACCCGTGGCTGGTCGTGGTTGTTCCAGTACAGGCTGTTCCACCCCACGTCGGCGAGCCCGGCCTGCCAGCGCCCGAGACTGGCCTTCAGGTCGCGCAGAGCCAATGGTCGCGGGTCCCACTTGCCGGCTGCGGAGTCGAGCTCCATGTGCTCGAACTGGAACACCATGTCGACCTCACGCCGTGCGGGGTCGGTGAACAGCCGCGCCTGCGCCACGGTGACCCCGGGCATCTCACCCACGGTGAGGAACTCTCCGGTGCGTCCGGCGAAGACCTGGGTACGCATCTCGGCGAGGAACTCGTGAATGCGTGGCCCGGCCTGGAAGTGCGGCGTCCCGTCCCCCAGGCCGCCGCTGGTGGGTGCGCCGTCGGGCAGTGCGGTGTCCTTGGAGATCATGTTGACGACGTCCATCCGGAAGCCGTCCACACCACGGTCCAGCCACCAGCGCATCATCGAGTGCACCGCGGCGCGAACCTCGGGATGCTCCCAGTTGAGATCGGGTTGCTTGGGCGAGAACAGGTGCAGGTAGTACTGGCCGGTGGTCTCGTCGAGCCGCCAGGCCGGACCGGAGAAGAACGATCCCCAGTTGTTCGGCTCCGCACCCGGATCACCCGCGGTCATGCCGGCACGGGCGTCGCGCCACCAGTACCAGTCACGCTTGGGGTTGTCCGTGCTCGACCGGCTCTGCACGAACCACGGATGCTCGTCGGAGGTGTGGTTGACGACGAGGTCCATGACCAGCTTCATGCCCCGGGTGTGCACCCCGGCGAGCAGCTCGTCGAAGTCGTCGATGTCGCCGAAAACCGGCTCGATGCCCTGGTAGTCGCTGATGTCGTAGCCGTTGTCGTCCTGGGGGGAGGGGTAGACCGGCGACAGCCAGAGCACGTCCACGCCGAGCAGCACGAGATGGTCCAGGTGGTCGATGATGCCGCGCAGGTCCCCGATGCCGTCGCCATCGGAGTCCGCGAAGCTGCGCGGGTAGACCTGGTAGACGACTGCCGACTGCCACCACATGGATGGCGAGGGTACGCGGCGGTTCTCGAGGAGCAGTGCAGATGCCCGGGGTCCGGCCCCGGGCACCCGATCAGCGCCGCGCGCCGCGGATCTCGATCTGGTCCAGCAAGGCGGTCGTCGCAGCGGTGACGGACTCCACCGCCGCGTCGAACGCCTCGGCGTTGTGCGCTGCCGGTGATCGAAAGCCGCTGATCTTGCGGACGTACTGCAGGGCCGCGGCGCGCGCGTCCTGCTCGGTCACGTCCTCGGCGAAGGGTGGGCGAAGGGTCTTGATGCTCCGGCACATCCCTTGACGGTACGCCCGTCCCGTCAGCCATTCGACGCCTGCGCCGCAGCGACGGCAAGGTGCATCAGCACGAGGGCGAGCTGTTTGGTCCCCGTGATCCCGGTCGCGGACAGCGGCCCACCAAGGGACAGCACGAACACCGCCATGGCCACCACCGTCCAGGTGACTCGTGCCCGCGCGGTGAACCCCACAGCACCCGACCCGAACAAGAGTTAGTCAAGCATTTGACCATTCTCGCAGCGCGATCGGCGGCGGACCACGGAATCGCCTTGACTTCAACCGGCATCGAGGTCGCATCGTTGATCCTTACGCACCCGCAGCAGGCTCGAGGACAGGCGGTACCCGATGAGCATGGAGTACACGGCGTGGACCTCGATGTACCACGCGATGAACGCCCAGCAGGACAAGCGGCCCTTCTCCCGCAAGACGCTGCGCCGGATCGCGGCCTTCGGGCGCCCGCATCGTCGCCTGCTGATCCAGTTCCTGCTCCTGAGCGTCGTGATGGCGGTGCTGGCGGTGGCGACACCGGTGCTCGCCGGCCGGGTGGTCGACGCCATCGTGGAGTCCGAGCCGATCGACGTCGTGCTCGGGATCGCCGCTGTCATCGCCGTCATCGCGGTGGCCGAGGCCGGTCTCGGCATCCTGAACCGCTGGCAGTCGGCGCGGATCGGTGAGGGGTTGATCCTCGACCTGCGCACTGCGGTCTTCGACCACGTCCAGCGGATGCCGATCGCGTTCTTCACCCGCACGCGGACCGGCGCCCTGGTGAGCCGGCTCAACAACGACGTGATCGGTGCGCAACGCGCCTTCAGCGACACCCTGTCCGGTGTTGTCAGCAACCTGGTCATGCTGGTGCTGACGCTCGTGGTGATGCTCACCCTGTCGTGGCAGGTGACCGTGCTCGCCCTGCTGCTGCTGCCGGCTTTCGTGGTGCCGGCCCGCCGGATGGGCTCCAAGCTGGCCGCGCTGGAGCGCGAGGCGGCCAACCACGACGCCGCCATGGGCACCCAGATGACCGAGCGGTTCTCCGCCCCCGGCGCCACCTTGATCAAGCTGTTCGGCCGCCCGGCCGTCGAGTCCGCGGAGTTCGCCCTTCGGGCCCGGCGGGTCCGTGACATCGGGGTACGCACCGCGATGGTGCAGTGGGTGTTCATCACCGCCCTGACCCTCGTCTCGGCGCTGGCCCTTGCCCTCGTGTACGCACTCGGAGGTTTCTACGCCCTGCGGGGCAGCCTCGAGCCGGGCGACGTCGTGGCTCTCGCACTGTTGATCACCCGCCTGTACGCCCCGCTGACCGCTCTGGCCAGCGCACGGGTCGAGGTGATGAGCGCGCTGGTCAGCTTCGAGCGGGTCTTCGAGGTGCTCGATCTCGAGCCGCTGATCACCCAGCGCAGCGACGCCCGTGTGCTGCCCGATGCTCCGGTGGGCGTGGAGCTCGACGGCGTGAGCTTCACGTACCCCTCGGCCGACCGGGTGTCCCTCGCCTCGCTCGAGGATGTCGCCGAGCTCGACCAGCGTGGTGGCGTCGAGGTGCTGCACGCCGTGTCGTTCCGGGTCGAGCCGGGACAGCTGGTGGCGCTGGTCGGATCTTCCGGGGCCGGCAAGTCCACGATCGCGCAGCTGATCCCCCGGCTGTACGACGTCGACACCGGAGCGGTGCGTCTGGGCGGCGTGGACGTGCGCGACCTGAGCTTCGACTCGGTCCGCGACGTCGTGGGGATGGTGACCCAGGACGGGCACCTGTTCCACGAGTCGATCCGCTCCAACCTGCGCCTCGCCCGGCCCGAGGCGACAGACGAGGAGCTGTGGGAGGTGCTGGCCCGCGCCCGGCTCGCCGACCTCGTCGCCGGCCTCGGCGATGGGCTGGACACCGTCGTCGGTGAGCGTGGGTACCGCCTGTCCGGGGGCGAGCGACAGCGGCTCACCATCGCCCGGTTGCTGCTGGCCCGCCCGCGGGTGGTGATCCTGGACGAGGCCACCGCGCACCTGGACTCCACCTCCGAGGCAGCCGTGCAGGCGGCCCTCGGCGAGGCGCTGGCCGGGCGCACCGCCGTCGTCGTCGCGCACCGGCTCTCGACCATCCGGGCGGCGGACGTGATCCTGGTCGTCGAGGAGGGACGGATCGCGGAGCGCGGGACGCACGCGGAGCTGCTGCGGGCCGGGGGCCGCTATGCGGAGCTGTACCACACCCAGTTCGACACCGGCGAAGTCACCGCGAGCTGAGGTGCCTCACAGGTACGCCAGCGGGTCGAACTCCTCGATCGGGATGATGCGCACCCGCGGCAGCATGCTGGTGAAGGCGTCCACATCATGCTCGAGGTCGAAGATCTGCAGTCCCTCTGCGGCGAGCTCGGTGAATCGCAGGTTGAGGAACTCGCGGAAGCCGACGACCCCCACCCGGCGGCCGGTGGCGCACAGGCGCGTGATCTGGGGGACGAAGTCGCCGTCGTGGCTGGCCAGGATGACGTCGCCCTGCCGCGACTCCAGCGCCTCCAGGGTGCGCTGGATGCCCATGTCCACGACCTTCTGACCCGGAGCGCCGGACAGTGGGATCGGCCGGTAGTCCATCGCCATCAGCGCCTGGACGAACGACGCCGGCATGTAGCCCGAGCTGGCGTTCAGGAAGAACAGACCCCTGACCGGCTGCCCCCAGGCTTGCGCGGTGTACTCCCGAAGGCGTTCCCAGCGAGGACGTTCCTCCGGGTTGGGCCGCCGGCCCAGCACGCTGCTGCCGAGGGTGGCGTCGATGTTCTCACCGTCCACGAGCAGGTACGTCTGGGTCTGCGTGACTTCGTCCACAACGGCAACCTAGCGTCCGGCGTCGGGAGCCCTCAACGGCAAGCGCCCGTCGGCCAGCACGAACAGTCACGATTCCGCGCACCAGATCGGCCTGCGTCGGCTGCGCCACCAGACCACCCAGGTGATCGCTCGGATGAAGCGCGGTGAAGTCACCATGGGACTGCGGACCACCGTCTGGCGAACTCGCGTTGCGGGCCGGCCGGCGTGCCGGTAGAGGTGGGTGATGCGCCCTTCCGACTCGGTCGACACCATCGTCTTCGACGTCGACGGCACCCTCGTCGACACCAACTACCACCACGCTCTGGCCTGGTTCCGGGCGTTTCGCGCGTACGACGTGACACCCGCGCTGTGGCGGATCCACCGCGCCATCGGGATGGGCGGTGACAAGCTCGTCGCGGCCGTCGCCGGTGACGAGGTCGAGGACCACCACGGCGACGCACTGCGCGAGCGGTGGTCGGAGGAGTTCGACCTGGTGATCGACGAGGTGCAGCCCTTCGAGGGTGCCCGGCCGCTGCTGGAGGCCACTCGCTCGTTGGAGCTGCGCGTCGTGCTCGCCAGCTCCGGGAAAGCCAAGCACGTCGAGCACTACCTCGACCTGCTCGACGCCCGTGAGCTCGCCCACGACTGGACCACGGCCGAGGACGCCGAGCAGAGCAAGCCCGCCCCCGACCTGGTCGAAACGGCGATGCGCAAGGTCGGCACGTCCCGGGCGGTGATGATCGGCGACTCGGTCTGGGACGCCGAGGCAGGTGAGCGGGCCGGGCTGGCCACGTACGCCGTGCGAACCGGCGGGTTCTCGGAGTCCGAGCTCACCGAGGCGGGCGCCCGACGGGTCTATGACTCACTGGAGGAGCTGAGCGATGACCTCGAGCGGATCGTCGAGGCTCGCTGACTGTCAGCTCGCCGCCGCGCCCCAGCCGTGCCAGCGCTCGACCTCGATCCAGGCGCTGACCCGTGCCCGGTCGCGCTTCGGGTACGGCTTGCCGGTGTAGTGCGTCGACAGCCGGTCGATGTCGACGAGCTCGGGGTCCGCACCCATCTCCACGACCCGGCCCTGGACGCTGACGTGGGTGTACCAGTCGCCGTCCTTGAGTGCGGTCAACGTCACCCGGGGATCGGCGCGGAGGTACTCCAGCCGCTTGCGACCTTCGTCCATGTTGACCAGGATCCGGTCGCCGTCCACGAGGTACCACGTCGCCACCGACACGGGCTGGCCGTCGGGGCGCACGGTCGTGATCACCGCCGGGTTGGGCTGCGCAAGCAGGTTGCTCACTTCGTCAGGAAGCGGAGGCGTGGGCATGGGGGCTCCTGTCATCGTCTGGTCGAGGCGTGGCGCACGCAGAGTGCGGCGTAGGGGAGGGGGTCCCGTTCTCATGCATGTCGCAGCACCTCCGCCAGGCTCAGCGGGGGACGCCCGAGGATGCGCTCCACGTGGTCCGACACCGGGGCCAGCTCGCCGGCCGCGATCGCGGTGTACGTACTCACCCACGCGTCCAGCTCCCACTGCTGCGCGCCGAGACCGGCGCGGGAGGCGTACGCCTCCTCGATGCTCTCGTGGTGGTACGTGACGTCGCGGCCGGTGACCTCGCGCACGGTCGCCGCGGCCTCGTCGAGGGTCAGCGCCTGGGGGCCGGTGAGGTCGTAGGTGGCGTTGACGTGTGGTCCGAGGTCGCTCAGCACCGCTGCGGCCACTGCGCTGACATCGCACTGAGCCACAGCGGCCACGCGTCCCCGACCGGCGGGGCCCCGGACGACACCGTCGGCACCGGCGAGCAGCGGCAGGTAGTCGAGGTAGAGGTTGTCGCGCAGGAAGGTGTGCCGCATCCCGGACGCCTCGATCCGTTGCTCGGTGGCGGCGTGGTCGCGGGCGAGCAGGAACGTCGCCGCCGGCGAGGCACCGGCGAACGACGTGTAGACGATGTGCTCGACACCGGCGGCGGTCGCTGCGTCCACGAAGGTGAGGTGGTGCTCGAGCCGGTCGGCGGACTCTGCGGCGGACACCATGAGCACGATGCGGGCGCCGCGCAGCGCCTCGTGGACGGCCTCGCCGTCGCCGTAGGTCGCGATCGACGTGGGCAGCTCGCGTAGCCGCTCGGGCAGTCGGCCGGGGTCACGGACGAGGAGGCGCTGGTCGATCCCCGCGGACTGCAGGCTGCTGGCGACCAGGCCGCCGATGCGACCGGTGGCTCCGGTGACGACGAGAGCAGAGGCGGTCATACGCTGCTCAACACCGCTACGCCTGCCAGCCATTCCGGATCCGGTCTGCGCCCTTGTGCGAACGCGCGGCTTCAGGTCATGGCCTGGGTGTCGTGCGGGGTCACGACGTACGTGACCGGTGGGTGCCTGCCAGACGAAGATGCCGGACGCGGGTTGGAGGACTCGCCAGTCGCCGTGGGTCTTGACCCGATGGTGGCCTCTGCATGCGATGCCGGCGTTCTCGGTGGCCGCGGGGCCGCAGGGCCATGGCACCGTGTGCTCGTAGTCGCAGTCGCGAGCCGGCCGCGGGCAGTAGGGGAACCGGCAGGTGTCGTTGATCAGGGTCGTCTGCTCGCGCAGCCGGGTCGACGGCCGGTAGCCGGAGCTGCTGTACGTCGCGGAGAGGTCGATGACCGGTTGCACGCGGACCGTGGCTGTGGTGGCGCGAAACAGTTCTGCCACCGTGGGCAGCGACAGTACGCCGAGGGCCTCGAGCTCTGTCGTCTGGTCGGGACGCAGGTGGACGTACAGGGTGACGGGATTCATCGAGCGCGCGACGTCATCGTGGTCAGCCGTGCCCCGCGTGGTGGTGAGGTCGAGCAGGCGTGCGAGGTCCGCGGGAGCGGCGAGCATGGCCAGGGCACGGGCGCGGCGCTGCCGGTGGTTCTCGTCCGCGGGCCCGAAGCCGGCCCGGTCGCCGTGGGCGCGGACCGCCCGGCCGATCAGCGTGGCGAGCTCGTCCAGACGCCGATCGAGGACCGTGGCGCCGATGCTGTCCAGGGTGCCCGCGATGTCGGCGTGGTCGTCACGACCGTGCCCTATCCAGACGTCACGCCTCTCGGCAGCCTGCTCGACCTGCTTGCGAGCGACATCCGGGGAGTTGGCAGCGATGATCCGATCGATGATCTGGTCGAGCCGACGGGCGGTGATGGTGGCCAGGATCGGGGCGATCGCGCCGTCGACCAGCGACGCCAGCCGAGGGTTCAGGAATCGGGTGCGATCGGCGATCATCCGGGCGCGTCGAGTGTCGCCATTGCCGGCGCGGGCGTTCAGCCACACCGAGGGCAGCCGCGTGATGTCGAGGGAGTCGGCTATCAGTCGGGCGGCGATCGTGCGGCTGACCTTGAGGGCGACGGCCCACTCCGACGCTGCGAACGACCCGAGCGGACGGGTGCCCTCGCCGCCGAGCTCGATGCGTTGCTCTCGCCCCTCTCCGGGCGGGAATCCGAAGGTCTCCGCGCTCGGCTCGGGTCCGGGCCGGTGCTCGGCGAACCGAGCGGTGACGTCGAACATCAACACATCGGTCCACGACTGCTGTCGCTGGACGGCCTGGGCGTACACCACGCGCTCGGCATCGGACAGGCTGGCGACGTCGACATCGGCGAGCAACCCGGCGAGTGTGGTGCCGCCCATGGCCCGCTGCCAGGTCTGCGCCCGAGCCGAGACCGGCGCCCGGCGTCGCTCAGCGTCGGCATCCTCGTCGTTCAGCCGCTGCCAGCGGGCCTCCGCCAGCGCGTCGTGGTCCAATGGTTCGGCTGTCAGAGTGCTACTATACTCGAACATCTGTACGACAACAGATATCCACCGCCGGAGTCCACATCTCGAGTGCCCCTTCCGGTACGACAGGGTGGGGGCGTGAACGCGTACGAGGTACCGCTGCCCGTCGACGACCTGGAGCGGCTGCGTCGGCGACGCAGCCTGAAGTGGCGCTCCCATCCCCGTGACGTGCTGCCGCTGCCGGTTGCCGAGATGGACTTCGCGCTCGCCCCGCCGGTCCGCGACGTGCTGGCGCAGGCGGTGGAGCGATCCGACACCGGCTACAGCTTCGCCGGGACCGAGCTCGCACAGGCGTTAGTCGGCTTCGCCGCCGAGCGCTGGTCGTGGAGCATCGATCCGAGCGCTGTCGTCCCGGTGCCCGACGTCGGCGTCGGATGTGTCGAGCTGCTGCGGTTGATCGGAGCAGCCGGAGATGCGGTGGTCATCAACCCACCGGTGTACGCGCCGTTCCCCCGCTGGATAGCAGAGACCGGGCGGCGCGTGGTCGAGGTGCCGCTGCTGCACGACCCCGCAGCCTGCGACGTCGCCACGGGCGGGTGGCGCCTCGACCTCGAGGCACTCGCCGCAGCCTTCGCCGCCGGAGCGAGGACGTACCTGCTCTGCAGCCCGCACAACCCGGTCGGGCGGGTGCACTCACCCGGGGAGCTGGCTGCGGTCGTCCGGCTGGCACACGATCACGGGGTCACGGTCATCGCCGACGAGATCCACGCCCCGCTGGTCATGCCCGGCTCGGACCTCACGCCGTTCCTGACCGTCCCGGGCGCCGCCGAGATCGGCGTCAGCGTCGTGTCGGCGAGCAAGGCGTTCAACCTCGCCGGGCTCAAGTGCGCCCAGCTGGTCACCGGCTCGGAGCCGATGCGCGAGCTAGCCGCCGGTGTCCCCGGGGACGTGGCGGCCCGCGTCGGCCATCTGGGCGTGCTGGCGTCCATCGCGGCGTACGCCGACGGCGGAGCCTGGCTGGACGCGCTGCTATCCACGCTCGCGCTGCGTCACGACCTGCTCGGCCACCTGCTCGCCGAACGGCTGCCGCAGGTGCTTCGCCAGCAGCCCCAGGCGACGTACCTCGCATGGCTGGACTGCCGGGCGATCGGAGCCGGTTCGGTTCCGTACGAGCTGTTCCTGCAGCACGGCCGGGTCGCGGTGGAGGCGGGGCCGGTGTTCGGTGCGCAGGGCAGCGGTTGGGTGCGGTTCAACGTCGCGACCAGCGAGTCGATCCTCGACGAGGGGGTGGCCCGCATGGCGGCGGCGCTGGCCTGACCCGGCGGTGTCCTCGCGTGCCCTTCGGGACATGATCGACCCCGTGAGCCCCGACGACCACGACCCCTCCGCCCCCGATGCGTACGGCGTGCACGTCGACTGGATCGACGCGATGTCGCGGCCACGGCGTATCTCGACGGACACCGCCGCAGCGCTGCGCCAGGTGATCGGTGAGCCACCGGCGGACCTCGAGCAGCGCGCGCCGATCGTCACCCGACCCGGTCGGGGCACGGGGCTCGGGGCGGTCGACGTCGTCTGCGAGGACGGGCGGATCCGGCGCGTCGGCGAGACGCTGCCCGAGGACTTCCCACTCGGCTACCACGAGGTCACCCTCGACGGGTACGTCCGTCGGCTCATCGTGTCGCCCGGGCGGTGCTGGTTGCCCGAAGGTTGGCGCGGCTGGGGCTGGACCGTCCAGCTCTACGCGGCGCGCTCCCGATCCAGCTGGGGCCTGGGGGACCTCGGTGACCTGCGGACCATCCGGGAGCTCGCGCAGGGGCAGGGTGCGGGCTTCGTCCTGATCAACCCGTTGCACGCCGTGGCGCCGGTGCTCCCGCAGGAGGCGAGCCCCTACCTGCCGGCGACCCGGCGCTTCCGCAACCCGCTGTACCTGCGGATCGGCGACGTGCCGGGCGCCGACCGGGTTGACCTGTCGGACCTGTCCGCGCGGTCGGCCGTGCTCAACGCCGCCGACCTGGTCGACCGTGACGAGGTGTGGACCCTCAAGACCGAGGCGTTGTGGAGGCTGTTCGCCAGCCGCGACCGAGACGACTCCCGCTTCGCTGGCTGGCGTGAGACGCAGGGCCGGTCGCTGCAGGAGTACGCCACCTGGGCGGTGCTGTGCACCGAGCACGGCCCGGACTGGCGCGAGTGGAGCGCCGGGCTGCGTCGTCCGGACGGCGAGGAGGTGGCCAGGTTCGCGGTCGAGCGCGACGAGCAGGTCGGTTTCCATGCGTGGCTGCAGTGGCTGCTGGAGGTTCAGCTCGACGCGGCCAGCGGCGACCTGCAGGTGCTGCAGGACCTGCCGATCGGCGTCAACGGTGGCGGGGTCGACGCGTGGGCCTGGCAGGACACCCTGGCACGGGGCGTCAACGTCGGCGCCCCACCCGACCGCTTCAACGCCGCGGGCCAGGACTGGGGGTCGCCACCGTTCGTCCCGTGGCGGCTGCGGCTGGCAGGTTACGAGCCGTTCATCGAGTCGGTCCGCTCCACCATGGCCAGCGCCGGCGGCCTGCGCGTCGACCACGTCATGGGGCTGTTCCGGCTGTGGTGGGTGCCCGAGGACGGCGGCCCGACGCAGGGTGCCTACGTCCGCTACCCCAGTGCAGACCTGTTGGACATCGTGGCGCTGGAGAGCCACCGGGCCGGCGCGCTGGTGGTGGGCGAGGACCTCGGCACGGTCGAGCCCGGCGTCCGCGAGGCGTTGGCCGGGCACGCGATCCTGTCGTACCGGTTGCTGCTGTTCGAGGACGAGGACCCGTCGACCTGGCCGGTCAGCGCGATGGCCGCCATCACGACCCACGACCTGCCGACGGTCAGCGGGCTGTGGAGCGGCACCGACCTCGCCGAGCAGCTCGCCCGCGGGACGGCCTCGGAGGAGGTGCTGGCCCGGGACCGGGACGCGCTGCTGGGACCGCTGCGCTCGGGTGCCGGCCTGCCGGAGGACGCTACGGTTCCCGACGTCGTCCGCGAGGCGCACCGGCTGCTGGCCAGGGCGCCGTCGGTGCTGGTGTCGGCGACGCTGGAGGACGCCGTCGGCGACGAGCGCCGGCCGAACATGCCGGGCACCGTCGACCGGCCGAACTGGTGCCTGCCCCTGCCGGTGCGAGTCGAGGACCTGGCCGAGCACCCGGGGGTGGCTGAGGTCGCGGAGATCCTGCGCGCCGGCGTCTCAGGCCGAGCTGAGACACGGTTCAAGAGCTGACCCTCCTTGCCCGCTGCGCCCTACACTGGGCGGGGCCGATGGACGAGTTCGACGAGGTACTCGAGGCGGCGCGCGAGCAGTACCGGCGTCGCGAGTGGGCGCACGCGCGCACCGGCTTCCTGGCCGCGCGGGCCATGCGTGAACTCGCTGGCGACGACCTGGCGCTGCTCGCCGACGCGGCCTGGTGGCTCGGCCGGGTGGACAAGTGATCGCCGTCGGACAGGACGCGTGCAACGCCTTCGTCGCGGCCGGCCGCGGGCGCCCGGCGGCGATGACGGCCATCGGGGTCGCGGTGAACCACTTCCAACGGCCGAGGCGGAGCTGGGGTCCGGCTGGATCGGGAGATGCTCGCGTACGCCGGCTTCGTCGGCGTACGGAGCACGACGATCCCGACGATCCGATGGACGTGGTGTACGTCGTCCAGCGGGGTCCCCGCTGACCGGAACGGGGCGAGGTCAAGGGCGTCCCGGCTGCGAGTTGACGTGCGGAACCGTCGGCCCGCGATGCATCACCGTTGCAGCCTCGCCCCCAACGCGGCACACCGAGTGTGCGCAGATCCACCACGGATGGGCAGCGGGGTGGTTGATGTGCGCACGCTCGCATCGGCTCCTTGCCCATCAGTTGGCCGGGACGGGCACTCCAGCTCGTTCCCGCCGAGCGAACCGGTCACGACGAAGGGCGGAGCGGACCACCGAACCCGAACCCGCCCGCGGCGGACAGCCGACCCCCGGTCGCCAGGCTCGCCGCTCACCTTGATGCGCAGTCGGATCGCGTTCGTGTTGTATGTCCACGTCGTTCGGCCGTGCACGCGTACGTCACGCGAGAACCCGGGCCGGTGCCGCGCGAGCCAGGGAGGCGGAAGCTGCGTGAGCCAGGCGTAGAGCACTGCCCGGACCGCGTCAGACATCGTGGGCGCCACGAAGTCCGGCGCACCGCACCGGCCGACGTCCGCGTGTGGCCAAGCGGACAGACTCCCGCACAAGGGTCCGCGCGCAAGCGCGGCAGCATAGCCCTCCCCAGAAACAGACGTCAGGGCCGATGAACGCTTACCGCGGGGGCGCCCGGTTGCCCACACACGAGCACCACCAGGGCGAGGATCGGTGGTCGCACGACGGTACGCCGCCGCACGACGTGATCGGCTCGACCGGAGTACGGTGCTGACTTCAAGCCCTTCTCGACGAGGTGTGCATGAGCGTGCATGAGGATCGCGTCGCGGCGTTTCACCACTTGCACTCATCCGGTTGCTTCGTGATGGCGAACCCGTGGGACGCGGGGAGCGCGCAGGCCCTGGAGCAGATCGGCTTCAAGGCGGTGGCGACAACAAGTGCCGGGTTCGCATGGACGTTGGGTCGCGCGGACAACGGCGTCACGCTTGATCAGGCTCTCGAGCATCTGCGCGTCGTCGTGGGGGCCGTGCAGGTTCCGGTGAACGCAGATTTCGAGGGCGGCTTCGCAGTCGATCCCCAGCCTGTCGGCGCGAACGTGAAGCTGGCCGCAGCCACGGGGATTGCCGGGCTCTCGATCGAAGACTCCACGGGCGACGAGGCACAGCCGCTGCATGAGTTCGACTTGGCTGTCGAGCGTGTCCAGGCCGCACGACGGGCGATCGACGAGAGCGGTACGGGCGTCCTGCTGACCGCTCGGTCCGAGGGATTCGTGTGCGGACGTCCCGACATCGAGGAGACGATCCGAAGGTTGCGCGCCTACGCCGAGGCGGGCGCCGACTGCCTCTACGCTCCGCGGATCGACGCCGTCGCGCACGTTGCCGCGATCATCGCAGCAGTGTCACCGAAGCCGGTGAACCTGCTGATCAACTCGCCGCTCATCACTGTCGCGGAGGCAGCGACCCTCGGAGTACGACGGATCAGCGTGGGAGGCACGCTCGCGCGCACTGCATGGGGTGGATTCCTGCGGACCGCGAAGGAGATCGCGGAGGATGGGACGTTCTCCGGGTTCGAGCGACTCCCAGACGTCGATGCACTGTTTGGCCATCGATAGGTCTTACCCGGTGGATCACCGACCGCGATCCATCAGTGCGCCGGACGTACCGTGCTGCCATGACCGGGCCGCAGCAGAGCCACGACGCGCCGCTGCCGACGGAGCGCGTGCGATTGTTCGACGCCGACCAATGGGCGTGGCGTCAGCGGGGTCCCACCCCCCGAGCCATGCGTGCGTTCGGTGTCTACCAGGAGGCGCTCCGCCGGCTTCCCGGCGGCCAAGGCCACGCCTGGACCGACGGACGACTCGTGCTGAAACCGGTGGGCTGCGCCCCGGAGCACTCGTGGGTGTGCGAGGTCTACGCCGCCTGGGACGCCGACGACGTGCGCGTCCCGGAGCCGGTCGTGCCGCACGGCGACGACGCGCCCGGCTGGTCGGCCGACGGGTGGGGCGCTCACGTCTTCGTGCCCGGTCGAGACGTCGCGCTGCCCAGCGAGATGGCATGGGTCAAGGAGGCCAGCGACGCATTCCATCTCGCTACCGAGAACCTGCCGCGACCCGACTTCATCGACACGCGCGAGGATCCCTGGGCCTTCGGGGACCGGATCGCCTGGGAGGCTGCCGAACCCGAGGGCGACGACGAGATCCTCACGGTGATCGGACGGCTGCGACGTCATCAGGCCCCGGTTGCCAGCCGTGGGCAGGTGATCCACGGGGACATCCTGCCCAACGTGTTGCTCGCAGACGGGCTGCCACCGGCGGTGATCGACTGGCCGCCGTACTACAGACCGGTCGGGTTGGCCACCGCGATCGCCGTCACGGACGCCGTCACCTTTCGGGAGGCGCCCCTGGCCCTGCTGGACGAATGGAAGACGGGTGAGGACTGGAACCAGCTTCTCGTACGGGCGCTGCTGTACCGACTGGGGACCACCGCCTTCTTCACGGCACGAAACCGGTTGATGGGCAGCCTGGTCACCCACCTTCAACGTGCCCGGCCGGTGATCGATGTTGTCTTGCTGGATCGCGGCAACGGTGCGGTCGAGGATGGGTAGATGCGCCCGACCCACGGCTGGTTCTCGGCGCCCGGTGCACGGACATGGGTCTGCCCCGGTCACGCCGGCGAAGCACGGCAGTTCCACGAGGGACTGCCCGGCTACAGCGTCACCCCCGCTGGATCGAGCTGAGCGATCTCGCGGCCGAGCCGTCCGTCGGGCGTGTGCTCGTCAAGGACGAGTCCTCGCGCCTGGGCCTGCCCGCGTTCAAGGTCCTCGGTGTCTCCTGGGCCACCGCTCGAGTGGTGGCCACCCGCGCATGCGCGCCATTGAACCTCCCCGCGCTACGGGCGGGGGGGGCGGACGTGATGCGCACCGACGGTGACTACGACGCTGCCGTCCGCCGTGCGGCAGCGTTCGCCGACGGGGACGGGGCCCGGCGAACTGGTGCAGGACACCGCGTGGGGCGGCTCCGAGCAGGTCCCCGCCTGGATCGTGGAGGGCTACGAGACGCTCGTCCACGAGGTCGATGCAGCACTGGGTGGGCACCCGGATCCGGTCGCCGTCCCCGTCGGGGTGGGCTCGTTGGCTCAGGCCGTGGTCGCGCACTACCGGCGTCCGGAGGCGGGGCACCCCTCGGTGCGCTGCGTCGAGACGGGAGCCACCACCATGGCCGGGCTCAACTGCGGTACGCCGTCCAGCGCTCCTGGCCGGTTCCGCTCGCAGGCTGCGACGCCGCGGTGACCGTCACCGATGAGGCTGCCGCCCTGGCGGTGGCGGACCTGGCTCGCCGGGGAATCTCCTGCGCCGCTTGCGGACGCCGCGACCCTGGCAGGCGTCCGAGCAGCCCTGACCGGGCTCGGTAGCGATGCGCGGCGCAGTGAGCTCGGCGTCGACGGCACATCCACGGTCGTCCTGCTGAGCACGGAAGCGCGCCACCACCGATCAGGCGCTCACGAGCCCCGCCTGAGGACCGTTGGCCGCGGGTCAGCTTGGACCGGGCTGAGCCACGGGCTGGACCACCAGCAGACGGGTCGCCCGGGCCGCCACGAAGCCCAGGCCCAGGGCTGCCGGGACGACCCCGAGCGCGGTCAGGATGCCGGCCTCGTCAGCGAGGAACCCGATCAGGGGAGGCCCCGCCAGGAACGCCGTGTAGCCGATCGAGCTGACGACCGACACCCGTACCGGCGCCCGGTGCTCGTCGTCGGCTGCCGCGCTCATCCCCACCGGGAAGCCGAGGGAGGAGCCGAGACCCCAGAGCACCGCCCCGGCCACCGCCCACGGCGCCGACGGTCCCAACACGACGAGCAGCACCCCGGCCACACCGACCACGGCGGTCGTGCGCAGCACCACCGGGCGTCCCCACCGTCCGAGGGCCCGCCCGCCGACCAGCCGGGCCAGCGTCATCGCCGCGACGAACACACCGAAGGTGGCTGCGCCCAGGGCCTCGCCGGCGTCGTGGCCGTCCACCATCGCGATCGCCAGCCAGTCGCTGGCGATCCCCTCCGACAGCGCGAACGCGAGCACCATGAGGCCGAGCAGCAGCGTGCGGGGCTCCTGCCACGCCTCCAGCACCGAGCCGGGCGCGTGGTGCTGCGGCTTCGCGTGCACCGGGACGAACGACGTGGTGCCGTACGCGGCCAGCGCGAAGGCCGCGGCGGCGGTGACCAGTAGCTGTGCGGTCACCGACACGTCGAGGTACGCCGAGCCCGCCGCGAGGCCAGCGCCGACGACGCTGCCGAGGCTGAAGGAGGCATGCAGCCGGGGCATCAGGCTGCGGCCGAGCCGACGTTCGACGTCGGCCCCCTCGACGTTCATCGCGACGTCCCAGCAGCTGATCCCGAGCCCGACCATCACCAGCCCGGGAACGGTCGGCAGCACCGAGCCAGCCGCGATCGCGACGGCCGCCAGGGCGAGCCCGCTCGTCGCGACCAGGCTCGCGCCCAGGACGGTCCGGGCCGGGCCCCAGCGGGCCACGATCGCCCCGGACAGCGGCAGCGCGGTCAGCGACCCCACCGAGAACGCCATCAGCAACAGTCCGAAGCCGCCGCTGGTGAGGTCCAGGGCGTCCCGGATGGCCGGGGCCCGCGACGCCCAGGAGGCGAACACCAGACCGTTGACCGCGAACACGACGGCGACCGCCTGCCTGGCGCGTCCGATCCGCGGGTCGGTGTCGCGCAGCCTCCGTGTCACCCGCCGATGCTGTCAGATGCTGCGCATGGCGCCGATCGGACCTACTGCGCCACACAGGTGATGCGACACGTCACCGCGTGTGACACTCGTGGCTCCGGATGCCGTCGACGAAGGGCCTCACCGTGGACCACTGCGCTCGCAGGACATCCGCCGCAGTGCTCGCGCTCGTCGGCCTGCTGCTGCCAATGTCGGTGAGCGCGCCGAGCGGCCATGCGGCTGGCGCTGCCCAGACCGCCACGACCGTTGACGGTGGTCAGCGTTCCACTGCCGTCCGCGAGCGCCGGCTCGTCGGGCGCTCCGTGCAGGGCCGGCCCATCTGGGCCTACCGCAAGGGCAACTCGTCGGCCCAGCGCGTCGTGCTCGTCCTGGGCCAGATGCACGGCGACGAGCGCGCCGGCGTACGGATCGCGCGCACATCATCGACAACGTGTCGGTGTCGCGGCGCGCCGACGTGTGGGTCATCCCGACGATGAACCCCGACGGGTACGCCGCCGACAACCGCAACAACGCCCGCGGGGTGGACCTCAACCGCAACTGGCCGACCAACTGGGAGCAGACGAGCACGTCCGGATCGGCGCCGGCGAGCGAGCCGGAGACCCGGGCGATGCGGGCGTTCCTCAAGCGGGTGCAGCCGACGTTTATCACCAGCCTGCACCAGCCGTTCGGCGTGATCGGGCGCTCGGACAAGAACCCGCGCTACGTGCGCCGGCTGTCCGCCGAGCTCGACCTGCCGATCGCGCGCGTGCAGGTCGGCGACTGCGAGGGGCCCGACTGCCCGCCGGTGCCGACGCTGACCAGCTGGTACAACACCCGCCAGCCGGGCTACTGCGTCACGGGCGAGTTCCGGGAGCGTCCCTCGAGGGCGTTCCTCACCACGAAGGCCGGGCCGGGCATCCTGCGGGCGATGTTCGCGTACTGAGAGTGGGCGGATACCAACCACGGACGACCGGCGGGCTGGTGCATCTGCACACACTCGCGGACCAGCTCTGCGGGATTGGCCAGGCGCAGCTACCTGCGCTGGAGCAGCGACCGGGCCCGACGCGCCATGGCCTCGTCCACCATCGCGCCGGACGGCAGCGTCGCCACTCCTGCGCCGGCCCGGTACAGCGCGCTCAGCACGTCATGCGCCCAGGCCCCCTCCCGCCCCGTCGGCGCGAACGCGGCCGCAATCACCGGGACCTGGCTCGGATGGATCGCGGTGCGGCCGCGCATGCCGAGCGTGCGACCGAGCGCACAGGATCGCACCAGGCCGTCGCGGTCGCGCAGGTGCGGGTAGGCCGACAACATCGAAAGCGGGCAACCCGGCCGCGACCCGCGGCGACAACGGCTCGCACCCGTACCCACCCGAGTGCCGGCTCGTCGGTGATGGCGAGCTCGGCTGCGAGGTCCGCCTCCCCCAGCGCGGCGACACGACGTCCGGGTGCGAGGCGATCGCGAACGCGTTCTCCACGCCCAGGGCTGACTCCAGCAAGGCGTGCACCTCGCGCCCGGCCAGCACCTTGCGCCGGCGCGCCGAGCGACGGTCCGCCAGGGGGAAAGGTCAGCGTGCCTTGCGGGCGCGACGCGACTCGCTGAACTTGGTGTACATCTCCCTGGCCTTGGCACGGTTCTCGGGCTTGGCGGCCTCACGCTTTGCCACCTCGATGGCCTTGGCCGCGACTCCGGCCTTCAGCACTGTCTTGATCACTCCCACGGCGCCTCCTCGTTCGGTGTCGCGAGCCTAGTCCCCGCCACGGCCGGCGCAGCTCCTACCCGATGCGCCCTGGCAGAAGGCATACTCAGCCGGTGCCTTCCGACGCCGACCCAAGCCCCCCGCACCCGGGGCCCTCGACCTTACCCACGCGGTGGTCTCCTCCGCGGCGGTCGTCGGTGGCGAGCCAGATCCCCGGCGCGTCCACCCTGCTCGGTCTCGCCCAGGACGCCGTCAACGCGGCCATGGCCACGCCGCTGCTGGGGTCCACGCTGACGTTCACGCAGGAGGAGATGGCCCGCGTCGAGTCGATCGTCTGGCGCCAGATCCGACAGCGCATGGACAGCGCCGCGCGACCCGGGCAGGACACCCCCGACGTCCCGGGCGACAGTGCGCTGCACGACCCGGTTGACGAGGGGCTCGACGTCGGACCAGCCGCGATCCTCGGTCAGCTGCTGGCCACCTCCGTCGAGCAGGGCCCGACGCAGGCCAGGGTCCGGCTCTTCGGCGCCGTCCTGCGCGACCTGCAACCCGACGAGGCCCGCATCCTGGCCGCGCTGTCCGACGGCACGCAGTACGCGGTCGTCCACGTCGCGGCCCGCGCCCGCGGGCTGGGCGGCACCGGACCCCTCGTACTGGAGAGCGCCAGCACGGTCGGGCGGGCGGCCAACGTCGCCCTGCCCGAGTGCGTCCCCTGGTACGTCTGCCACCTGCAGCGGCTCGGCCTCGTCCGCATCGGCCCGGAGTCCGCACGGCTCGAGGACACGTACCAGATCCTCCTGGGCGAGGCCGTCGTGCGCGAGGCGCTGGAGTCGTCGCCGGGGGCCAAGGTCCTCCGCCGCTCACTGCGGATGTCCCCCCTCGGCGACGCGTTGTGGGTCGCGTGCCAGCAGCCTCCCACCTGACCCGCCGAGGTCCTGGCCGCGGGAGCGCTCCGCATCAGGTGAACAGAGGGTGTACGAACGCCTCCCGCCACGACGCCGCGACTCGGCGACGCCTACCCTCATCACCATGGCCAGTCTTTCCAAGTTCCTGCGTGCCCGCATCGACGAGGACGAGAAGGTCGCACGGGCTGCCCACATGGCGGCCTGGGACTTCGCGGTGTCCGAGCCGGAGGAATCCGTCTCCGGTCAGGCGGGCCGCTTCGATGCCGCCCAGCGGGCGTACCTGCTGAAGCTGGGGCCCGAGCGGATGCTGGTCGAGTGTGAGACCAAGCGCCGCATCCTCGAGGTGGCGAAGGCCTCCTCGTCCACGGTGACGCGGGCACTGCTGGAGCTGATGGCGGTGCCGTACGCGAGCCACGACGACTACAAGAAGGACTGGCGGCCGTAGGAGTTCCCCCATGGCACCTTGTCACCCGGTCATGCATCGCGGGCGAGGAACAACCAGAAGGCGCCGCACATCATCAGCGCGGTGAACCCTGCGAACACCAGACCGCCTCCGAGCGCGCCCAGCGGGTCGTAGCCGAGGAAGCGGTTCAGCTCGTCGGCGAAGGACGAGGCGTACATCTGCGCACCAGCGTCGAAGGGCAGCACCTTGGCAAGCTCGACGGCGTCACCGCCGTCTTGCGAGACGATCCGCAGGATCAGCGAGATGATGTTCTCCGCGACCAGCGGGATCAACAAGATCATCGCCAGCGCACCGGTCTGGTTGCGCACCAGCGCAGCGAAGGCCATGCCGCACAGACCGAAGAGCGTCGTGTAGATCGACGACCCCAGGACGACGTACCAGATCGTGTCGCTGCCCAACGCCCCCCGCGTGTCGAGGAACAGCAGCGAGCTGAACATCCCGATCAAGCAGCAGCTGACCGACATGGCGGCTGCGAGCAGCGCCGTGATGAGCGCCTTCGCGGCGAAGACCGCCCGCCGGTCCGGCACCGCGGTCAGCGTCGCCCGGATCATGCCGTAGCGGTACTCGTGACCGAAGCAGAAGACGCCGAACATCGCGATGATGTAGGCGGTGAACAACGGGGACAGGCCGGTCGCCGCCCCGAGGGTGATGATCTGGCTCACCGTCTCAGTGGCGTCGAAGACGTCCTCGACGGCGCTGGTGCCCAGCGCAGCGAGCAGTGTCGCGACGAGCTGGAGGACGAGGGTGATGCCGATCAGCCAGTACGTCGAGCGGATCGACCACAGCCGGCGCCACTCGTAGCGCAGTGCAGCGGTCATCGCTGCTGCACCCCGCCGATGAACTCCTCGCTCATCCCGGTGGCGTCGAGGAACGCCTCCTCCAGCGTCGCGCGCCTCGTGCTCAGCTCGTGCACCCGTGCGCCGACCTCGTGCGCGAGATCGCCGACCACGGACTGTTCGATCCCGGTGACGTCGAAGGCGCCTTGCTCACCGGGCTGGGCGTAGGCCCCCCGGGCTGCCAGCGCGGGGCCGAGCAGCGCCATGTCGGGGCTGCGCACCACGACCGCGGTACGGGCGTTGGAGGTGATGAAGTCCGACATGGCACCGCTGGCGATCAGCTGGCCCCGGCCGATGATGACGAGCTGGTCAGCGAGCAGTGCCATCTCGGAGAGCAGATGGCTGGACACGAAGACCGAGCGGCCCTCGCCGGCGAGCTGCTTGAGCAGGTTGCGCAACCACGTGATGCCCTGCGGGTCGAGGCCGTTGGCCGGCTCGTCGAGAATGAGCGTGTGCGGGTCGCCGAGCAGCGCCGCCGCGATCCCCAGGCGCTGTCCCATGCCGAGGCTGAAGCTCTTCGGCTTGGCCGACGTGACGCTGGACAGCCCGACCATCGCGAGCACCTCGTCGACCCGGGTGTCCGGGATGCCGTTGGCCGCCCCGAGCAGACGCAGGTGGTTGCGTGCCTTGCGCGTGGGGTGGAACGCCTTGGCCTCCAACAAGGCTCCGACATGTCGCATCGGGTCTTTCATCGAGCGGAACGGCACACCGTCGAAGGTGGTATGTCCGTCGCCGTTGTCCAGCCCGAGCATCAACCGCATCGTGGTCGACTTGCCCGAGCCGTTCGGACCCAGGAAACCGGTGACGCTGCCGGGATCGACCCGGAAGGCCAAACCGTCGACGGCGGTCTTGCCGCCGTACCTCTTGCCGAGCCCGGTGGCCTCGATCACAGCCATGGACGCCCCTCTCGTCGGCGCCCAGCATGGCAGGTACGCGGGCTCACGGGGACGCGGGCGGCTACCGTTTGGCAGATGGGTACGAGCACGGGCCGCACCGCCGCCGAGGCGCCCGCGCGCACGCTGGCCGACGACCTGCGGGCCCGTGACGACACCGGCCTCGCAGCCCTGTTCGTGGCGCGACCCGACCTGGCGCGTCCCACGCCCAGCGACATGACCCAGGTCGCGTCCCGGGCCACCGCCCGGCACTCGGTTGCCGCCGCGCTCGACGGGCTGGACACCCTCGGTCTGGCCTGCGTCGACGCCCTGGTCGTGCTCGACGGCTCCGCCTGCGGTACGGACGTGGCCCGACTGCTGGGCGTCGAGCACGAGGTGGCCCGCGGCGCCCTCGCCGTGCTCCGGACCCTGGCGCTGGCCTGGGGGCCCGACGAGGACGTACGACTCGTCCGTGCCGTGAGCGACGTGGTCGGACCTCATCCGGCCGGGCTCGGGCCCCCTGCGGCGACCCTCGGCGGCCGTGCCCTGGAACCCGACGACGTGCACTCGCTCGTCGCCGCGCTGTCGCCGCAGGCCCGCCGCCTGGTCGAGCGACTGACCTGGGGACCGCCCGCAGCGCACTTCGCGGACGACCGGGCCGAGGCGATGGCGACCGTGGCCGAGCTGGTCGGCGCGGGGCTGCTGCTGGAGATCGAGACGCGCCAGGTGCTGCTGCCCCGCGAGGTGGGCCTCGCCCTGCGCCACGGTGTCCTGTCGGCCGAACGACCCGACGTCGCCCCGTACGTGGCGACGACCACGGCCCCCTCGGTCGACCGCGTCGCAGTCGGCGCCGCGCTGGAAGCGGTGCGCCACGTCGAGGCACTGTTGAACACGTGGTCCGCGACCGGGACGACCGTCCTGCGCGGCGGCGGGGTGGGGGTACGAGAGGTACGGACGCTGTCCGCCTCGCTCGGGGTCGAGGAGGACCAGGCCGGATTCCTGGTCGAGCTCGCCGCCGCCGCCGGGTTGCTGTCCAGTCGCTCGGACCACCGGGGCGAGGACGTCTGGGTACCGACGGTCGGCTTCGACGTGTGGACCACCCGTCCGGTCGCGACCCGGTGGTCCGACCTGGCCGTGGCCTGGCTGGACAGCGAGCGGGTGACCGGGATGGTCGGACGACGCGATGACAAGGACCGGCTGGTGAACCCGCTGGTGCCAGGGCTGGAACGCCGCACCGCACCGGAGGCTCGCCGGCTCACCCTGTCGACGTTGGCCACCCTGCGCCCGCAGGCACCGGTCAGTCCGACGGAGGTCGTCGCCCGGGTGCGATGGCTGCGTCCACGCCTGGGAGCCCACCGCGACGTCATGGTGCACCGCACGCTCACCGAGGCCGGCTGGCTCGGGGTCACCGGGATGGGTGCGCTCACCAGCGCCGGGGACGCGCTGCTCGGCGAGGGCGCACAGGCGGCGGCAGCGATCCTCGAGCCGTCGGTGCCGGAGCCGGTGGACCGGGTGCTCCTGCAGGCGGACCTGACAGCGGTCGCACCGGGCCCGCTCACCCGCGAGCTCGCGGCGGCCATGGAGCTGATGGCCGACGTCGAGTCCCAGGGCGGCGCCACCGTCTACCGCTTCAGCGGCGCATCCGTCCGGCGGACGCTGGATGCCGGCTGGCCGGTCGAGCAACTGCACGACTTCCTGCGGACCCACTCGGCCACGCCGGTGCCGCAGCCGCTGCGCTTCCTCGTGGACGACACCGCACGACGGCACGGCCGGCTGCGGGTGGGCGCGGCGACGCTGTACCTGCGCAGCGACGACCCGACCGAGCTCGATGCGCTGGTCGCGGACCCGGCCCTGGCCGGGCTGCACCTGCGGCGCATCGCACCGACCGTCGCCCTGACCGACGGCCACGAGGAGATCGTGATCCGCGACCTGCGGGCAGCCGGACATGCACCGCTCGCCGAGGCGTTGGACGGGTCGGTGCACCTGCCCGAGCGCCGCGTCCTGCGCGCCCCGACGCCGCCGAGTCGCTCGAGCCTGCCGGGAACCACGTCCGCCTGCCCGGCCGACGTAGCGGCGCTGATGCTCGTCGAGGCGGTGCGCGCCGGCGACGCCGTGGCGGCCCGCCGCCCCACCACCGGGGCCACGAAGGCACGACCCGGCTCCCTGGACGCACTTGCCGCGCTGCGCGAAGCCGCCCAGGACTCCGGCTCGGTGTGGTTGTCCTACCTGGACCAGAACGGCACCCTGAGCGAGCGGGTGGTGGATCCCGTACGCGTGGATGCCGGCTGGCTCACCGCGTACGACCACCGCAGCAACCTGACGCGACAGTTCGCCGTGCACCGGATCCGCAAGGTAGCCCCGGCCTGAGCCAAATCAGCGCGAACTGGGGGGAAACCCTGAGGCGGACCGCTGGTGCGCGCCGCTAGTTTTCTCGCAGACTCTCGGGCTGCACCAGGGGAGAGCACGATGCACCGATCTGTCCGGACTGCCGTGTGCGGTCGCCGCACCAAGTACGTGGTTGTCGTCTTCTGGATCGCCGTCGTCGCCGTGATGTCCGGCTTCGGCTCGAAGATCACCGAGGTGGAGAACAACGAGGCGTCCTCGTGGTTGCCCGGCGACGCGGAGTCCACGCAGGCGCTCGAGGCGCAGCTTGCCTTCATGTCGCCGGACACGCTGCCGGCCATCGTCGTCTACGAGCGCGACGGCGGCCTGACGCCGGGCGACCGGGACAAGATCAGCGCAGACAGCAGCACGTTCGCCGACCTCGACGGCACCGAGACCGTGGACGGCACGGTGGTGAGGATCGACGGCGAGGTGACCGGTCCGATCCCGTCGCGCGACGGCGAGGCCGTGCAGGTCGTCGTGCCGCTCGACCTCGGCCCCGACGGCTGGGAGGCCGCGACCGACGTCGTCGAGCAGATGCGCGAGACCGCGGGTTCGGGAGACGACGGCCTGGTGACGCACGTCAGCGGACCTGCCGGTCAGGCCGCGGACTCCGCGGCGGCGTTCGAGGGCATCGACAGCACCCTGCTGCTCGCGACGGTCGTCGTGGTGGTCGTGATCCTCCTGCTCACCTACCGCAGCCCGGTCCTGTGGCTGCTGCCGGTGATCTCGGCCGGCGTCGCCCTCGTCAGCGCCCAGGGCGTCATCTACCTGCTCGCCGACAACGCCGGCCTGACCGTCAACGCGCAGAGCACCGGCATCCTGACGGTCCTCGTCTTCGGTGCCGGGACGGACTACGCGCTGCTGCTCGTCGCCCGCTACCGCGAGGAGCTGCGCCGCCACCACGACCGGCACGAGGCCATGGCCGAGGCGCTGCACCGCGCCGGCCCGGCGATCATCGCCAGCGCGGGCACGGTCGTGCTCGGCATGCTGTGCCTGCTCGCGGCGCAGATGAACTCCACCCAGGGCCTGGGCCCGGTGGCCGCGATCGGCGTCGGGGTGGGGCTGCTGGCGATGATCACGCTGCTGCCGGCGCTGCTGGTCATCGTCGGTCGCTGGGTCTTCTGGCCGGCCCGCCCGGTCGAGGGCAGTCCGGAGCCGACGGCTTCGGGGATCTGGGCCCGGACCGGCAACTCGATCGCGCGCCGGCCGCGGATGATCTGGATCGGCACCGCGCTCGTGCTCAGCGCGATGAGCCTCGGCACGATCGGGCTGGACGCCCAGGGGCTCACCACGGCGGAGAGCTTCCGCGGAACTCCCGACTCGATCAAGGGCGAGGCTGTGATCGCGGCCCACTTCGAGTCCGACGCGGGCAGCCCGGTGGCGGTCATCACCACCGAGCAGGACGCCGCAGCGGTCGGCGAGGCCGTGCGAGGCACCACTGGCATCGCCGACGTCGCGGAGCCCGTGACCCGGGCCGGCACCACCTTCATCGCCGCAGAGCTGACCAGCGCCCCGATCGGGGACGAAGCCTATGCAACGGTCGAGCGGGTGCGCGACGCCGCGCACGGGGTCGACCCGGACAGCCTGGTCGGCGGGGTCTCGGCGCTGAACCTGGACATCCAGGAGTCCTCGGGGCGCGACAACCTCGTGGTCATCCCGCTGATCCTCGTCGTGGTGTTCCTCATCCTCGCCGTGCTGCTACGGGCGCTCGTGGCTCCGCTCGTTCTGATCGCGACCGTGGTGCTGTCCTTCGCAGCCGCGCTCGGCATCGGCGCCCTGGCCTTCGAGTACCTCTTCGGGGTGGGCAGCTCCGACAGCTCGCTGCCGCTGTTCGTGTTCGTCTTCCTGGTGGCGCTTGGTGTCGACTACAACATCTTCCTGATGACGCGGGTGCGCGAGGAGGCCCTGCAGATCGGTGCCCGCCGCGGCGCCCTGGTCGGCCTGTCCGCGACCGGCGGCGTGATCACCTCGGCGGGGATCGTCCTGGCCGCAACGTTCGCGGTGCTCGCCACGCTCCCGGTGACGTTCCTCACCCAGATGGGCTTCGCGGTCGCCGTCGGGGTCCTCCTGGACACCATCGTGGTACGCGCCGTGCTCGTGACGGCGCTCAACCTCGACCTCGGTCGCGTGATGTGGTGGCCGAGCCGGCTCAGCC
>JALZKQ010000094.1 GCA_030859165.1 Actinomycetota bacterium
GCCCACCGGTCCGGGTCCTCGATCATCAGGTGGCAGTCCAGCGGTTGCTGCGCCACCTTCGCCAGCGACTCGACCACCGGCACGCCGACGGTGAGGTTCGGGACGAAGTGGTTGTCCATGACGTCGACGTGCAGCCAGTCCGCGTGTGGGACGGACGCCGCGGCACCGCGCAGGTCGGCGAAGTCGGCGGCGAGCAGGCTGGGTGCGATCTGGACTCCCACCGGGGGATTGTAGATGAGCCGAGTAAAGGCCTGCCTGCCTTCGGTGCGCGGACCCACGCCAGGAGCAGACTCCTGCGGACTATCGCTGCGGCGCTGGCACGAGATCCTCGTCAGTGGACGATGCCGCCGCGCCGGGCCCGGTGAGTCGAGCGGCGTCGTTGGCCTCCAGGACGCGTCGTAGCAAGGAGACGAGAGTCTCCTGCTCCACCGACGAAAGCTTACGGAGGAACTCCTGCTGCGATTCTTGCGCGGCCGCTCGCAACTCGTTCAGAAGCCTTCGGCCACCGGGGGTGAGCGAGACCTGATGGCGACGCCGATCGCGCGGATCTCGTGCGCGTGTCACGAGGTCGCGGTTCTCCAGGCGGTCGATGTGGCCGACGAGATGGCTCTTGTCGAAGTCCAGCGAGTCAGCCAACTGCTGCTGAGACAGGGCGCCGAAGTCATCCAGGGCGGTGAGGACGGCGTGATGTATCAGCCGCAGATCGTGCTTGTCCAAGACGACCTCCAGGTGTCGCCTCCCGAATCTGGACACCTGCGAGGCGAGGTACGAGGGGAGGGCGAGCAGCGATGGCGGTCGAGCACTCCGGGTGATCATCCGACCATCCTAGCGCCAGAGCCACCATAGGCGTACGCTACGGTTGCGCAGGCATACGAATTTTGCCTGCCACTGTCGCATTCCGGCACGCGGCCTGCTCGCGCCGTGTCGATGAGTAGAGGAGAAGCAACCATGTCCAGCATCCTTACCGGCAAAGCACCGGCTGTCGCCGACGCCGGCCAACTGGTATTGCGCTTCGCGGTCGCCGCCGTCTTCATCGCCCACGGCTACGGGGACGTCTTCGAGGCCGGCGTCTCGACCAACGTTCAGAACTACCGGGACGCCGGCATCCCGCTGGCCGCCCTAGCCGCGCCCTTCGCCGCTTACACCCAGCTGTTCGGCGGCATCCTGGTCGCACTCGGCGCTCTCACTCGACTCATGGCTGCCGGATTCATCGTGGTCATGCTCGGCGCGCTGACCTTCGTCCATCGCGGCGAGTCTCTGGTGATGGGCCAGGACGGAAGTGGCTCCGGCTTCGCGTTCATCATGTGCGCGGCGTCGATCACGCTGCTTCTCCTGGGTCCGGGCCGAATCAGCGCCGACCAGGTGCTCGCCGACAGGTGGGCTCGCTCCCGGCGATCCGTCGAAACACAGCGTGCGTGACCTGGTGCGACTGGTGTCAAGACGGGGAACCACCTGTACCGGCCCGCCGTAGCACGGCTGCGAACATCGCATCGGTCCCGTGTCGGTGCGGCCAGAGCTGCAGGTACGGTCCGCGGACGCCGTCGGCGGGGACCAGATCAGCGGCGGCGGTGCGCACGTCGACGACCTCGACGTCGGTCCGTGCCCCCACCACCGACGCGACGACTTCGGAGGTCTCCTGCAGCACCGGCGAGCACGTCGCGTACACGACGACACCGCCGGGACGCACCGCATCCAGGGCGGCCGCGAGCAGCTCGCGCTGCAGCGGGACCAAGTCGTCGAGATCCGCGGCGGTGCGGCGCCACCGCGCCTCCGCCCGACGGCGCAGCGCGCCCAGACCGGTGCACGGTGCGTCGACCAGCACCCGGTCGTACGTAGCTGGCCGCCAGGCCGGGTGGCGGGCGTCGCCAACGACCACGGTGACACCGGCCAGCCCGGCGACCGCCTGCTCCACCAGTGCCGCCCGGTGCGGCTGGCTCTCGTTCGCGGTCAGGGTCGCGCCGCGCCCGGCGCCCAGGGCCCCGAGCAGGGCAGCCTTGCCGCCGGGGCCGGCACACAGGTCCAGCCACCGTTGGTCGCGGCCCTCGACCGGTACGGCCGCGGTGAGCAGCGCCACCACCTGCGAACCTTCGTCCTGGACACCGGCGCGTCCCTCGCGGACGGCCGGGACGTCACCGGGGCTGCCTGCCTGCAGGTGCACGGCGTACGGCGACAGGCGACCCCGTCGGGCGCCCGCGACCAGCAGCTCCTCGACGTCGGCCCGCCCGGGCCGGACCACGAGGGTGGCGGCGCCGACCCGGTTGTCGGCGCTCAGCAGCTCCGGCAGCTCGGCGTCCGCGTCGAGCGCATGCGCCAGCTCGTCGACGATCCAGCGGGGATGGCTGTGCGCGACCGCGAGGTGGCCGTAGGGGTCCTGCTCGACGGCCGGGGCCACGTCCCGTACCCACCCGGCCAGGTCACGCTGGGCGACCTTGCGCAGCACCGCGTTGACCAGCCCGGTGGGGCGCGGCCCCGTCCGTTCGCGGACGAGCTCGACACTGGTGGACACCGCGGCGTGCGAGGGCACCCGCATGGACAGCAGCTGATGGCAGCCGAGACGCAGCACGTCGAGCACGTCGGCGTCCAGCGACTCCAGCGGCCGGTTGATCCGAGTGGCCAGCACCGCGTCGTACAGGCCGCGCATCCGCAGCGTGCCGGCGGCCAGCTCGGTGACCAGGCCGGCGTCGCGCCCGCTCAGACCGTAGCGGGCGAGGATGGGGGGCAGCAGCAGGTTGGCGTAAGCGTCGCGGACGCGCGTCCCCGCCACCACGTCGAGGGCCGCGGCGCGGGCCGGGTCCCGGGGCGGGCGGCGTGGGGTCCTCACCTCAGGCCTCGCTCGCGAAGCGTGCATCCGGGGCCGGACGCACGCCCCGCGCCCAGTCCGTGGCCGGCATCGGCCGCTTGCCCGGGGGCTGCACCCATCCGAGCGCGACGGCGTGCGTACCGGTGCCGACGAGCACCTCGCGCCGCTCGACCCGGATCGCCCCCGGGGCGAGGTCATCGACCTCGGCTCGGGCAACGACCGGGCCCAGCCTGATCCGGGTGCCGGCCAGCACGCTCCATGCGCCGGGCGCCGGGGTGCAGGCGCGCAACCGTCGGTCCACCCCGAACGCCGGGTCACCCCAACGGATCCGTGCGTCCTCGACCTCGACCTTCGGGGCGTACGTCACGCCGTCGTGTGGCTGCTCCACCGCCACGAGTTCACCGGCCTCGAGGTGGTCGAGCGTGT
Source organism: Actinomycetota bacterium (assembly GCA_030859165.1). Lineage (GTDB taxonomy): Bacteria > Actinomycetota > Actinomycetes > Propionibacteriales > Nocardioidaceae > JACCXZ01. Next base: position 3,227 of record JALZKQ010000094.1, read on the forward strand.
CGACGAGCAGGCCGGCACCGCAGATCGCGATGCGGTCCAGCACGTCCCCGGCTGTGTCGGTCGCCCGGATCGACTCGGTCACTCGCCCGTACGTCGGCCCGGCGTCCAGCTCGCGCACGATGCGAAACGTCGTGGCGCCGGTGACCTCGTCCCCGTGCAGCAGCGCATGCTGCACGGGGGCCGCTCCACGCCAGGCAGGCAGTACGGAGAAGTGCAGGTTGACCCAGCCGTGCGGCGGCACGTCGAGGGCACGCTGCGGCAGGAGGGCGCCGTAGGCGACGACCGGGCAACAGTCCGGCTGCAGCGCCTGCAGCCGGGCCAGGAACTCCTCGTCGCCCGGACGGTCCGGCGTGAGGACCTCGATGCCCCGATCGTGGGCGAGGTCGGCCACCGCAGACGTCACCGTCCGGCGACCGCGGCCGGCCCGCGCCTGCGGCCGGGTCACGACGGCCACCACGTCGTGCCTGCTGTCCAGCAGGGCCCGCAGCGAGGGCAGCGCGGGGGCGGGCGTACCCGCGAAGACCACCCGCACCTCAGCTGCGCCGGCCCACGACGGTCGCAGCGACCGGCTCGGCCCCGCGCAGTGCCCGCATGGCCAGTCGGCGGGTCTCGCGGTCCAGGCGGTCGAGGAACAGGACGCCGTCGAGGTGGTCGGTCTCGTGCTGGCAGGCCCGGGCGAACAGACCGCTCCCCGCGAGCACCAGCGCCTCACCGTGCTGGTCCCAGCCGCGGACCTCGACGCTCATCGCCCGGGTGACGTCGTAACGCAGGTCGGGGATCGACAGGCAGCCCTCCAAGCCGACCTGGGAGTCCTGGGACAGGACCAGCTCGGGGTTGACCACGTGGCCCAATACGCCGTCGACGTGGTAGGTGAACACCCGCTTGCCAATGCCGATCTGCGGCGCCGCCAGTCCGGCGCCCGGCGCATCGAGCATGGTGTCCACCAGGTCCTGGACGAGGACCCCGAGTGCGTCGTCGAACCGGGTGACGACGGCTGCTGGCGTGCGGAGCACGGGATCACCGAACATGCGGATGGGGCGGATGGTCACGCGGAGGCTCCAGAGAGTCAGACGGATCACTGGATTCTACGGAGGCCGGTCGGTCACTCGATGTCGTAGGGGTCGACCCGGATCCGCAGAGGGGTCAACTTGCGGGCGCTTCGTGCCGAGGCCAGGGCACGCAGCGCCTGGGCGAGGGCTGCGCCGTGCGTGCGGGGCACCCGGACGATCAGGCGAACCAGTTCGTCGTCGACCGCCACCGGCCCGAGCAGGTCGCTGGGCCGGGGCCACTGTGCCTCCATCAACGCGGCGACCTCGGCGGTGGGACCGGTCACCGTCGCCAAGCGCACGGCCGGCGGCAGCCGGGTGGCCCGTCGGGCTTCGAGCTCGCGCCCAGCCAGGCCCGCCGGGTCGGCGCGTACGAGGGCCTGGACGGCCACCGAGCCGGCCTCGCCCACGACCATGACCCGCCCACCCTGCTGGGCTGGTCGCACCAGGGCGACGACATTGCTCCAGCGGCGAAACGTCTCCTCCACGGTGCGCAGGTCCGGACGGGCCAGAGCCACGTCGGCGTCGAGAATGACTGCGGCAGCGTAGCCGCCGGCGGCGACGGGCTCGGCGCCCGCAGTCGCGACCACCAGCTGGGGCCGCTCCCCCACGTCGTCCAGGACCCGGGATCCCCCCGAGGAGCGGATCGTGACGCCGGGCAGGGCGCGGCCGAGCTCCTCGGCCGTGCGCCGCTCCCCGACCACCGGAGCCCGCAGTCGCGCTCCCCCGCACTCGGGGCAGGACCAGGACGACGCGGGCCGGGCGCACCACGCGCAGCGAGGATCCTGCTCCCGGCCGCTCTGGCTCAGCGGACCGTTGCAGCTCACGCAGCGGGCCGGTGAGCGACAGGACTGACACGACAGCGCAGGCCGGTAGCCGCGTCGGGCGACCGCCACGAGCACCGGTCCCGACGCCAGCGCCTCGCGCATCGCCTGCTGGGCCGTGGTCGGGATGCGGGCAGCGGTGCCGACCGGGTCACGGCGGGCCGTGGAGTCCGAGCCACTCACCTGCACGACCGGGCCGTGGGACCGACGCCGTGCGGGGGCAACGGCGAGGTCGCGGCACCAGCCGGACTCGACCAGTGCCTGCGCCTCCGCCGAGCGCGCGTGAGCTGCCAGCAGGACGCCGGACCCGCTCTCGTGGGCGCGCAGCAGCAGCACCTCACGGGCGTGCGGGTACGGCGCGCGCGGCTCACCGAGCAGGTCGTCTCCGTCGTCCCACATGGCGAGCAGACCCAGGTCGTGGACGGGGGCGAACGCCGCGGCGCGGGTGCCGATGACGACCTTGACGTGTCCGCGGGCAACGGCGAGGAACGCCCGGTAGCGGGTCTGCGGCCCGGCACCCGCGGTGAGCACGACGTGGTGGCCGTCGCCGAGGACGGCGGCGAGCGTCGCGTCGAGCCGTGCCACGTCCCGGACGTCGGGCAGACAGACCAGCGAGCCGCGCCCGGAGCGCAGGGTGGCGAGGACGGCTGCTGCCATGACGTGGGTCCAGTCGTGGCCGCTGAGCACGCTCAGCGTGCTGCGCGGGCTGCGCCCGTGTGCGAGGTCGGACAATGTCTGGCGACCGTGGTCGTAGGCCGACCACAGGGTGGCGTCCGGCTCGGTCAGGTCGCCCGGTGCGGCTGGTACGACCGGTGCCTTCTCCTCGCGGCCGTGGCGGGGCGGTACCGCGAGGCGCACCACGTCGGCGAAGGTGCCGGCGTACCGTTCGGCGACCAGGCGGCACAACCGGGCGACCTCCGGACGCAGCACCACCTCCGCGGACACCGCTCGCTCGACCCTGCCGAGCCGCCCCCCGTGCTCGGAGGAGTCGACCCGCTCCAGGACGAAGCCGTCGACCAGGCGGCCGGCGAAGCGCACCCGGACGCGAGCGCCGGAGACCGCCGTCGCGTCGAGGGTGTCGGGGACCAGGTAGTCGAAGGGGCGGTCGAGGTGCGCGTGGGCGACGTCGACCGCAACCCGTGCCACCGGCAGGTCGACCGCCACGGCAGCCGTCGCCGGCGCGGGTGTCGAGCGGACGGTCTCGCGCAGCAGCGCGAGCTGCTCCGCGGCTGGCCCGGTCTCGCTCATGGCGACCGTTGTACCAGCCGCTACCGACGTCGCGTCCTGGCCGTCCACAGGCGCGAGGGCCCGGATGGGCGAGGGGGTCCCCGGTGCCAATAGGTTCGGCACAGGGGACCCCCTCGCTCACACCGGGTTGGCGTGACGGGACCCACGAGCGGCGGTCAGACAGCGGCCTTCAGCGCGTCGGCCCGGTCGGTGCGCTCCCAGGTGAAGTCGGCCAGCTCGCGACCGAAGTGACCGTAGGCGGCGGTCTGCGCGTAGATCGGCCGCAGCAGGTCGAGGTCGCGGATGATCCCTGCCGGCCGGAGGTCGAAGACCGCACGGACCGCCTCGGTGATCGCCTCCACCGGCACAGTCTCGGTGTCGAAGGCGTCCACGTAGAAGCCGACCGGGTGTGCCTTGCCGATGGCGTAGGCGACCTGTACCTCGACCCGGCGGGCGAGTCCGGCAGCGACGATGTTCTTGGCCACCCAGCGCATGGCGTACGCGGCGGAGCGGTCCACCTTGCTCGGGTCCTTGCCGCTGAAGGCGCCGCCACCGTGACGGGCCATGCCGCCGTAAGTATCGACGATGATCTTGCGACCGGTCAGCCCGGCGTCACCCATCGGCCCGCCGATCTCGAAGCGCCCGGTGGGGTTGACCAGCAGACGGTAGTCGGAGTGGTCGATGTCGAAGCCCTCCAGTACGTCGTCGACGACGTACTTGCGCACGTCCGGCGTCAGCATCGAGTCCAGCGAGATGTCAGCGGCGTGCTGGCTGGACACCACGACGGTGTCGATGCGTACCGGTCGGCTCTGTTCGTCGTACTCGACGGTGACCTGGGTCTTGCCGTCGGGGCGCAGGTACGCCATGGTGCCGTCGTTGCGCACGTCGGACAGTCGCTGCGCGAGCCGGTGGGCGAGGGTGATCGGCAGCGGCATCAGCTCGGGCGTCTCGTCGCACGCGTACCCAAACATCAGGCCCTGGTCGCCGGCCCCCTGGCGGTCCAGCGGATCGACGGAGTGGTCGTGCCGCTCCTCGTAGGCGTCGTCGACGCCTTGCGCGATGTCCGGTGACTGCTGGCCGATGGCGACCGTGACTCCGCAGGAGTGACCGTCGAAGCCCTTCTTGGACGAGTCGTACCCGATCTTCAGGACGCAGTCCCGCACGATCCTCGGGATCTCGACGTAGCCCTGGGTCGTCACCTCGCCGCCGACGACGACGAGGCCGGTGGTGAGCAACGTCTCGACCGCGACCCGGCTGTGCGGGTCCTGCTCGAGCATCGCGTCCAGGATGCTGTCGCTGATCTGGTCGGCGATCTTGTCCGGATGGCCTTCGGTGACGGACTCGGAGGTGAAGAGGCGGCGGGTCACGAGATGTCTCCTGGTCGGGGGATCCGGGCAACTGTCGGTAGGTGCAGCATTACGGTAGACGACCCGCGACGAGGTCCCAGACCACGTCGGCCAGATCCTCCTTCGGCCCCCGGGGTACGGACACGGCCTGCCCGTCCGCGGTGAGGATCACGGCCTCGTTGACCGGCTGGCCGAAGACCTTGCCGTCGCTCACGTCGTTGACGACGAGGATGTCGCAGCCCTTGCAGGCCAGCTTGGCGCGTCCGTGCTCCACGACACTGTGGGCCTCGTCGCCGGTCTCCGCGGCGAACCCGACAAGGACGGGCAGCGCCTGCTCGCGCAGCACGCCCAGCTCCGCGAGGATGTCGGGGTTCTGCACCAGCTCGATCGGTGCGGCGGACCCGTCCTGAGGCTTCTTGATCTTGGCCGCGCTCGCGGTGACGGGGCGGAAGTCCGCCGGGGCGGCGGCCATCACGACCGCGTCCACGCCCGCGGCGGCCCCGAGGACCTGCTCGCGTAGCTCCTGCGTCGTCTGCACGTGCACCACGTCCACGCCGGCCGGGGACGGCAGCACCACGTTGGCCGCCACCAGCGTCACCTTCGCGCCGCGGGCTGCAGCGACGGATGCCAGCGCATAACCCTGGCGTCCGGAGGACCGGTTGCCGAGGTAGCGCACCGGGTCGAGAGGCTCACGGGTCCCGCCCGCGGAGACGACGACGTGGCGGCCGGCGAGATCCTGCGCCTGGCCGTCGAGGCCACGGCGAAGCACGGTGCGCAGCACCTCGAAGATCTCGGCAGGCTCGGGGAGCCGTCCCTTTCCGGTGTCGGCACCGGTGAGTCGGCCGTCGGCCGGCTCGAGGACGAGCAGGCCCCGGCTGCGCAACGTCGCGACGTTGTCCTGGGTCGCCGGGTGCTCCCACATCTCGGTGTGCATCGCGGCCACGAACACGACGGGGCAGCGCGCCGTGAGCAGGACGTTGGTGAGCAGGTCGTCGGCGAGACCGTGGGCGGCGCGCGCCAGCAGGTCCGCGGTGGCGGGCGCCACCACCACCAGGTCGGCCTCCTGGCCGAGCCGTACGTGCGGCACACCGGGGACGTCGTCGAAGACGCCGGCGTCGACCCGGTGGCCGGACAGCGCCTCCCAGGTGGCCGCACCCACGAACTGCAGGGAGTCGCCGGTGGGTACGACACGTACGTCGTGACCGGACTCGGTCAGCCGACGGAGCAGGTCGCACACCTTGTAGGCGGCGATTCCTGCGCCGACGCCGAGCACCACCCGGGGCCGGCGTACGGCCGCCGCCGTGCTCATCGGATCGGGCTCAGGCCGTCGGGGCGGTGACGCCCGGCCCGGTGGCGGGCTCGTCGGGGTCGATGTCCTCGCAGGTCAGCAGGTCGGCCTCGATCTCGCGCATCGCGATCGACAGCGGCTTCTCCTGGACATGGGTGTCCACGAGCGGGCCGACGTACTCCAGCAGTCCCTCGCCGAGCTGGGAGTAGTAGGCGTTGATCTGACGGGCACGCTTGGCGCTGTAGAGCACCAGCTTGTACTTCGAGTCGGTCTTGGACAGCAGGTCGTCGATGGGCGGGTTGGTGATCCCGTCGGCGGCGGTGGTGCGAGGTGCAGACACGAACGAGCCTCAATCACTTCGGTGGGGGTGAATCCAGCAAGGCTACCAACTGCCGCGCTGCGGTCGCGACGTCGCTGTTCACGATGGTGGCGTCGAACTCCGGCTCGGCGGCAAGCTCGAGGCGCGCGGAAGCCAGTCGTCGCTGCTGTTGGGCGGGCGTCTCGGTGCCGCGACCGATCAAGCGGCGGACCAGTTCCTCCCAGCTCGGCGGAGCCAGGAAGACGAAGTACGCCTCGGGCATCGACTCGCGGATCTGGCGGGCCCCCTGCAGGTCGATCTCCAGCAGGGCGCTGCGACCGGCCGCCAGGGCACGCTCGACCGGACGCCGCGGCGTGCCGTACCGGGCGCTTGAGTGCACGACCGCCCACTCCAGCAGTTCCCCCCGCTCGATCAGCTCATCGAACGTCGCGTCGTCGACGAAGTGGTAGTGCGCGCCGGGCAGCTCCCCGGCACGGGCAGCACGGGTGGTGACCGAGACCGAGATCCACACCTGCGGATGGTGGGCGCGCACGTACGCTGCGACGGTGCCCTTGCCGACCGCTGTCGGGCCGGCCAGGACCACCAGCCGGCTGGGCCCCGACTCACGCGCGGTCGGGGAACTCACGTTCGAGTGCTGCCACCTGGTTGACCCCGAGCCCCCGGACCCGCCGCGTCTCGGCGATCCCGATGCGCTCCATCAGCTGCTTGGCCCGGACCTTGCCGAGCCCGGGCATGGACTGCAACAAATCGAGCACCTTCATCTTGCCCAGCGTGTCGTTGCGCTTGCCCTCGGCCAGCACGTCGGCGAGCGATGCACCGGAGTGCTTGAGACGGTTCTTGACCTCCGCCCGCTCCCGACGTGCGGCAGCCGCCTTGCCCAGGGCGGCCTGCCGTTCCTCCGGTGTCAGGGGCGGCAGTCCCACGGCGGGCTCCTCGTTGCGACGATTGAAGGCAGCTCCGAGCGATCTGCTGCGGCGAAACTACCGACCGGACACGGTAGCGGGCAACAGCAGGGGTGGCGGAGCAGGCACAGTTCGGCGTCGGCGCACTCCCGATTGTGGCAGTGGCGCCCAGCCTGAGACTCAGGGCAGCGTGACGTCGCACTCGCTCTCGGCGTGCTCCTCGATGGCTTGGCCGGCCTCAGCGAACTCCTCGGAGCTCAGCTCCTGGAAGGAGGCGAGGGCCTCGATGAGCTCCTCCTCGTCGACGCCATCGGGGATCTGACCGGTCTGGATGTCGCCCAGGTCCTCGAACCCGGCCCCTGCGTCCTGCAGCGCGGACTCGGCCGAGTCGATGCCGCTGATCAGCGTCTCCCACTCCTCCTCGACCTCGCTCGGCGCCTCGGCACCCACATCCCTGAAGGCGTCGATCGCCTCGCCGAACTGGTCGAAGTCGGCCTCACCGAACGCCTCGAACTCCTCGACGGTGTCCTCGAGGGAGCTGCAGTAGTCGTCCGAGCCACCACAACCGGTCAGGACACCCGCGCTGACGACGGCAGCGGCAGCCGCACTCAGAAGTTTCCTCATGTCAGTGATCCCCTCGCTGGATGAGTCCTCAGGTTAGCGGTGCGCGGTGTCCCAGCGGCGGATGGCTGCATGCGCGGGTCGTCACCCCGCTCAGCGTCGTGGCCACCCGGTCCGCCTCGGCCCGCAGCGATGCGACGTCGGGACCGGTGCGCAGGAGCTCTCGCGAGGTGGCGGGCAGCACCCGTGGCAGCGAGGCGCCGAACACGGCATGCAGATCCTCGACCGTCGCCCCCTGGGCGCCGAATCCCGGCGCCAGCAGTGGACCGTTGATGTCGAGGTCCTCGGTCGTGCTGCCGATGGTGGCTCCGACCACCGCACCGAAGCTGCCGAGCGGTGTCGCCCCGGCATTGAGCTCAAGCAGTGCGGCCAGCACCGAGCCGGCGACCGTGCCGGCCGGCCCGACCGCCTGCTGTACCGAGGCGCCCTCGGGGTTGGACGTGAGGGCGAGCACGAACACGCCCCGACCATGCTCGGCGGCGACGTCCAGGAAGGGCAGCAACGAGCCGAACCCGAGGTACGGGCTCACCGTCACCGCGTCGGCCGCCAGCGGGGACGTCGGGCCGAGGTACGCGTCGGCGTACGCCTGGGCGGTGGAGCCGATGTCGCCACGCTTGACATCGAGCAGGACGAGCGCACCGGCGCTGCGGGCGGCGGCGATGGTGCGCTCGAGCACCTGGACTCCCGCACCGCCGTGACGCTCGAAGAACGCCGACTGGGGCTTGAGCACAGCGACTTGGTCCGCGAGCGCCTCCACGGTCGTCATCGCGAACCGCTCGAGCCCGTACGCGGTGTCGGGCAGCCCCCAGGCGCTCAGCAGCGTGGCGTGCGGGTCGATGCCGACGCACAGCGGACCACGCTCACGCACTGCCGCGTGCAGTCGAGCTCCGAAGGTGTCCATCAGGCGATCTTCTCCCGGGTCTGTCCGCGCGGTCGGTGGGCTATCCCGACGACGTCGCCCGGGCCGGCGAAGTCGCGTGCGGCCAGCTCCTGGCCGAGCTCGCGGACCACCCGGATCGGTGCCGACGGATCGTTGAAGATCACCGTGCCCACCTGCACGGCGGTGGCTCCTGCGGCCAGGAACTCCAGGGCGTCGGCGCCGGTACGGATGCCTCCCACGCCGATGATCGGGACCTGTGGCAGTGCGGCGTGCACCTGCCACACGCAGCGCACGGCCACCGGACGAACGGCCGGGCCGGACAGCCCTCCGGTCACGCCGCCCAGCAGCGGACGCAGGGTCGCCGGGTCGATCCGCAGGCCGAGCAGCGTGTTGATCAGGACCAACCCGGTGGCGCCCGCGTCGACGACCGACCGCGCGACGCTCACCAGGTCGGTGACGTCGGGGCTCAGCTTGGCGAACATCGGCAGTCCCTCGGGCACCACGGCCCGTACGGCCTCGACCACGGTGGATGCCTGCACCGGGTCGCAGGCGAACACCAGCCCGCGGTTCTCGACGTTGGGACAGGAGATGTTGACCTCGAGGGCAGCGACCCCCGGGCTCGCGGCCACGCGGCGGGCCAGCTCGACGAACTCCTCGACGGTGCCGCCGGCGATGGACACGATCGCGCGGGCACCCCGGGCGACCAGCCACGGCAAATCCGTGGCGAGGAACGAGCCGATGCCCGGACCCTGCAACCCGATCGAGTTGAGCATCCCCGCCGGCGTCTCGGCCATCCGCGGTGTCGCCCGGCCCGAGCGCGGCTCCCGCATGATCGACTTGGTCACCACCGCCCCGAGCTCGGCGACGTCGAAGAACTGGTCGAGCTCGAAACCGGCCGCCGCGCAGCCCGACGCGGTCATCACCGGGTTGGGCAGCCGCAGCCCGCCGAGGTCGACCGACAGGTCGGTCATCAGTGGCCTCCCGCCCTGGGTGCGCCGAGGGTTCCCTCCGGCACGGTGCCGACCGCGTCCCAGCGGACCCGGTCCCCGCGAAAGACCGGCCCCTCGACGCACGAGCGCACCATGCGCGTGATCCCGTCGTCGCCGACGACCGGCAGCACGCAGGTCATGCAGACCCCGACTCCGCAGGCCATCGCCTCCTCCACGGCGCACTGGCTGTGGGCGCCATGCTGCTCGGCCGCCTCGGCGACCGCACGCAACATGGCCATCGGGCCGCAGGAGTAGACGACGTCGCTACGGGTGCGGGCCAGCAGCGCCGGCAGCACGTCGGTCACCCGGCCTCGCTGCCCGAGCGAGCCGTCCTGCGTCGTCACCGTGACCGACTGGGCGCTGCGCTTGGCCTCCAGCACCCCGAACAGCCGGTTCTCGCTCGCCGCACCGAGCACGATGTGCACGGCGCAGCCCCGTGCGTGCAGCCGCTCCGCCAACGCGAACAACGGGGCGCTGCCGTAGCCGCCGGCGACCAGGGTGCACGGCACCGGCTCCTTGGGCAGCGCGAACGGGCGACCGAGCGGTCCGAGCAGGTCGACGAGGTCGTGGGCGCGGCGGTCGGCGAGCCAGGCTGTGCCCGGCCCGTGCACGGCGAACACGATCTCGACCGTGCCGCCGTACACGCCGCCCTCCCGTACCCGGTAGACGGAGAAGGCCCGGCGCAGCAGCATGGCGGAGGTGTCGCCGCCCACGGCCAGCGCCACGAAGTGGCCGGGGCGGGTGCGTTCGGGCACGCCGGGGGCCACCAGCGTCAGGTGGTGGTACGCCCCCACGCGGCGAACCGACTGCACCTCGGCCCGCAACTGCACCGACGCGGACGTACGCCGCGGTGTCGCGCTCACGCACGCACCTGCGCAGCCCAGTCCTGCAGGGACCGGACGCCGATGCTCCCCGCGATCAGCGCCTCGATGCCCTGCACCGCTGCGGCAAGTCCCTGCACCGTCGTGATGCACGGGATGTCGGCACGGACCGCGGCGGTGCGGATCTCGTACCCGTCGACGCGTGGGCTGCCCCCCGACGTCACGCCGTGCGGGGTGTTGATCACCAGCGTGATGTCGCCGGACAGGATCTTCGAAACGATGTCGGACCGGGCCTCGGCTGGATCGAGGCCCTGTTCGGTGAGCTTGCGGATCGTGTGCGCCTGCACCCCGCTGCGGCGCAGCACCTCGGCGGTGCCGGTGGTCGCCACCACGTCGAACCCGAGGTCGGCGAGCCGCTTCACCGGGAAGATCATGTGCCGCTTGTCCCGGTTGGCCACCGACACGAACACGGTGCCTCCCACGGGCAGGAAGCCGAACGCCGCGAGCTGCGACTTCGCGAACGCGGCGCCGAAGCCAGCGTCGATGCCCATCACCTCACCGGTCGAGCGCATCTCGGGCCCGAGCACCGTGTCGACCGACTGGCCGTCGAAGGTGCGGAAGCGGTTGAACGGCATCACCGCCTCCTTCACCGCGACCGGCGCGGTGGCCGGCAGGTCCCCCCCGTCGCCGTTTGCCGGCAGCAAGCCCTCCGCCCGGAGGTCACCGACCGTGGCGCCCAACATGATCCGAGCGGCCGCGTTGGCCAGTGGCGTCGCCGTCGCCTTGGACACGAACGGCACCGTGCGCGAGGCCCGCGGGTTGGCCTCCAGGACGTAGACGGTGTCGGAGACCAGGGCGTACTGCACGTTGAGCAGGCCCCGGACACCGACCCCGCGGGCGATCGCCTCGGTCGAGCTGCGGATCCGGCTGATCTCCTCGCGGCCCAAGGTGATCGGCGGCAGCGTGCACGCGGAGTCGCCGGAGTGGATACCGGCCTCCTCGATGTGCTCCATCACACCGCCGAGGAACAGCTCCGCACCGTCGAACAGCGCGTCCACGTCGATCTCCACGGCGTCGTCGAGGAACCGGTCGACCAGCACCGGGTGCTCCGGCGACACCAGCGTGGAGCGCTCGATGTAGGAGGCGAGCGCGGCGTCGTCGTAGACGATCTCCATCCCGCGGCCGCCCAGGACGTACGACGGGCGCACCAGCACCGGGTAGCCGATCTCGTCGGCGATCCGCTTGGCTGCCGCGAACGACGTGGCCATGCCGTGCTTGGGCGCCGGCAGGCCGGCCGCCTCCAGCACCCGGCCGAACGCTCCGCGCTCCTCGGCGAGGTGGATCGCCTCCGGTGACGTACCCACGACCGGTACGCCCTCGTCCGCGAGCCCCTGGGCCAGTCCGAGGGGGGTCTGCCCGCCGAGCTGCACGATGACGCCGGCGACCGGGCCGGCGAGCTGCTCGGCGTGCACGATCTCGAGCACGTCCTCCAGCGTGAGCGGCTCGAAGTAGAGCCGGTCGGAGGTGTCGTAGTCGGTGGAGACGGTCTCGGGGTTGCAGTTGACCATGATCGTCTCGTAGCCGGCCTCGGACAGCGCCAGGCAGGCGTGCACGCAGGAGTAGTCGAACTCGATGCCCTGCCCGATCCGGTTCGGCCCGCTGCCCAGGATCAGCACCGCGGGACCCTCCCGCGCGGCGACCTCGCTCTCCTCGTCGTAGGAGGAGTAGTGGTACGGCGTGCGCGCGGCGAACTCCGCCGCGCACGTGTCCACGGTCTTGAAGACCGGCCGGATGCCGAGGGCGTGGCGGACCCCGCGCACGACGTCCTCGCGCATGTCGCGCACGGCAGCAATCTGGGCGTCGGAGAAGCCGTGCCGCTTGGCCAGCCGCAACACCTCGGGGCTCAGCTGCGGCGCCCGTGCCAGCAGCCCGGCGACCTCGTCGATCAGCACCAGCTGGTCGACGAACCACGGGTCGATGCCGGTGGCCGAGTGGACCTGCCCGGCGGTGGCGCCGGCACGCAGGGCGTCCATCACCAGCCGCAGCCGGCCGTCGTGCGGCGTCGCGACCCGGGCCAGCAGGTCCTCGACGTCCCCGGGGTCGCCGACCCAGGAGAACGCCGCCTGCGGGTGCTCGAGCGAGCGCAGCGCCTTGTTCAGCGCCTCGGTGAAGTTGCGGCCGATCGCCATCGCCTCGCCCACCGACTTCATGTGTGTCGTCAGCGTGGGGTCGGCGGCCGGGAACTTCTCGAACGCGAACCGCGGCACCTTGACCACGACGTAGTCCAACGTCGGCTCGAAGCTGGCGGGGGTCTGGCGGGTGATGTCGTTGGGGATCTCGTCCAGGGTGTAGCCGATCGCCACCTTGGCGGCGATCTTGGCGATCGGGAACCCGGTCGCCTTGCTGGCCAGCGCACTGGAGCGCGATACCCGCGGGTTCATCTCGATGACGATGACCCGCCCGTCGTACGGATTGACCGCGAACTGGATGTTGCACCCGCCGGTGTCAACGCCGACCTCGCGGATGACGCCGATCGAGATGTCGCGCAGCCGCTGGTACTCGCGATCGGTCAGCGTCATCGCCGGCGCGACGGTGATCGAGTCACCGGTGTGCACGCCCATCGGGTCGATGTTCTCGATCGAGCAGACGATCACGACGTTGTCGGCCCGGTCGCGCATGACCTCCAGCTCGTACTCCTTCCAGCCGAGGATCGACTCCTCGAGGAGCACCTCGGTGGTCGGGCTGGCGGCGAGCCCGGCGCCGGCGATGCGGTGCAGGTCGCCCTCGTCGTAGGCGATGCCCGACCCGGAGCCGCCCATGGTGAACGAGGGGCGCACCACCACCGGATAGCGCAGCTCGTCGGCGGCGCCGAGGCACTGGTCCATCGTGTGGCAGATCGCCGACCGGGCGACCTCCGCCTGCCACTGCGGGGGCAGGGACTGCACGACGCGCTTGAACGACTCCCGGTTCTCGCCCTTCTCGATGGCCTCGATCGAGGCACCGATGAGCTCCACGCCGTACTTCTCGAGCGCACCCGCCTCGGCCAGGCTCATTGCGCAGTTCAGCGCCGTCTGGCCACCCAGGGTCGCCAGCATGGCGTCCGGCCGCTCCACGGCGATGACCTTCTCCACGAACTCCGCCGTGATCGGCTCGACGTACGTGGCGTCGGCGAACTCCGGGTCTGTCATGATCGTCGCCGGGTTGGAGTTGACCAGGACGACTCGCAGCCCCTCCTCGCGCAGCACCCGGCACGCCTGCGTCCCGGAGTAGTCGAACTCGCACGCCTGCCCGATGACGATCGGCCCGGAGCCGATCACCAGGACGCTGGAGATGTCGGTACGCCGCGGCATCAGGCGGGGACCTGCACGGCGGCCAGCAGGGACACGAACCGGTCGAAGAGGTACTCGGCGTCGTGCGGTCCGGCGGCGGCCTCGGGGTGGTACTGCACGCTGAACGCACGCAGCGCGCCGTCCGGACCGGTCAGCTCGATGCCCTCGACGACCCCGTCGTTGAGGCAGACGTGGCTGACGCCGGCGGTGCCGTACGGCGTGGGCACCGCCGCGAGGTCGGCGTCCGGCCACCGCACCGCGAACCCGTGGTTGTGCGCGGTGACCTCCACCCGGCCGGTGGTGCGGTCCAGCACCGGCTGGTTGATGCCGCGGTGGCCGTAGCGCAGCTTGAAGGTGTCCAGGCCCAGGGCGCGGCCGAACAGCTGGTTGCCGAAACAGATCCCGAAGTACGGCATGTCCGCCTCCAGCGCCTCGCGCAGCAGTGTGATCGGCCCGCCCGTGGCACCGGGGTCTCCGGGTCCGTTGGAGAAGAACAGTCCGTCCGCGCCGGTGGCCCGTACGTCGGCGAAGGTAGCGGCGGCCGGCAGCACGTGCACCTCGATCCCGCGCCGGCTCATCAGCTCGGGTGTCATCGTCTTGATGCCGAGATCCAGCGCCGCCACCGTGAAGCGCCTGGCGCCGAGCGCCGGCACGACGTACGCGGAGGCGGTGGTGACCTCGCCGGCCAGATCGGCGCCCGCCATCGACGGTGCCCGCCGCACGGTGCTCAGCAGCGCGTCGGCGTCGGTGCTCACCGAGGAGATCCCCACCCGCATGGCGCCGCGCTCGCGCAGGTGCCGGGTCAGGGCGCGGGTGTCGACACCGCTGATGCCCACCACTCCGGCCGCCGCGAGCTCCGCGCCCAGGTCGCGCCGCGAGCGCCAGCTGCTCGCCACCCGGGCCGGGTCGCGCACGACGTACCCGGCGACCCAGATCCGGGCGGACTCGGCGTCCTCGTCGTTGACGCCGGTGTTGCCGACGTGCGGCGCGGTCATCACGACGACCTGGCGGCGGTACGACGGGTCGGTCAGTGTCTCCTGGTAGCCGGTCATGCCGGTGGAGAAGACGGCTTCGCCGACGGTCTCGCCGATGGCACCGTAGGCCCGCCCGCGCAGCGTACGGCCGTCCTCCAGCACCAGGATCGCCTCAGGGGCGTCCAGCAGACTCATCGCCGGGCTCACCTGAGCCGCCCGTCGAGCACCGTCGGTCGACCGTGCAGGAACGTCGCGACGACGCGGCCCGGCAGCGTGCGGCCGCCGTATGGCGTGTTCCGCGACAGCGACGCGCTCTCAGCGGGCCGCACCTGAACGGTCACCGACGGGTCGTAGAGGACCAGGTGGGCCGGCTCACCGACCGCCAGCGGGCGTCCGTGGGCGGCCACCCGCCCGATGACCGCGGGTCGTGTCGACATGCGGTCCGCGACGCCGGCCCAGTCGATTAGCCCGGTGTCCACCATGGCCTGCTGCACCACCGACAGCGCCGTCTCCAGGCCCAGCATGCCGAAGGCCGCGGCGGCCCACTCGCAGTCCTTGTCCTCCATCGGGTGCGGCGCGTGGTCGGTGGCGACGGCGTCGATGGTGCCGTCGGCCAGACCCTCGCGCACCGCCGTGACGTCGTCCGCGCTGCGCAGCGGCGGGTTGACCTTGTAGATGGGGTCGTAGGTCGTGGCGAGCTCGTCGGTCAGCAGCAGGTGGTGCGGCGTCACCTCCGCGGTGACGTCCCAGCCCTTGGACTTGGCCCAGCGCACGAGCTCCACCGACCCGGCGGTGGAGACGTGGCAGACGTGCAGCCGCGACCCGACGTGCGCGGCGAGCAGGCAGTCGCGGGCGATGATCGACTCCTCTGCCACCGCCGGCCACCCCTGCAACCCCAGCACCCCCGACAGCGCCCCCTCGTTCATCTGGGCACCCTCGGTCAGCCGCGGTTCCTGGGCGTGCTGGGCCACCACCCCGTCGAAGGCCTTGACGTACTCCAGAGCCCGCCGCATCAGTACCGCGTCGGAGACACAGACCCCGTCGTCGGAGAAGACACGGACCCTTGCTGCCGACTCCGCCATCGCTCCCAGCTCGGCCAGCCGCTCCCCCTGCAGGCCCACGGTGACCGCACCCACCGGGCGGACCTCGCACTGTCCAGCCTCACGACCGAGCCGCCACACCTGCTCGACCACGCCCGCGGTGTCGGCCACCGGGTCGGTGTTGGCCATGGCGTGCACCGCGGTGAAGCCACCGCGGGCTGCTGCGGCGGTGCCGGACCGGACGGTCTCGGCGTCCTCGCGTCCGGGCTCGCGCAGGTGCGTGTGTAGGTCGACCAGCCCCGGCAGCGCGACCAGACCGTCGGCGTCGACCTCGGTGGCGCCCACCATGTCGGCGTTCCTGCCGATCGCCTGCACGACCCCGTCGCGCAGCAGCAGGTCCGTGGGGTCGGCCCCCAGGAGCCGGGCACCACGGATCAGGTACGCGCTCACGCGGGCCCCTCCGGATCGTCGGCGCCGTGGGCGGGGGCGGCTCCGGACAGCAGCAGGTAGAGCACGGCCATTCGTGTCGCCACCCCATTGCTGACCTGCTCCACGATCACCGAGCGTGCTGCGTCGGCGACGTCCGCGGTGATCTCCATACCTCGGTTCATCGGGCCGGGGTGCAGCACCAGCGCGTGGTCGGGCAGCAGCCTCATCCGGCGCAGGTCCAGCCCGTAGCGGCGGCTGTACTCCCGTGCGCTGGGGAAGAAGGCGGCGTTCATCCGCTCGGCCTGCACCCGCAGCATCATGACCGCGTCGACCTTGGGCAGCACCGCGTCCAGGTCGTAGGACACCTCGACCGGCCAGCCCTCGACGCCCACCGGCAGCAGCGTAGGCGGTGCGACCAGGGTCACCTGGGCGCCGAGGGTGCTCAGCAGCAGCGCGTTGGACCGGGCGACGCGGCTGTGCAGGACGTCACCCACCACCGCGACGTGGCGGCCCTCGAGCTCGCCGAGGTGACGACGCATGGTGAACGCGTCGAGCAGCGCCTGGGTGGGATGCTCGTGGGTGCCGTCGCCGGCGTTGACCACGCTGCCGGAGGTCCAGGCGCAGTGGGCCAGGCGGTGCGGCGCACCGGAGGCGTGGTGGCGGACGACCACCGCGTCGGCCCCCATCGCCTGCAGGGTGAGCGCGGTGTCCTTGAGGCTCTCCCCCTTGGACAGGCTGGATCCCTTGGCCGCGAAGTTGATGACGTCGGCGCTCAGTCGCTTGGCTGCCAGCTCGAAGGAGATCCGGGTACGGGTGGAGTCCTCGAAGAACAGGTTCACGACGGTACGTCCGCGCAGGGTGGGCAGCTTCTTGATCGGGCGGTCCGACAGCGAGCGCATCTCCTCGGCGGTGTCGAGCACGAGCAGCGCATCGTCGCGGGTTAGGTCGCCGGCACTGAGCAGGTGCTGGTCCATCAGGCCTCCTGCGCCCGTACCGCGCTCGGACCGGCGATCAGCACCTCGTCACGCCCGTCGACCTCGCGCAGGTGCACGCGTACGTCCTCCACCAGCGAGGTCGGGAGGTTCTTGCCCACGAAGTCGGCCCGGATCGGCAGCTCGCGGTGGCCGCGGTCGACGAGGACGGCGAGGCGGACGACGCGCGGCCGGCCGAGGTCGTTGAGCGCGTCGAGGGCGGCGCGGATGGTGCGCCCGGAGAACAGCACGTCATCGACGAGCACCACGGTGCGCCCGTCCACCCCCGTGGTCGGGATGTCGGTGTGCTCGAGCGCCCGCGCCGGGCGCAGCCGCAGGTCGTCTCGGTACGGGGTGACGTCGAGGGAGCCGACCGGGACGTCGTTGCCCTCGACCTCGGCGATCCGTGCGGCCAGGCGACGAGCGAGGGGGTGGCCACGGCGGGGGATCCCGAGAACCAGCAGATCAGCGGCGCCGCGGTTGCGTTCGAGGATCTCGTGGGAGATGCGGGTCAGCGCCCGCGCGATGTCGTGGTCGTCGAGGACGACCCGTGCGCCACCTGGTGGCACGACGCCACTCATGCGACCTCCTTGCCCGCCTCGCAGGACGGCCCTTAAAGGATGTCTGACGCGATCAGGCTACCACCGGCGCCCGGAGGACTCGCAACGCCGGTCGCCTCGTGGCTCGCCACGCCGGTCGCCTGTGTTTCATCACGCTCAGTAGCCGCGGCGGCTATCGTGGGTTGCGGGGACACGCCCCAGAACATCATTGCCCGGAGCTGACATGTCGCAGGAGTACGCCAAGGAGCTAGGAACGCGGTTGCGCTCGATCCGGCAACAGCAGGGCTTGTCGTTGCAGGGCGTGGAGGAGAAGTCAGAAGGCCGCTGGAAGGCCGTGGTCGTCGGTTCGTACGAGCGAGGTGACCGCGCGGTGACCGTTGCGAAGCTGTCCCAACTCGCCGGCTTCTACGGGGTACCGGTAGACGAGCTGCTCCCGGGTGGCCGCGGCAACCAGGCCGCGCTGGAGTCGCCGCCCAAGCTGGTGCTCGACCTCGAGGCGTTGCAGAACGTGTCCCCCCAGGAGTCCGCCCCGCTGCTGCGCTACGCCGCGACGATCCAGGCTCAGCGTGGCGACTACAACGGTCGGGTCCTGTCGATCCGGCGGGAGGACCTGCGCACGCTCGCGGTGATCTACCAGGAGCAGCCGAGTGTGCTCGCTGCCCGCCTCGTCACGTGGGGCGTGCTCAAGCGCGGAGCGGCCCCCGCGGCCAGCCGCGGCGGGTTCGAGCCCGCGGTCTGAGCCCCCCGTGGCCGGGGGCGGCAGGCCGGGGGCTGGCGTTGCCGGGGCCGGCTGCCGGGC
>JALZKQ010000099.1 GCA_030859165.1 Actinomycetota bacterium
GTCCCGGAGGGCGTCCCGCCTTCGGTGGCGGCCCCGGTGGTCGTCCCGGCGGTGCTGGTCGCGCGGGCCGTGGCGGCACCCAGGGTGCGTTCGGCCGGGCGGGCGGCCCGGTGCGTCGTGGGCGCAAGTCCAAGCGGGCGAAGCGTCAAGAGTTCGACAACATGCAGGCACCGGCCATCGGTGGCGTCCGCGTACGCAAGGGCGACGGCGAGACGGTGCGCCTGGCCCGGGGCGCGTCGCTCACCGACTTCGCCGACAAGGTGAACGTCGACGCGGCCGCGCTCGTGCAGGTGCTGTTCGCGCTCGGCGAGATGGTCACCGCGACCCAGTCGGTCAACGACGAGACGCTGCGGCTGCTCGGCGAGGAGCTGAACTACCGCATCGAGGTCGTCTCGCCCGAGGACGAGGACCGCGAGCTACTCGACAGTTTCTCGTTGGCCTTCGGGGAGGACGAGGGCAGCGAGGACGACCTCGCCGCCCGTCCGCCGGTGGTCACCGTCATGGGTCACGTCGACCACGGAAAGACCAAGCTGCTCGACGCCCTGCGCAACGCGAACGTCGTCGCGAAGGAGGCGGGGGGCATCACCCAGCACATCGGTGCCTACCAGGTCGCCACCGTCGTCGACGACAGCGAGCGCCGGATCACGTTCATCGACACCCCTGGTCACGAGGCTTTCACCGCCATGCGTGCCCGTGGTGCGCAGGCCACCGACATCGCGGTGCTCGTGGTGGCCGCCGACGACGGCGTCATGCCCCAGACCGTGGAGGCGTTGAACCACGCCAAGGCCGCCGGCGTACCCATCGTGGTCGCGGTCAACAAGATCGACAAGGAGGACTCCGACCCGACCAAGGTCCGTGGACAGCTCACCGAGTACGGCCTGGTGCCCGAGGAGTACGGCGGCGACACCATGTTCGTCGACGTCTCGGCCAAGTCCAACCTCAACATGGACGCTCTCCTCGAGGCCATCGTCCTGACCGCCGACGCCTCCCTGGACCTGCGGGCCAACCCGAACCAGCCCGCCGAGGGCCTGGCCATCGAGGCGCACCTCGACCGCGGTCGCGGTGCCGTCGCCACGGTCCTGATCCAACGCGGCACGCTGCGCGTCGGCGACTCGGTGGTGTCCGGGCCGGCGTACGGCCGGGTCCGCGCCATGCTCGACGAGCATGGCGGCAACGTCGAGGAGGCGACCCCGTCGCGTCCGGTCCTAGTGCTCGGCCTCACCGCCGTGCCCGGTGCCGGGGACAACCTCATGGTCGTCGACGACGACCGCATCGCCCGGCAGATAGCCGAGAAGCGTGAGGCGCGCGAGCGCAACGCACTGCTGGCACAGCGCACCGGCCGGCGCACCCTCGAGGACTTCATGTCCAGCCTGGAGAAGGGCGGCACCGACGAGCTGCTGCTCATCCTCAAGGGGGACGTGTCCGGTTCGGTCGAGGCGCTCGAGGACGCACTCGTGCAGCTCGACGTCGGCGACAACGTCAACCTGCGGGTCATCGACCGTGGGGTGGGTGCGATCACGGAGACCAACGTGAACCTGGCGGCGGCCTCCGAGGCGATCATCATCGGCTTCAACGTCCGCCCGCAGGGCAAGGCGACGGAGCTGGCCGACCGCGAGGGCGTGGAGATCCGGTACTACTCGGTGATCTACCAGGCCATCGAGGAGATCGAGGCCGCGCTCAAGGGCATGCTCAAGCCGGAGTTCGAGGAGGCTGCCCTGGGTCAGGCGGAGATCCGTGCGATCTTCCGCTCCTCCAGGATCGGCAACATCGCGGGCTGCATGATCACCTCCGGTGTCCTGCGTCGCAACGCCAAGGTGCGGCTGCTGCGCGACGGTGCCGTCGTCGCCGACAACCTCGACCTCGCCAGCCTGAAGCGGGAGAAGGACGACGCGAACGAGGTCCGGGAGGGCTTCGAGTGCGGTCTGACCCTGCGGGGCTACAACGACATCAAGATCGGCGATGTCGTGGAGTCCTTCGAGATGCGCGAGATCCCGCGGGCCTGAGCCCCGCAGCAGTGAGCGAGGGGGACCCCCGTGCCAATAGGTTGGCCGCGGGGGACCCCCTCGCCCACGGCGCCAGCGCCAGGTCGGCCACCGGTCGACAGCAAGGAAACGAGACAACCAGATGAGCTCACCGCGTGTACGCAAGGTGGCGGACCGGATCCACGTGATCGTGGCCGAGATGCTCGAGCGACGGATCAAGGACCCCCGGCTCGGGTTCGTCACCGTCACCGACGTCCGGGTCACCGGCGACACCCAGGGCGCCACCGTGTTCTACACCGTCATGGGCGGCGCCGAGGAGATCGACTCGACGGCTGCCGCGCTGAGCAGTGCCACGGGCGTGATCCGGTCCGAGGTCGGCAAGCAGCTGGGCATGCGTCATACCCCCACCCTGGCGTTCGTGCTCGACGGGGTACCGGAGAACGCCCGGCACATCGACGAGCTGCTCATCCGGGCCCGTGAGTCCGACGCCGCGGTCGCCCAGCGGGCACAGGGCGCAGCCTTTGCCGGTGACGCGGACCCGTACCGCCACCGTGACGACGAGGATGCCTCGGATCCCGACGGGCACTGATCTGCAGCGCACCTGAACGCGGCCGGCGGTGCGTGCGTACACCTCCTCGAACGCCGGCGAACGACCGGCGTCGACGAGGAGTTGTGACATGTCACTGCCATTGCCACCGTCGTCCCGCCGGAGGCGTACCCGTCGTGGCCTCGCCGCTGTCGCGGCCGGCGCCGGTATCGCCCTGGCCGGCTCGCTGGGCCTGCACTCCGCCGATGCCACGCCGTCGGCGCGCCAAGCCGTCCAGGAGGACACCCTCCGTCAGGCCGCCACGACGCCGGGAGCCCTGCGCGTCTTCGGGTTGACACCCAACGGGCGCCTGCTGCGCTTCGAGGTCGGCACCCCGCGCCAGCTCACGAACTACGGGATCATCTCCGGTCTCGAGGGTGACACCCGGCTGGTCGGCATCGACTTCCGGGTCCAGGACGATGGCCTGTACGGCGTCGGCAACCAGGGTGGCGTCTACAAGATCGCACGTTTCACCGCGGTGGCCACCAAGGTCTCGCAGCTCGAGGTGCCGCTGAACGGCACCCACTTCGGCGTCGACTTCAACCCGGCGGCGGACCGGCTGCGGATCGTCTCCGACACGGGACAGAACCTGCGCCACGACGTCAACAACGTCGCCGTCCCGGTCACGACCGTGGACGGCCCGCTGACGTACCCGCCGCTGCCCGAGGTCGCCACCGGGATCACTGCCGCCGCGTACACGAACAACGACCTCGACGCGGACACCAGCACCACGCTCTTCGACGTGGACACCAACCTGCACCAGGTGGCGATCCAGTCGCCGGCCAACAGCGGTCAGCTCGCCGCCACCGGCAAGACCGGGGTCGAGCTGCGGCAGGCGGTCGGGTTCGACATCTACTCGTTCCTCGACGACACCGGCGCCACCCAGCGCGTGAGCGCTCTGGCCACCGCCAAGGTCATGACCGGCGGCCGGAACCTCTACCGGGTCAACCTCGTCACCGGTGAGTTCACGTCGCTCGGGGTCTTCCCGACCCGTACGCGCGTGGTGGACATCGCGCTGCCCCTCGACCAGAGGTGACCTGAGGGCACGTTCTTTGCCTTGGCACCCATCCGGTCGCGCCACGGCGACGAATGACAGGGGCAGGCACGGTTCCACCGCACCTCGGCTGGGCCGACGGCCACGGTGAGGCGACCTCCGCTCCGGGGGAGGTCGCCTGCCGTGGCCCCCGCCGTCGGTATTCCGGCCAGCGCCTCCGCCGCTGTCGCGGTGCGGGGGCGGATGTGCCGCGTCAGCCGAGTCGGTATCCCATCCCGCGGACGGTGCTGATCAGGTCGCTGCCGAGTTTCCTGCGCAGGTACCCCACATACACGTCGACGACGTTCGATCCGGGGTCGTACTCGTAGCCCCACACGTGGGACAGCAGCTGCTCGCGGGTCAGCACCTGCCCGGGGTGGCGCAGGAACACCTCGGCCAGCGCGAACTCGCGTGCCGAGAGGTCGATGATCCTGCCGCCCACGCTGGCCTGGCGGGTCCGCAGGTCCAGCTGCACCTGGGCGTGCTCGAGGGTGACGGCGGAGTCGCCGCCGGCTTCGGTGCGGGTACGCAGGCGCAGCTTGACGCGTGCCATCAACTCCGCGAAGCGGAACGGCTTGGCCACGTAGTCGTCGGCTCCGCCCTCCAGGCCCCTTACGGTGTCGCTGCCGGAGTCGCGGGCGGTGAGCACGATGACCGGCATCGAGCTGCCGGAGCCGCGCAGCCGCGAGAGGAGCTCGAAGCCGTCCATGCCGGGCAGTCCGATGTCGAGGATGGTCAGGTCGAACTCGCCCGACATCGCGTAGTCGAAGCCGGTGATGCCGTCTGTCGCGACGGTGGGGGTGTATCCCTCGGCGCGCAGACCCTTCTCGATGAAGGCGGCGATGCGTGGCTCGTCCTCGACGACCAGGATCCGTCTCATGGGGCACTCCACGAAGGGTCGGTGTAGGGAAGGGTGACGGTGAACGTGGAGCCGCCGCCCGGGACAGACGTGACCTCCACCTCGCCGCCGTGCGCCCGCACGATCGCTGACACGATGGACAGACCGAGCCCGGATCCCTTCAGGGTGTTCGGATCGACCTGGCGGAAGCGGTCGAAGATGACCTGCTGGTGCTCGTACGCGATGCCGACACCGGTGTCGCGGACCCACAGGCGCAGCACGGCGTCGTCCTGGATGCTGCCGATCGCGATGCAGTCGCCCACTTCGGTGTGGCGCACCGCGTTGTCCACGAGCTGCAGCATCGCCTGGTTCATCCGCTGCCGGTCGACGAACGCGCTTCCCCTGCCCCGGTGGTCCACCGACCAGGCGCGGTCGCCGAACCCCCGTACCTTGTCGGCGATGTCGTCGGTCAGCTCGCCGAGGTCCAGCCACTCGGGGCGCAGGAAGTCCGGTCGCCTGGTCTTCGCCAGCAGGATCAGGTCGTCGACGAGCCGGGACATCCGGTCGACCTCGTCGATCACCAGGGATGTCGTGGTCTTCACCTCAGCCGCGTCGTTGGCGTCGAGCAGCTCGAGGTGGCCGCGGACGATGGTGATCGGCGTACGCAGCTCGTGGCCGGCATCGTCCAGGAACTGCCGCTGCCCGTCGAAGGCCTCCTCGAGACGGTCGAGCATGGCGTTGAAGGTATGCGACAGGTCGGTGAGGTCGTCGTTGCCGGTGACTTCCAGGCGGCGGCTCAGATCGGTGTCACTGATCCTCTGCGCGGTCGCGTGGATCCTGCGGACCGGGCGCAGCAGCCGACCGGCGACGCCGTACGCGGTGGCTGAGATCGCGATCAGGGATAGGAACGCGACGATCGCGTACGTCCGCATCACGTCGCCGAGCGCGGTGCGGTCCGAGGACAGCAGATACAGGATGACGAAGGCGCCGTCGGCAGCCTGGTTGGCGGAGGCGACGGGCTGCACCGTGACGACGCTAGGCCCGAGCGCGGTGTCCAGCCGGAACGACCCGCCGCCGGGGAGCTCCTCGTTGACGCCGGCGGCGAGCCTGGGATCGGCCTTGAGGTCGTCGTACGCGCTGCGGTCGCTGTAGCGGTTCTGCTGGGCGAACGCCCACTCGCCGTCGATGAAGCCGACGAAGAGCTCGTTCTCGCCGGCGACGTTGGTGCGCAGGTTCGCTTTGATCAGATCCGCTGGGCCGGTGAACGCCTCGGAGCTCTCCACCTGGAACTGCTGGAACTCCTCGAGCTCCTGGGTGATCGCGGCGTTGACGTTCTCGTCAATCTGGCGCAGCTGCAACACGTAGACGACGAAACCCGCACCGGTGAGGGCGAGCCCGACGAGGAGCACGAC
The DNA here is from genome assembly GCA_030859165.1 of Actinomycetota bacterium. GTDB lineage: Bacteria > Actinomycetota > Actinomycetes > Propionibacteriales > Nocardioidaceae > JACCXZ01. The sequence goes on from JALZKQ010000099.1 coordinate 5,852, forward strand.
GGCAGCGGTGATGCGTATCCGTACGGGCACCGAGTGCATACGCAGGCGGCGCCGGGCTGACGCATTCAGTCGTCGTCCCCATCATCATCGTCATCGTCGCCATCGTCGTCGTCGTCCCTGTCGCCATCGTCAGCGTCGCCATCGTCGTCGTCTTCGATCTCGAGTTCGATCTCGTCGCCGTCGCCGTCGCCGTCGCCGTCGCCGCCGCCATCGTCGTCGCCGCCGTCATCGTCCGGCGCCGGGGCGGGCGCTGGTGCCGGGG
>JALZKQ010000103.1 GCA_030859165.1 Actinomycetota bacterium
CCTCAGCGGTGGCCAGGCACCCGGTGGGCGCACGGCGGTGCTGGTCGGCTACGGACCGCGAACGACGCAGGCCAAGCGGCGCCCACGCAAGGGGACCGTGGTGCCGCCGGCGACCGGACCGGCGGCCGCGCAGGCCAACGTCCAGTCGTCGTTCGTGACCGGGCGGGTGCCTGCCCCGGAGGTTGCAGCGGAGGACGCGGACCCTGCGTTGCCGACACCCGACACGACCCTGGAGCGCCCCGCCCGTGCCCGCGTGCTGGCCAAGCCGCCGGTGCGCAAGCTCGCCAAGGACCTCGGGATCGACCTCCTCGCGGTGACACCGAGCGGTCCCGGCGGCGTGGTCACCCGCGCCGACATCGAGTCGCACCGCGACCGCGCCAGCGACGAGACGAGCGCCGGGCAGGCACCGGCCGGCGTCCCCCACGCACGTCAGGACGTACGGATCCCGGTCAAGGGCGTGCGCAGGATGACGGCGCAGGCGATGGTCACCTCGGCGTTCACCGCCCCGCACGTCACCGAGTGGGTCACCCTCGACGTCACCCGCACGGTCAAGCTGGTCGAGCGGATCAAGACCCACCGCGACTTCCGTGACGTCAAGGTGTCGCCGCTGCTGGTCGTCGCCAAGGCGGTGTGCCTGGCTCTCGGTAAGCACCCGACGCTCAACGCGACGTACGACGACGACGCCCAGGAGATCGTGCTCAAGGGCGCGGTCAACCTGGGAATCGCCGCCGCCACCCCGCGTGGGCTGATGGTGCCGAACATCATCGACGCCGACCGGCTGTCGTTGCGCGGGCTGGCCGACGCCTTCGCCGACCTGGTCTCGACCGCCCGGGAGGGACGTACCCAGCCGGCACAGATGAGCGGCGGGACGTTCACCATCACCAACGTCGGTGTCTTCGGCGTCGACGCGGGCACCCCGATCCTCAACCCGGGCGAGAGTGGCATCCTGGCGGTCGGGGCGATCAACCGACGCCCCTGGGTCGTCGGCAACAGGGTCCGTCCGCGCTGGGTCACCACGCTGGCGCTGTCCTTCGACCACCGGGTCGTCGACGGCGAGCAGGGGTCGAGGTTCCTCGCCGACGTCGCGGCGATCTGCGAGGACCCGGCCAGCGCCCTGCTGCTCTGAGCAGGGCCGCAACTCGTCGTACCGAGGCGGCCGTCGACGTCTCGGGCCCGCTGCCGGCGTACCAGGACCGCCACGGACCGCCGCGGTCAGAGACCCAGCGTGCCCAGACCGAGGTCACCCGCCAGGTCCCGGTTCGAGACCGCAACCTGTTGTATCTATGATGTATGGATCATGCATGCATCAGCCGCCGAGCGGGCGTACGAGCACGTCAAGACGTCGATCCTGGCTGGTTCGTACGCAGGTGGTGACCTGCTGAGCGAGGGCGAGGTCGCCGACGCGGTCGGCGTCTCCCGCACGCCGGTGCGCGAGGCATTGCTGCGCCTGCAGGCCGAAGGACTGGTGCGGCTGTACCCCAAGAAGGGTGCCCTCGTCGTACCGATCACCGCGGCCGCGGCCGCGGACGTCATGGAGGCGCGGGCGCTGGTGGAGTCCTGGGCCGCGCAGCAGGCGGTCGGTCGAGGTGAAGAACTCGCGGTCACGCTCGAGGAGCCGGTACGAGCGATGCGGGAGCACCGCGCGAGCGGGGACGTGGGCGCGTTCTCGGCGGCGGACCGGGCGTTTCACGAGCTGATCGTGGCCGCCTCGGGCAACGAGATCCTGACCCGGCTCTACCGGTCGATGCGGGAGCGACAGATCTGCATCAACGCCACCGCCATGCGGGTGTCCGACGAGCGGATGGACCTCGCCATCGCCGACCACGCGCGGTTCGTGCAGTTGATCCGGTCCGGCGACCACGACGGGTTCGTGACACTCACCCGGACCCATCTGGAGCAGGCGGCGCAGCACGTCCGGGGCGCGCGGTGAGGCGCACGCCGTGGCTGGTGTGGGGTGCGGCACTCGCCGTCTACGTGCTCGCAGTCTTCCATCGCACGTCCCTCTCGGTCGCGGGCTTGGTCGCGATCGAGCGCTTCGACATCTCAGCCGCCCAGCTGGCGACGTTCAGCATGCTCCAGCTGATGGTGTACGCCGCCATGCAGATACCGGTGGGGGTGTTGCTCGACCGGTTCGGCTCGCGCCGGATGCTGCTCGTGGGCCTGTCCCTGATGACCCTCGGGCAGTTCTCGTTCGCGGTGGTCAACTCCTACCCAGCAGCCCTCGGTGCCAGGGTGCTGATCGGCATAGGGGATGCGATGGTGTTCGTCAGCGTCCTGCGGCTGATCGTGTTCTGGTTCCCGGCGGCACGCATCCCGCTGGTCACCCAGCTCACCGGCATCAGCGGGCAGGTCGGCGCGATCGCTGCGGCGATCCCGATGGCCGCGGCCCTGTCAGGCTTCGGATGGGAGCCGACGTTCGCCGTCGCCGGAGGCGTCGGACTGCTGCTCGGGGTCATCCTGTTCGTCGTGGTGCGAGACGCGCCCGGCGATGTCACAGCCTCGACTGCAGGGATGTCGCTGAGTGCCGTTCGCTCGGGCCTTCGCTCCTCGTGGGCCGAGCCCGGGACCAGGCTCGGCCTGTGGACCCACTTCACCACCCAGTTCAGCGTCACGGTGTTCACGCTGCTGTGGGGTTTCCCGTACCTCACCGAGGCCGAGGAGGTCAGCGTCACCACGGCCGGTGTGCTCATCACGGTCAGCACCGTCTCCGCCGTCGCGGCCGGCCCGTTCCTCGGCACCTTCGTGGGGCGCCGCCCGTACCACCGCTCGACGCTGGTCCTGTCGATCATCGCGGCGATCGTCACCTCGTGGACCGCGGTGCTGGCCTGGCCCGGCCCCGCTCCGCTGTGGCTGCTCGTGGTGCTGATGGTCAGCATGGGGATCGGCGGGCCGACCTCCATGGTCGGCTTCGACTTCGTCCGTTCGTTCAACCCCAGCAGTCGACTCGGCGGCGCAACCGGCATCGTCAACCAGGGTGGCTTCGTCGCCAGCCTGCTCATCATCGTCGCGATCGGGGTCGTGCTCGACGTGCTGACGCCGCCCGGAGCCGACGGCTACTCCGCCGGGGCGTTCACCGCTGCGATGAGCACGCAGTACGTGGCTTGGGCCGTGGGCGTGGTGCAGATCCTGCGTTACCGGGGCCAGGCTCGGCGACGGATGGCACAGACGGACCCGGAGGCATTCGCGGTGATCCGCAGGGGTCAGCGGGCCAGGCCGGGTAAGCCGCGTGGATAGACGTCGGTGGGCCGTCGAGGTGTCGCTACGGTCGAGAGCGGACCAGGAGTCCGGCGAGCTGCGATGGCCACCACGACGGGGAGGCGTTGTGGCGCGGCGTCCGCTGACCCGCAGAGAGGAATCACCATGACCAGCGCATCCCACAGCACCGAGGCGCCCCGTCGAGCGGCCGACCAGCACGGTAGCGACGGGCGGGAGGCACAGGCCGCGGCGAACCGACCGTTGTTCCTGGGCGCGCTCGGCGATGACTACTTGCCGTCCGTACCGGAGATCGACGCGGCACCGCGTGGCGGCGGCAGGGTGGCCGACATCGGCTGCGGGCTTGGCTGGTCCTCCATCGTGACCGACTCCACCGAGCACGACGGCTACGCGCTGATCGCCGCCTTCGAGTGCATCCATGACCTGCCCGACCCGGTGGGCGTGCTCGCCACGATGCGGGCACTCGCCGACCTCGAGGTGCTCGGGATCGAGGGCGACCTCTCCGGCTTCTATCGGCTCCTGCGCGCCTAGTGGATGCCGTGGACCTTGACCGACGCTTCGCTCTTGGCGGGACCGCGAGACTGTCGGAGGGTCCGGTCGCGCGGGGCAAGCAGGGCGTCGTGTGGCGGTTGGAGACCGCAGACGGCAGCTGGGCGGTGAAGGCGCCGTTCCACCAGTCCGGTGAGGACGAGGTTCGCGTGGCGACCGCGTTCCAGGAGGCGGCCCACGCCGCCGGCGTACCGACGCCGCAGGTGCGGCGCACCACGGAGGGCTGCGTGTTCGCCACCATGGAGGGCAGGCAGGTCAGGGTGTACGAGTGGGTCGACCTGCGCGCCCCCGACTCCGGTCTCGACCCGGCGCTGGTGGGCGCGGTCGTGGCCGCCATCCACCGGGTGGTGTCAGCCACTGACGTCGGCGCGTTGGACCCGTGGTTCCACGAACCGGTCGGTGCCGACCGCTGGGACCAGCTGGTCGAGCAGCTGCTGGACGCGGGGGCGCCGTTTGCCGGCCGGTTGGCCGATCTGCGCGACGAGCTGGTCGCGCTGGAGTCCTGGATCGAGCCACCCCAGATGCTGCAGACCTGCCACCGCGACCTGTGGGCCGACAACGTCCTGCCGACCGCGCACGGCGGGGTGTGCGTCATCGACTGGGAGAACAGCGGGCCGGCTGATCCGAGCCAGGAGCTCGGGTGTGTCCTCTTCGAGTTCGCCCGCACCGACGCGGGCCGGGCCCGCGCACTGACCGACGCCTACCGGCAGGCCGGTGGACCGGCGGACGTGAATCGGCTCGGGCACTTCTCGATGCTCATCGCGCAACTCGGGCACATCACCGAGATCGCCGGCACCGACTGGCTGAAGCCCAACCTGCGCTCGCCGGAGCGTACCGACTCCGCGGCGTGGATCGGCGAGGTTCTCGACGAACCGCACACCCGCGAGCTGCTCGAAACCCTGTTGTGGGCAGTGTGCGGGGACGCCACGCCGCCATGTCAGTCAGGGAAGACGTGAACCGTTCTGTGCGAGGTCCCGAAGTGACGGAGCCGTGGGTCAACACCGTTCTCGATACGCAGGACCTTTCACGCCTGTCGAGGCGCCGTCGGCAACCGGCGCGACTAGAGCGCAGCTCAAACGTCAGGCAGCCGCCGCGCAGATCCCCACCTCCGCTAATCGGTCGACAGAGCCGGCGTCGCTCGTCAGACTCCAGCGATGACGAGCAGCGATAGGTGGGATGAAGAAACGGCGGAGCGCTACGACGAATCCGCTGCCGAGAAGTTCGCGCCAGAGGTCTTGGGCCCTACTGTCGACTTCCTCGCGCGCCTGGCCGGGTCCGGTTCTGCGCTCGAGCTCGCCATCGGCACCGGACGGGTCGGCATCCCGCTCGCTGCCCGCGGCATCCCGGTGACCGGGATTGAGCTATCGGAGCCCATGGTGGCCCAGCTGAGGCGCAAGGTCGACGAGGCTGCCCTGCCGGTCGTCCTCGGTGACATGGCGACGACCATGGTCCCGGGCGAGTTCTCCCTGGTGTACCTGGTCTGGAACAGCATCGCCAACCTGCGCACCCAGGAGGAGCAGGTCGAGTGCTTCCGCAACGCTGCTCGACATCTGAGCCCTGGTGGTCGGTTCCTCATCGAACTCTGGGTGCCACCGCTGCGTCGTCTTCCCCCGGGCCAGCTCGCGGCCCCCTTCGACGTAAGTGACGGGCACCTGGGCTTCGACACCTACGACCTCACGACCCAGCGCGGCACCTCCCATCACTACTGGCCCGGGGAGTTCGGCACGATGCGCTACGGACTCAGCAACTTTCGCTACATCTGGCCGGCGGAGTGCGACCTCATGGCCCGGCTCGCCGGGATGGAGCTGGTGGAGCGGCTTGCCGACTGGGACGGCACCCCCTTCACCTCCGATAGCCAGAGCCATGTCTCCGTCTGGAGTAAGCGATAGGCCACACTGCTGGCCGCGTCCACCGCCCTACGGTGGAGGTCCGATCGTCGCGCTGGAATGGCCAGAAGCGCCCGCCCATGCCGCATACCGCGCGGCGTCCGGCAGCTCGATCCTGTGACCCCTGCCCGTCCTTCCACTCGATGCGGCCGTTGGCGGATCCACCGAGGACCACGCCGGCTGCCGTGGAGGGCGAGTCGACGACATACGGGTTGACATCGCTGGACGCAACGGTCGAGCTCAGCCCAGCTCCTTGACGAACATCGCCGCCACCTTGCCGTTGCCCTGCGCGAGGCGACCCACCTCGACGTAGCCACGCGCCGCGTGGAAGGCCAGCGACCCCACGTTGGGCGGCTCGGCGTACACCTCCAGCGTGATCCGGCCGCGCGGCCGGGCCCGCTCCTCCACTGCGTCGTAGATCAGTGAGCCGATGCCGCGCCGCTGGTGCGCCTCGGCGACCACGACCCGGTCCAGGTAGGCGAAGTCGGCGTAGGTGCCCTCGAACCAGCGGTAGTTCGGGCTGTCGTACGCCGTGCCCGGTGCGACCGTGACGACGAAGCCGGCCAGCTCACCGGCGACGTCGGCCACCAGGCAGGAGTCGGCCAGCGAGACCAACCAGGCCTGTCGCCGGACGTCCAGCGGCCCTACCGAGTCCGGGTGGCTCTGGTTGAGCGCGAGCACGGCGCCAGCGTCACCGGGGACGTACGGGCGCAGCGTGGGCATGGTCACGGGCCACCGCTGGGAGTGGTACCCGAGGTCAGCCAGGCGTCGACGAACCGAGTGAGCTCGGTGCCGGTCGACTCGCTCCAGAACTCGATGAAGTCGTCGTGGTCGACGCTGGCGTTCACGTTCTCCTGGGGCCAGGCGCGCAGCGTCTCGAAGAACGCGTCGTCGCCGACGACCCCTCGGATGCGGTGCAGCATGACGGCGCCGGAGTAGTACACGTTGATCGAGGCGAACTCGCCGGGCAGGAACGCGCCGGGTGGGCCGTACTCGACGCGGTCGGCCTGGTCGCGGGCCTCCCACTCGCCGATCGTGGAGTCGAAGTCGGTGAGGCCGACGGAGTCCTCCCACATCAGCTGCACGTACGTGGCGAGCCCCTCGTTGAGCCACAGGTCGTGCCAGTTGTCGGGGGTGACCGTGTTGCCGAGCCACTGGTGGGCGTACTCGTGCAGCAGGACCCCCCGGACGCGGACCTCGTCGGCGAGGAACAGCGCCTCCCCGATCGTGGTGGTCTCCTGCGTCTCCATCGCCGAGGCGGACGGAACGACGACCAGTCCGGCGGTCTCGAAGGGGTACGGTCCTAGCAGTTCGTCGAGGTAGGCGAGCATGTCGGGCGTCTCCTCGAGGTAGTGCATCGGCGCATTCGAGTCGGGCTCGACCCAGTACGTCACCGGCAGGCCGTCCGAGCCCTCGTCCTCGATCGCCTCGTAGTCCCCGATCGCAACCGTCACCAGGTACGACGCGGCCGGTTCGGCGACGTGCCAGCTGGTCGTGGTCGTGTCGCCGTCGGTGTCGGTGTGCACCACCGAACCGTTGAACACGTTGGTGAAGCCACCGTTGCTGGTGATCGTCGCGTCGTAGTACGCCTTGTCACCGGGCTGGTCGTTGACCGGGTACCAGGTGAGCGCCCCGAACGGCTCCTGCATGGTCCAGACCGAGCCGTCCTGCATGGTGGTCCAGCCCAGGCCCGCGATGTCGCTTCGGCTACCCGGGAAGCCGGTCGTCTCGGGGACGCCGTCGTAGGACAGCACCAGGGTGTGCTCGCCGCCGGGGGACAGCGGCTGCCCGGTCGCCACGGTGAGCGTGTCGCCTGCCCGACGGGTATCGACCTCGGTCCCGTCGAGCACAGCGGCGGTCACGTCCAGCGGCTCGTCGAGGTCGAAGGTGACGTCCTCGCGGGTCTCGGTGACACCGAAGGTGATGGTGGCCACACCGTTCAGCGTCGTCGTCGAGACGTCCCAGTCGAGGTCGAGGTGGTAGTGCAGTGTGTCGAGGGTGGGCTCGCCGCGTCCGGGATAGACCGGGTCGGCCACCGGCTGCGACCGAGCCGCGTCGAGGTCCTCCGGCACCTGCCCGCCGACGGGGGACTGCGTGGGTGACGGACCCGGACCCGGCTCGGGGCGCTCGGGCCGGGCGAGCCCGGAGGAGTCGGTGCACGCGACCAGCGGCAGGCAGAGGAGTCCCGTCACCAAGGCGCGGACGGCTGGAGGGGTGGCGGTCACCCCGTGACGGTATCCGGTGGCCGTCAGGCGCCCAGGATGGTCGCCTGGTTCTGGTCGCAGGTGGCCACCCGGTCGTTCCTGCCGAGCATGGCGTACCGTTCCCGCGCCCGTGCCAAGGCGGCCAGTGCGCGTTCGCGATCCCCGCAGTGGAAGTACGCCGCGCACAACCCGAGGTCGCAGTCGGCCACCTGTTCGCCGATCATCAGCGTCGTGTACGTGGCGCGGGCCGACTCGTAGGCGGCGATCGCGCGATCGTACTGGTGGTGCCAGATGGCGACGCGGCCGAGCTCGTAGTCGGCCCAGGCCGCCGTCGGGAGCTGCTCGGCCTCGTACGCCGTCCCCTGGACCTGCTCCAGGGTCGCCTCGGCAGCCGCCGTGTCACCGAGCGCCTGCTGCACCTGCCAGCGGCCCAGCACGGAGCGGAACCGGTGCAGGGCGAAGCCGGCCGCCCGGGCACGCTCCTCGGTCTGCCGGTACTCCTCCAGGGACTGGTGGTACCGCTCGGCGAGGAAGAGGGTGTGCGCACGGTTGTAGCCCATCAGCAGGGCCTGCTCCGGCTGCCCGGAGCCCTCGTAGGCGGCCATGGCGCGGTCGAAGTGCTCGAGTCCGCTCTCGTGCCGACCGCCCTCGACCTGCTGGGCGCCGGCCCAGGCGTGGAACGCGGCGGCGCGTGGCAGGTCTCCCTGCCTGTCGGCCTCGGCGGCGTTGCGCACCAGCTCGGCCAACGACATGTCCACGGTCGGCTCACTCATGGGCGTCACTGTGCCCGATCGTGGGGTCGAGCGGTTGGGCGAGCTCCGCATCGCGCAGTACGAGCATGCGCGCAAGCGCCTGGGTGGCGGCAGCGGCGACCTCCTCCTCCGTGACGGGCAGGCCGGCCGCGCTCTGCGATCCGGGCAGCAGGTCAGCCAGGTCGCCGACCACGTCGTACCCCCGGGCCCGCAGACCCTGCACGGTTGCCCGCGACCGGTCCTCGCACCACTGGTGCAGGCGTCGAGGGAGCTGGGTGGGCACCCCGGGCTGGACGCCCAGCACCTGACGCGGCAGCAGGTCCCGGGGCACCCGGCCGTATCGTCCGCGCACTCGGGGCAGGTCGTCACCGATGGCCGCGTTGACGCGCCGCAGCACCTCCGCCTGGACCCGCCCGAGCGAAGGGTTGCCGGTGGCGCCGGCGGTGTCCAGCGTTGCGGGGTCGAGCCCGAGCACCGAGCACCAGCGACCCAGCAGCAGGCCGGACGGCGACCCGGGTGGTGGCACCGTCACGACGTGGACCTGCTCTGGTTGCAGTTGCCGGCCCCACCGGTCGGCTACGTCGAGCAGGTCGTGGTGCGCCCAGAACGCCCCGCCGACGCCCTGCGCGGCGACCACCGCGTCGGCGAACTCCTCGAAGCGGATCGTCTCCCGCGCCTGGACCCGCTGCTGCCAGCCTGATGGGACCTGCCGGGCGAGGTCGCGCGCGGTGAGGACCAGGTGCACCTCGACGTCGCCGAGCAGCCCCAGCAGGCGCTCCGCCTGGTCGCGCGAGGCAGCGGCGAGCGACTCGTGGGAGAGCAGGATCCGCCCCGCGTCGCTGCGGGCCAGGAACTTCTCGAGGCGATCGAGGGCGGAGAACGCCTCCGGGGGATCGGCGTCGGCGACGGCCTGATCGGTCACGGCGAGCATGAGGTGGAAGTGGTCGGCTCGCCGACGCATCGCCAGGACGAGTCCCTGCTGGCGCAGCGCCGGACGAGAACGCCACATGGCGGACTGCAGGTACGAGGTGCCGGACTTGGGTGGTCCGACGTGCAGGTAGAGCCGTTGCATGCCCGAGGTCAGCCCGACGTACCCCTGCTCGGGCCTCGCCCGATGGCCCTGCCGCTCATTGGCCGTCGATACGACGCTCTTCCACCCGGGTCTGGTGGGATGTGTTGCTGCGCTGGTGGTTCATCGCGAAGGCGAGCCCGATCGCCACGACACCGACCACGATGAGAATGAACCCGAGGGCGTCGTCGCTGACGTAGGGGATGTCGACATCGACGGCGAAGGCGAGGATGGCTCCGACGAGCACGAGGACGATTCCGAGGCCGATACCCATGATGTCTCCTAGTGGTGAGGCCGGGTCGTTCCGCAAACGTTTCGACCGTAGCAGCGCTGGGCTGCCCCGGCTCAGAGGCACGCGTCGTCGAGGTCCATCACATCGAGGTCGGTTGCCTGCGCGATCGCCCGCTCGGCGGCCAGCTTGGGCAGCACCTGACGGGCGAACCACTGGGCGCCGGCGACCTTGCCCTCGTAGAACGCTCGGTCCCTGGCGGAGACGTCCTCACCGAGCCGGGCGAGGGCGACCTCGGCCTGGCGCAGCAGCAGCCACGAGCAGACCACGTCGCCCAGGGCGGTGAGGAGCCGGGTGGTGTTGAGGCCGACCTTGTAGACGTTGCGCGGGTCGCCGTTCTCGCTCGTCGGGTCCGCTGACATCAGCTGGGCGACCATGGCGCCGACGATCGCCTGTGCGTCGTCCAGGCCGCCCTGGAGCAGTCGGCGTTCCAGCTTCAGCCGGCCGTTGCCGGCCTCGGCGTCGACGAACGCCTGGATCTCACCGGCGAGATGACTCAGTGCCTGCGCCCTGTCCTTGACGATCTTGCGGAAGAACAGGTCCTGGCCCTGGATCGCGGTGGTGCCCTCGTACAGCGTGTCGATCTTCGCGTCGCGGACGTACTGCTCGATCGGGCAGTCCTGCAGGAACCCGGAGCCGCCGAACGTCTGCAGCGACTCGGTGCCCAGCAGCACCCAGGACCGCTCCGAGCCGTAGCCCTTGACGATCGGCAGCAACAGGTCGTTGACCCGCGCGGCGATGTCGTCGCGCTCGCCCCGAGCCTCGGCCACGCGAATGCGGTCCTGGAACGTCGCGGTGTAGATCACCAGTGCTCGCAGGGCCTCGGAGAACGACTTCTGCGTCAGGAGGGACCGGCGTACGTCGGGGTGACGGGTGATCGTGACGCGGGGCGCGCTCTTGTCGGCGGCCTGCGTCAGGTCCGGCCCCTGGACCCGCTGCCTGGCGTACTCCAGCGCGTTGAGGTAGCCCGTCGAGAGGGTCGCGATGGCCTTCGTCCCGACCATCATGCGGGCGTCCTCAATGACCTGGAACATCTGGGCGATGCCCTCGTGCACCTCGCCGAGCAGCCAGCCGACGGCCGGCTCGCGCGCACCGAAGGTCATCTCGCAGGTGGTGGACACCTTGAGGCCCATCTTCTTCTCGACGCTGGTCACGTGGACGCCGTTGCGCTCACCGGTGAGGTCGCCGCTGCCCACGTCGAAGTGGTGCCTGGGGACGACGAAGAGGCTCAGGCCCTTGGTGCCGGGCCCGCCGTGGCCCTCGACGTCGACAGGACGGGCGAGGACGAGGTGGATGATGTTCTCGCTCATGTCGTGCTCACCGGAGGTGATGAATCTCTTCACCCCCTCGATCCGCCAGGTGCCGTCCTGTCGGAGGTACGCCTTGGCGCGGCCGGCACCCACGTCGGAACCCGCATCGGGCTCGGTGAGCACCATCGTGGCGCCCCAGTGCCTGTCCACCATGTGCTGGGCGATCCGCTGGTCCCGCTCGGTCCCGTTCTGCCACATGATCCTGGCGAAGCTCGGGCCGGCGGAGTACATCCAGATCGCCGGGTTGGCGCCGAGGACCAACTCCGCAGTCGACCAGACGAGGGTCGCGGGTGCCGGCTGCCCTCCAAGATCCTCGGGCAGCTGCAGGCGGAACCACTGCGAGTCCATCCACGCCCGGTAGGACCTGGCGAACGACTCGGGCACCGCGACCGAGCCGGTCGCGGGGTCGAAGACGGGAGGGTTGCGGTCGGCATCCTGGAACGAGACGGCGAGCTCCTCGCGGGCCAGCCGGTCGACCTCGCGCAGGACCGACCGCGCGGTGTCGACGTCCATCTCCTGGTAGGGGGCCCGGCCCAGCACCTGGTCCTGGGCGAAGACCTCGAACAGGTTGAACTCCAGATCGCGCAGGTTGCTCCTGTAGTGGCTCATGGGCCCCACCTCCGGCTCTACCCGCCAGTAACATAAGTATCCTACTCGCGGGTAGGTGGCGCAAGCGGGCTCCGCAGCTGTCTGACGTGTACGGGCTGCGCCCCGAGTCGGTCACGTACAACGAGGCGGCCATGGTGCTGCAGTACGTCTGGATCGCCGCCCGGAGCAGCCTGCGTGAGGTCTTCGAGTCGGTGAGCATCCAGGACCTGGCGGACGCGAAGCTGCCCCCATCGGTTGCTGCCGTACCAGGGACGAGGACGCCTGGTTACCGCACTGACCACGGCGTGCGGCACCGTCCGGTCAGCGGTGCTTGGTCACTGCCGACGCGGGCCTCGATGAAGCTTGCGCGGCAACCAGCCTGCCTGACGGCGGAGCTCGGCCAGCTCGCGGCGCAGGTTGCGCGGCGACCAGCGGGCCCGACTCTGCTGGAGGTGACTGACAGTTCGGCGTAGCTCTGCGACCTCCAGCAGGAGCTCGGCGGTGGCGGCGGCAGAGGTCTCGATGAGCTGGTCGTCGGTCCAGTCGTCGGGCCCCGGACCGTCCGCGTGCCGCGGGCGCAGGTCCGCCAGGTCGCCCGCCACGTCGTACCCGGCCTTGGTGATGTCCCGGATCCACCGCTCGGCGAGTCGGTCGGCGCGGGGCCGGTGCGACTCGGGCAGCACGGGCGGAGGGGTGGACGACACTCGCGGCAGGATCGACTGGGCGTACAGGTCCTTGGTCACCGAGCCGAACTCGGTGCTGATGATCCGGTGGTCCAGGGCCCGGCTCACCCGTCGTAGCAGCTCGACGTCGGCTGTTCCGAGGCGCTCGTTGCGGCGTACGCCCGTGCCGGGTCGGAACCGGTCAGGCGCCTCGATGCCCAGCACCGAGGCGAAACGCCTCCACAGCTCGCCCGGATCGCCGCCGCTGGGCGGAACCGTGACCACGTGCACCCGTTCCGGCGGCAGTCCCGCGCCCCACGTACGCAGGACCTTCGACAGTCGTTGCGCCTCGAACACGTGAGAGTTGCTGGCCGCCCTGGACGTGCTCGACGTCGTGATCCCGGCCCGTCGCAGGTAGGTCTCGAAGCTCTGCTTGCGTCCGTGCTTCACCGACTCAGCCCAGTCCGCCACGATCTGGCGGCCCGGGTCGCGGGCGGTCACCACCACGTGGACGTCGTGCGGCCGCAGGGACTCGATCGCGGCCGCGGCGTGCTCCGCGTCGGCGGTCGCCAGGATCTCGTGGGAGATGATCACCCGGCCGGGCAGCCCGGTGGCCGTGGCGACGAGTCTGGCCCAGGCTCCAGCGGCGTCCGGTCGCTCGCCCCCGCCGAAGTTGTGGTTGCCCCGTGCATCGAGGGCCGCGTGGAAGTGCTCGTGCGCCTGCCCGAGCGGGTAGTGCAGGCCCTCGGCGCGCAGGGCTGCGGTGTGCTCGCGCAGCATGTCCTGGAGGAAGGTTGTACCGGTCTTCGGGAGGCCCACGTGCACGAAGATGGTGGAACGGTCGCCAGGCACCACCGCATCCTATCGGCGCCGGTGGAGCTGCCCAGAAAGGCTATGCTCCCGACGGGAGGTAGCCGTGGCCGCGAAGACCGTGTACGTGCACCTGGGACTGCCCAAGACCGGCACGACGTACATCCAGTCGGCACTGTGGGAAAGTCGGGACCGGCTGGCGTCAGCTGGTTGTCTCGTCCCCGGGGACAAGCGCGTCTCCACCTGGCTCGCGGCTTGCGACTTCATGGGCCGTCGTCCACAGGGAGCCGACGCGCCGGCCGTCGCCGGCTCCTGGAGCGGCTTCGTCGAGGCCATCGGCAGGTGGGACGGCGACCGGGTGATCCTCTCGCAGGAGCTGCTCGGCAACGCCACGAGGCGGCAGGCGCAGCGGATGGCCAAGTCGCTGCGCCCGTGCGACGTCCATGTCGTGCTCACGGTCAGGGACCTCGGGCGAACGCTGCCGTCGCTGTGGCAGCAGGAGATCCGCAAGGGGCGGACCTGGACGTGGGGGGAGTTCGTCGCTGCCGTACGGGATCCCGAGAGTGGCCCGGCGACGGCCGGAGTCGCCTTCTGGCTGCGCTTCGACGTCCAGCGCGTTCTGCAGACCTGGGACGGCGTCATACCGCCGAGCAACATCCACGTGGTCATCGTCCCGCCACCGGGGGCGCCGGCCGATGCCTTGCTCGGACGTTTCGCCGAGGCGACCGGAGTGGATCGCCTCGCTCTGACGTGCCAGCAACCCGGCGGCGCCAACGCCGCGGTGGGAATGGCCGAGGCGGAGGTGTTGAGGCGACTGAACGTCGGTCTCGCGGGGAAGCTGAACGAGCGCCAGTACGCCCGCGCGGTGGTGCAGCCGATCGTCCCGGTGCTGCAGGAGCGGACCTCTTCGAGCCGTGGCCGGCTGCCGGTCGAGCACCGAAGCTGGGTGGCGGAGCAGTCCGAGGCCCTGGTGGACTTCCTGCAGCGACAGCCGTACCACGTGGTCGGGGACCTGACGGATCTGGCCCCCCGCAGTGACGCCGATTCCGGACCGGACCCGGACGGGCTCGACGAGGCACAGCTGGCGGAACCGATGATGCAGGCGCTCGTCGCTGTGTGCGCGACGTACGGAAAGTTCTGGTGGCAAGCCAGGCGCCGGGAGGACATGAGCTCGGCTGATGCGTCGACTCGCTTCGCCAGCCGCGCACGTGTCCTCGGCTACCAAGCCAGGAGGTCGGTCCTGGAGCGCGCGGACAGCAACGCGCTGTTCGGCCGGCTGGCCCGCGCCTACCTCAGGCGGTCGGCGTCCGGCGCGTCTGCAGGCTTCCGCAACAAGGGGACGAACGCAGCTGCCTCCGGCAGGACGAGCCGAGAAGACTGACCTTCGGGACCGATGAGTTCCCCCGAGCGTGGCGGTCCAAGCCGACACGATCCCAATTCAGCAAGGAGCTTGACCATGAGTACCCATCTCAACCCCTACCTCGGCTTCCGCGACTGCGCCGAGGAGGCGATGGACTTCTACCAGTCGGTTTTCGGAGGCGAGGTGACCCGCAACACGTTCGCCGACCTCCACGGCAGTGCGGACCCGGCCGAGCAGGACAAGGTCATGCACTCGATGCTGACCACCGCCACCGGCTTGGTGCTGATGGCCGCCGACACCCCCGACAGCATGGAGCTTGCGCCGGACAGCAACCACTCGGTCTCGCTGAGTGGCGAAGACGACACCGAGCTGCGCGGCTACTGGGAGAAGTTGTCCGAAGGCGGCACCGTCACCGCGCCGCTCGAGCGGGCGCCATGGGGGGACAGCTTCGGCATGTGTGTCGACAAGTTCGGCGTCAGATGGATGGTGAACATCGCCGGCGCCGAGTCCGCCGGATCCAGTTGAGCGGCCGATTTGGGTATCGACGCGCGCAGCCGCCCGCCGTAACGTCGACACGGGCACGGGTGGAGTAAGCCGACGAGGAGGTTCGTGATGTTTGTCCAAGTAATCCAAGGCCAGGTGGGCGATGCAGGTGCTGTTCGTTCTGCACTCGACCAGTGGATGCAAGAGCTGGCGCCCGGCGCAACTGGGTGGCTCGGCTCGACCGGTGGGGTCACCGACGACGGCCAGTTCATCGCCGTCGTCCGGTTCGACTCCGAGGATTCCGCGCGGCGCAACAGCGACCGTCCGGAGCAGGGCCAGTGGTGGGCGCAGGCCTCTACGCTGTTCACCGGCGAGGTGACCTTCCGCGACAGCACAGAGGTCGACGTCGACCTCTACGCAGACCCGGACAAGGCGGGTTTCGTGCAGGTCATCCAGGGCAGCGCCAGCGACCCTTCCCGAGCGCGGGAACTGATGGCGCAGAACCCGGAAGAATGGGCCGCGTTCCGGCCGGACATCATCGGCAGTGTCGGTGCGTGGGACGACGGCGGCAGGTACACCGCGGTCCTGTACTTCACCTCCGAAGAGGACGCTCGCGAGGGAGAAAGCAAGGCGCCACCGCCGGAGCTGAAGGAGACCATGGACGCGATGGGGTCGCTGGAGGTCGGTGAGCCGACGTTCCTCGACCTCAGGGAGCCCTGGCTGCACTCCCCGCGCTGAGGACGGTCGAGCCGTCAGGAGCACACCGGAGCGGGTGACGGGAATCGAACCCGCACTATCAGCTTGGGAAGCTGATGTTCTGCCATTGAACTACACCCGCATGCCGCCCGACGCCGTCCAGCGACGAGGACGCGGCGACGATACCACCGGGCCCGGATAGATTGAGCCGATGCGCCCGGCCCTCCAGGAGAGCCCGTTCACCGGCCGCCCCTGGACGTACCCGGGGATGCCGCTGACGCAGCCCACGCCGCTTTGCCCCGGGGCACTGGAGGGCCGCCGTCCGGTCGTGGCGTTCGGCAGCAACACCGACCCGGCCGTGGTGCACGGCAAGCTCAGTCGAGGCGCAACGTCCAGCGACCTCCCGATGACGCCGGCCGTGCTCGGCGACCTGGTGCTCGCCGCCTCGGCGCATGTCAGCCTCGGCGGCTACATCCCCGCGGCGGTGCTGCACCGCGCCGGGGCCCGGCTCGGGGTGGTCGTGACCTGGCCGGATCCCGAGCAGCTTGCGGTCCTGGATGCCAGCGAACCCAACTACCGGCCGGTCGTCGTGCGCGACGTGGAGCTGTGCACCGGTCAGCGACTGGAGGCCGCGCTGCTGTACGCCACCCGGCGGGGTGTCGTGGAGCTGCCCGGCCGGCTGTCGCAGGTCGGCGTGTGGCGTCATGTCCTCGCCTGCGTACCCGGTCTGGCAGAGGTCTGCGACCTCGACGCCGACGCAAGCGAACCGTCCCTGCGGGAGCTGATGCTCGTTGCTGCCGGCACCGCGACTCTGCGGGATAGCATCACCCGCCGGTTGCAGGCCGTGGCGGTGCCGGCGGGTCTGCCGGACCGATAGGTTGACGAGGTGCTGCTCTCCGACCGTGACATCCGGGCCGAGGTCGAGGCCGGGCGCGTACGGCTCGAGCCCTTCGACCCCGCCATGGTCCAGCCCTCCAGCGTGGATGTCCGCCTCGACCGGTTCTTCCGGGTGTTCGAGAATCATCGCTACCCGCACATCGATCCCGCCGTGGAGCAGGCCGAGCTGACCCGCGAGGTGGACGCGGCCGACGACGAGGCGTTCATCCTGCACCCGGGGGAGTTCGTGCTCGGATCGACCTACGAGACCGTCACCCTGCCCGATGACGTCGCCGCCCGGGTCGAGGGCAAGTCCTCGCTGGGCCGGCTGGGGCTGCTCACCCATGCGACGGCCGGCTTCATCGACCCCGGCTTCTCCGGGCACGTGACGCTCGAGCTGAGCAACGTGGCGACGCTGCCGATCAAGCTCTACCCGGGCATGAAGGTCGGCCAGCTGTGCTTCTTCCGCCTGTCGAGCCCCGCGGAGCACCCTTACGGATCGTCCCCGTCCGGCTCGCACTACCAGGGTCAGCGCGGGCCGACCCCGAGCCGGTCGTACGCGAACTTCCACCGCACGCGGATCTGACCGCTCCGGTTTACCAGGGTCCCCTGGTAAACCGCACCGCCCATGGGTCGCAACCCATGGGCGGTGACAACATGCCGTGGGGAGTGCCGCTCGCGGCGACGTTCGATCCTCGAGTCCCCGCCGGCGTTGCTGGACGCGCGATCAGCCGTCGAGGTGCTCGGCGATCCGGCGCAGGCCGGCCGCGGCGTGGTGCCGCAGCGAGCTCGACCGGTGGGGCATTCGGGGGGTGTGGATCGCGTCGTGGGCGATGCGGTCCGCCCGTTGGCGGGCTAGCTGCTCGAACTCTGTTCGGATGACGCCGCTCATGGTGGCTCCTCGGGTGGGCTGTGCTGGTTCAGGCGCGGACGACGGTGATGTCGCCGTTGACGGTGTTGGCGCGGACCTCGACGGTTTGCTGGCTGTCGGAGGGAGGACCGGCCTCCCCGAGCTGGGAGGACACGGTGCCGGTGAGCGAGTGCACGTCGAGCCAGGCAGCGGTGCCGTCCGCGATTCCGACATGGACGTCACCGGAGGCGGTCTGGCAGGACACCTGACCGCGTACGGCTCGTCCGACCTGCTGGTCGCCGGAGCCCGACTTGATGCTGACGTCGCCGCCCGCGTCGTCGACCCGGACGTCGCCGGATCCCGTCTTGATGTCGACCGGCCCGCCGGCGGCACGCACGCGGACGTCGCCCGAGCCGGTCGCCAGGGTGGCTCGGGCACCGGCGGCGTGCAGCGCGATGTCACCGGACCCGGTCGACAGCCGGGTGCTGCCCTGGCTGTCGCGGACGATGACGTCGCCGGATCCGGTGGCCACGTCGGCTGCGTCGGTCACGACGTCGAGCAGGATGTCACCGGAGCCGGTCTTGACCCGGACCGTGGACAGGCTGCCCCCGGTCGCCAGGTCGCCGGCGTTCAGCTCGGCGTCGAGGGCGGAGCCAACGGGCAGGCGTACCGAGATGTCGAGCGAGGGCGTACGCCGGAAGAAGGACCCTGCGCGGCGGGGGACGCGCACCACGATGTCGTCGCCGCGCTGCTCCACCGTGGTCTGCTCGGCCAGCTCTCGGGCGGCGTCACCGGCACCGGGTCGGACGTCCACGGTGGTCGTGGTCGCCTCCTGCGCCGTGACGTCGATGTCCCCGGACTGTGCCTGGATCCGCAGACGGACCGGGTGGGGGGTGTCGAACTCGGGCATGACGTACCTGCTTTCGGGTGTGCGGATCCAGCGCGCCGGCCTGTGTGCCGTGCGTCGGGTGAGTGATGTGGAGGGGTGTAGGGGCTAGCGAACCCAGCCTTGAATGCGTCGCGGTTGGCGTCCCGATCCGGGACCGAAGCCGGCCGGCCCGGGTCGCCGTGGTGGGCCCGGCGGCATGCCGAAACCGCCGAGATCGAGATCGATGTTGATGCCGCCCCGGGTCGCCCGTCGCACGGCCGCCACGATCCAGGTGTTCAGCGACTGGTCGAGCGCGGCCGCGGCCTCCTCGGCGCGGGCCTTCAGCGACTCGGGGAGGCGGACCGTCACCCGGGTGACGGACCGGTCGTCCTCGTCGGGCTCGACCTGCTCCTGCGCCGTAGCTGCCGCATCGGGCAGCGGTTCGGTGGCGGAGACCACGAACTGCGGTTCGCGGCCCTTCAGCCGCACCTCGACCGCGGCATGCGGCAGGTCGGCGGTGATCTCGGCGGCGGAGTCCGAGAGCGCTTCGAGCAGCGCCATGCGCATCGCCGGCTCCAGCGCGAGCGCCAACCGCTCTGCTACGGCGTGACCCTCCGGTCCCGCTGCCTCGGCTGCGCGCAGCAGGTCGTTGCGGAGGCTCTCCACGTACGGCGTCAGTTCCATGACGTCACTATGGTGTCACTGTGACGCCTATGTCAAGCACAACTGACGTCGAAACGATGTCGTACGGCGTCATGTGCGCATCTCGTACGCTGCGCGGATGGGGACACGCGTGGCCGGACCGGTCGCTGCGGCGTTGGCCGCAGGCGCGCCGGTGGTGGCCCTGGAGTCAACGATCATCTCCCATGGCCTGCCGCGCCCCCGCAATCTTCGGGCCGCCCGCTCCTTCGAGGCCCAGCTCACCGGCGTCGGCGTCACCCCGGCGACGATCGCGTTGATCGACGGCGAGGTGTGCATCGGCCTGTCCGACGAGCAGCTGGTCAGGATCGCGAGCGACGACGACGTGGTCAAGGTCAGTGTCCGCGACCTACCGGTGGCACTCGCCACCCACAGCAGCGGCGCCACCACGGTCGCCGCGACCTCGTACCTCGCAGCGCGGGCGGGGATCCGGGTCTTCGCCACCGGCGGGCTCGGTGGCGTCCACCGCCTGGCGTCCCGGACGTTCGACGAGTCCGCGGACCTGCCGACGCTGGCGGTGACGCCGATCACCGTGGTCTCGGCGGGCGTCAAGTCGATCCTCGACGTCGCCGCCACGCTGGAGCGGATGGAGACCCTCGGCATCACCGTCCTCGGCTACGGCACCCGGTCGTTCCCGAGTTTCTGGGTGAGCGACTCCGGGTACAAGCTCGACTGGTCGGTGCCGGATGCCGCGACGGTGGCGCGGGTCATGGCGGCCGGCGACGAGCTGGGCCTCCCCGGCGCCATCGTCGTCGCGAACCCGGTCCCCGTGCAGCAGCAGCTCGATCCAGAGCTGCACGACGTGGCTCTCGCCCGGGCGCTGGCAGCCGCCGACGAGCAGGGTCTGCGCGGCAAGCAGGTCAGCCCGTACCTGCTGGCGTCCATGGTCGAGCAGACCGGTGGACGCAGCCTCGAGGTCAACCTGGACATCGCCGCCAACAACGTACGGGTGGCCGGGCAGATCGCGCGGGCGTGGACGGCGCTGCCGCGGTGAGTCGCATCCTGGTCGTCGGGGACGTGGTCGACGACATCCTGGTGCGGCCCCGCACGGCC
>JALZKQ010000080.1 GCA_030859165.1 Actinomycetota bacterium
GGGTCGAAAGGATCGACCCTGCGCGGGTCGTCGTACTGGTCAGGCCTTCGCGTCCACCGCGGGCGCCTCGGCCCCGGCGGGGATCGCCTCGGGAGCCTCGGTCGGGGCCTCGGCGTCGACGTCGGCCTGTGCTTCGGCGTCGGTGCTCGGGGCGCTCGCCTCGGCCGGAGCCTCGGTGGCATCGGCGTCAACCGCCTCGGTGACCGCCGGGACCCCGGTGGCCGCGTCGGCGACGCCGGTCACCTCGGCAGCCGGGGCGGCAGCGGCCGCCTGCTCGGCAGACTCACCGCTGTAGAGCTCGCGCTCCCACTCAGCCAGCGGCTCCTCGGCACCGAGCTCGGAGCCGGGAGCCTCGTCGCCGCTCTTGGCCCCACCACGAGACAGCAGGCCCTCGGCCACGGCGTCGGCGAGCACGCGGGTCAGCAGCGTCACCGAACGAATGGCGTCGTCGTTTCCCGGGATCGGGAAGTCCACGTCGTCGGGGTCGCAGTTGGTGTCGAGAATCGCGATGATCGGGATCTTGAGCTTCCTGGCCTCCTGCACGGCCAGGTGCTCCTTCTTGGTGTCGACGATCCACACCGCCGACGGCGTCTTGCCCATCTCGCGGATACCGCCGAGGCTGCGCTCGAGCTTGTCGCGCTCGCGCTTCATCTGCAGCAGTTCCTTCTTCGTACGCCCGGAGCCGGCGACGTCGTCGAAGTCGACCTCGTCCAGCTCCTTGAGCCGCTTGAGCCGCTCGTGCACCGTCTGGAAGTTGGTGAGCATGCCACCGAGCCAGCGTTGGTTGACGTACGGCTGGCCCACCCGCGTGGCCTGCTCGGAGATGGCCTCCTGGGCCTGCTTCTTGGTTCCGACGAACAGCACGTTGCCGCCGCGGCCCACGGTCTGCTTGACGAACGCGAAGGCGTTGTCGATGTAGGCCAGCGACTGCTGGAGGTCGATGATGTAGATGCCGTTGCGCTCGGTGAAGATGAATCGCTTCATCTTGGGGTTCCAGCGACGGGTCTGGTGCCCGAAGTGGACGCCGCTTTCGAGCAGCTGGCGCATCGTGACGACGGCCATGGTGGTACTCCTCGCTCGCGCACGCCGGTCGGCGTGCTGTGGTTGACGCATCGACGGATGCCGGTGCCCTGGCGCCCGGACGCAGACCCATCCCGGTCGACAACACGGCGTCGCATGGGGACCACGGGTCGCGCCCCACCCGAAGGTGGAATCGGGCGCGTGAAGTCACCTGCCCAGGGCAGGTGCTGCGCCCAGTGTAGACCAAGCGCGTCCGCCGGGCGCCAGCCAGTGGACGCCTCCGCGCTTTGCTGTCCCGCCTGCCCCGCCTGCCCCACCTGCCCTCGGTTTACCAGGGTCCCCTGGTAATCCGCACCTCCCATGGGTTGCAACCCATGGGAGGTGAGCACTTGCCATGGGGTGTAAGACGCCCCCGCCGGTCAGCACGGGCCGCGACCACCGTGCCCTGCCGTCGCCGTCCACAGAACGCCGCCTGCCACCACCACGGCACCGGCCCGACGACAACCCTGCAGGCATGACGATCCGCCACACTCCCGCCGCGTGTCTCGCCGCTGTGCTGCTGCTCCTCGGCCTGAGTCTCGACGCGTTCGCAGGCTCCCCCACGTCGTCGGGTGCGACGCAGCAGGCGCAGTCATGGACGTGGCCGCTGCAGCCGGCGCCGGAGGTAACGGCGTACTTCGACCCACCGTCGACCCCGTACGGCCCCGGCCACCTCGGAGTGGACCTGCTCGGCCACCCCGGACAGTCCGTCCACGCGACAGCCGCAGGCACCGTGTCGTTCGCCGGTCAGGTGGCCGGCAAGCCGGTGGTCGTCGTGGATCACGGGCAGGAGCGCTCGACGTACGAGCCGGTGGTGGCCGGTGTCCGTCGTGGTGACCAGGTGATGACGGGCCAACCCATCGGCACGCTGGTCCTCATGGCCGGGCACTGCCTGCCTTTCGCCTGCCTGCACCTCGGACGCCGGATGGACGACACCTATCTGGATCCGCTGCACCTGCTCGGTGGCGGGCCGGTGCGGTTGCTGCCGCGCGACACGGCGATGCCGGTGCCCGCGTCGCCCGATCCGCCGGCCCGGTACCACACGCCCATCCTGACGCCGCCGCCGTCCCTCGCACCGGGTCCGACAGCCATGCTGGCGTCGACCGTCGTGGTCGTCGTCATGAACGGCCTCGAGGCGACCCGTCTGGCGCGGGGGCGGGCGCGTGCGTCCGGACTGCCGCTCGTCCAGCGACCTCAGGCACGGGGGTGGGCCAGTGTGTACGCCTGACGCAGACGCTCGCTGCTGACATGCGTGTAGACCTGCGTCGAAGCCAGAGAGGCATGGCCCAGGATCTCCTGCACGCTGCGCAGATCGGCTCCACCCTCGAGCAGGTGAGTGGCCGCCGTGTGACGCAAGCCGTGGGGACCGAGGTCCGGGGCGCCGGGCACGTCAGCCAACCGGCGGTGCACGACGGTGCGGATCGCTCGCTGGTCGATGCGGCCTCCCTGCTGGCCGAGGAACAGGGCCGCGCCACTCCCGTGTCGAACCAGCGGCGGGCGTCCAGCGGTGATCCAGGTGTCCAGCGCGCGTGCCGCCGGGTTGCCGAACGGCACCGATCGTTGTTTGCCGCCCTTGCCCCGCACGCGCGCGACGTTGCGCTCGCGGTCGATGTCGTCGACGTCGAGGCCGGCGACTTCACCGACGCGGGCACCGCTGGCGTACAGCAGCTCGAGCAGGGCGGCGTCACGCAGACCGACCGGGCCCTGACGTACGGCGGAGCTGGTCGTGGCGTCGAGCAGAGCCCGAACCTCCTCCCGGGCCAGCGTGGCCGGCAAGGTCCGATGCTGCTTCGGTGAGGCGAGCATCGCTCCGGCATCCTCCGCCGTGCGTCCGGTACGCACCAGCCACCGGGTGAAGACGCGCACGGCGGTAGCTCGCCGGGCGAGGGTCGTGCGGGCCCGGCCCCGGGTCTGCTGGTTGGCCAACCAGCTGCGCAGCACCGGCAGTGTCAGGTCGGCAGGTCCGCGAGAACCCATGGCCAGGGCGTGGCCGGCGAGGGACTCCAGGTCGCTCAGGTAGGCACGCACGGTGTGGTCGGCCAGATCACGCTCACCACACAGGTGGCGTCGATACTGCGCGAGTACGTCCGGCCATCCCGGCTCGGACGCCGCCCCCGTGTCACCCACACTCGCACCATGGGGCCAGGCTGGGTCGGTGTTCAAGTCGGCGCGCCGTCGCGATCCCCGCGCGGACGACGCAGCCGCTCGTGCGCCGACCTGGTCAGCCGCCACCCGTCGTCGGTCCGCTCGGCGAGTCCCGACGCGAGCAGGCCCGACAAGGTGCGCAGTGCCTCCTGGACGCCCAGCTCGGCCCGGGTGGCCACGGTGGCAACCCCCAAGGAGGCTCGGGGCTGCAACACCTCGAGCACCGCCTGCGCGTCGTGGGCCAAGGGGTCGAGCACGCGCTCAGGGCCACGCCGCACCTCAGCAGGGTGCCGCCCGATAGCGCCCACGGCCTCGAGCAGCTCGTCCCCACGGGTGACCAGGACGCTGCCACCCTCACGCAACAGCTGGTGGACCCCTGCCGAGGAGGACGAGGTCACCGGCCCCGGCACCCCCATGGTCACGCGTCCAAGCCGACCCGCCCAGTTCAGCGTGTTAAGGGCACCGCTGCGGTGGGCCGCCTCCACGATCACTGCGCCGCGGCTCAGTGCTGCGATGAGGCGGTTGCGGGCGAGAAAGCGCATCTTGGTCGGCGTCGAACCGGGCGCCACCTCGCTCAGGACGAGCCCGGTTTCGCCGATCCGGTCGAGCATGGCGGTGTGGGCCCGCGGGTAGGCGACGTCGGCGCCGGAGGCGAGCACCGCCACCGTCGCACCACCCATGGCCATCGCTCCGCGGTGCGCCGCTGCGTCGATCCCGAACGCCGCGCCCGAGACGACACCGAATCCGTGGCTGACGCAGTGCGCGGCGAGGTCACCCGCGACCTGCTCGCCGTAGGAGGTGGCAGCACGAGCGCCGACGATTGCCACCGAGTCGGCTGCGACGGTGAGGTCGAGGGGGCCCCGCACCCACAACCCGAGCGGTGGACCGGCGATCCGCTGCAGCGCATCGACATGGCTGAGGTCCTCGAGCTGGACGGCCCACTCCGGCGAGCCTGGGCATACCCAGCGCATGACGACCCGGTCGGTGCCGGACCTCGAGACGGGGTGGCGTTCGAGCAGCTGCACGGCCAGAGGGATGGCGTGCTCCCGCAACCGGATCCCCCAACGCTGGCCGGCATCGCCGAGCGCGGAGTGCCCCTCGAGGACGACGTGACGGGTCTGCACGGCGCCGAGCGCCTCCACGAGGGCCGCCAGACGTGGGTCACCCGGTTCGGTCATGAGCGACAGCTCGAGTCGTGCCTGGGCGTCCTCCAGCGTGCCGGTCGATGGGCCCTGACCGACGCAGTCCCCCAGCGGTTCGTGCTCGCTCACGTTCGACCGACGGCGTCGAGGTCGGCGGCAGTACGCGATGTCGTGCGCACGTCACGCTCGCGCTGCCAGGAGTCCAGCCGCAACGCCTGGGCGCCGTGCATGCCGGCTGCCATCTCGACGTCCCCGTCGTCGGGCTCGGCGCGTCCGGCGAGGTCGGCCAGCGTCCAGCACAGGCGCAGGATGCGATCCACCCCCCGCGCGCTGAGACGTCCCTGGGCCAGCTGTTCCTCCAGGTCGGCCGCCCGTCTGGCCCGCACCCGCCAGCGGCTGCGCAGCGCCGGGCCGGGGACCTCGGCGTTGCGCAGCCAGCGGGTGCCGCGGTAGCGGTGTGCCTGACGTGCGCGGGCGGCACGGACCCGAGCCGCCACGGTTGCCGTCGTCTCGGCCACCAGCAGGTCGTCGTGCAGCTCCTGGCGGCGTGGTGGGCTGACCCTGCGGTGGATGTCGATACGGTCGCGCACCGGCCCGGAGATGCGGTCCCGGTAGCGACGTTTGGCCGCGGGCGAGCACTCGCACCGGTCACTGGTGGACCAGTCGTACCCGCATGGGCACGGGTTGGCGGCTAGCACCAGCTGGAAGGCGGCGGGGAACACCGCTGAGCGCTCCGACCGGCTGATGGTGATCTGCCGGCTCTCCAGCGGCTGCCGCACCGCCTCCATGATCCGGGCCTGGAACTCCGGTGCCTCGTCCATGAACAGCACGCCGCGGTGCGCGAGCGACAACGCTCCCGGACGCAGCACCTTGCCGCCGCCGCCGACGATCGCCGGTGAGCTGGCCGTGTGATGGGGGTCGAGGAAGGGTGGTCGCACGATCAGTGGTGCATGCGGGCTGAGCAGCCCGGCGACCGAGTGGATGCCGCTGACCTCCAGGGACTCCTCGAGCACGAGATCGGGCAGCAGCCCGGGAAGTCGCTCGGCCAGCATCGTCTTGCCGGCTCCCGGTGGCCCCTCCAGCAGCAGATGGTGCCCGCCGGCGGCCGCGGCCTCGACGCAGTGGCGGGCCTCGACCTGGCCGAGCACGTCGGCGAGATCGAGATCGTCGACGCACCGCAGGCTGGCCCACGTCTGACGGGCCTCGAGCAGGACGAAGCCCTCCGGCTCGTCCGGAACCTCCTCGCCGCACAGCATCGCGACGGCGTGCCGCAGCGACCGGACGGCCACCACCTCCATGTCCGGCACGATCTGCGCCTCCGCCGCGTTCGCAGCCGGGACCATGACCCGACGGACGCCCTGCTGCTGCGCCGCCAAGGTGGCCGGGAGGATGCCGGGCAGGGACCTGACCCGGCCGTCGAGTGCAAGCTCGCCGAGCATCACGGTCGACGCGATGTCACCGGCGCGCAGCCGCCCGGCGGCTGCCAGCGTCGCCAGCGCGATGCCGAGGTCGTACATGGTCCCGGTCTTGGGCAGCGAGGCCGGGAAGAGTCCGACCACGAGCACCTGCTCGGGCCACTTCAGCCCGGAGTTGACGACCGCCGCGCGGCAGCGGTGGCGGGCCTCGGTGACTGCGACGTCGGGCAGTCCCGCCAGAGTGGTGCGGGGCAGGCCCGAGGTGATCGTCGCCTGGACCTCGACCACCTCGCCGTGCACGCCGTTGAGCGCCACCGAGAACGTCGTGGCCAGACCGGGGTCCACCACGTCAGGCCACGCCTTCGCGATGGTCGATCTGCGCAGGACCGCGATGAGGGATCAGCACGCCGACGACGTCGATGCGCACGCGGTCGGGCCGAAGCGCGTGGTCGCGCAGCCATTGAGCGGCGAGCCTGCGCAGCCGCGCCAGCTTGGTCGCAGTCACCGCTTCGACGGGCGAGCCGAAGCGCTGGCTGGTCCGCGTCTTGACCTCGACCAGCACCAGGGTCTGCTCGTGCAGCGCGACGATGTCGACCTCTCCGATAGGACAGCGCCAGTTGCGCTCGACGATGACCATGCCGCGCTCGACGAGGTACGTCGCGACGAGGTCCTCGCCCCAGCGACCGACGCTCGTGCGAGCGCTCGTGGCTGCGACCATGCCCACCACCTCCACCCGCACTGTTGCCGCCGGAGGAAGTCGGTGGGGCGGCGAGACAGGATCTGTGGAGAACGCCTCGACGTCAGCGGTCGAGCTCAGGCTTTGGGGAGCTCGATGTCAGAGGGATTGAGTTCCTCGACGTTGACATCCTTGAAGGTCAGCACCTTGACGTTCTTGGCGAACCGCGCCGGCCGGTACATGTCCCAGACCCAGGCGTCGTTCATGGTCACCTCGAAGTACGCGTCGCCGCTGTCCGCCCGCACCTTCACGTCTACCGCATTGCACAGGTAGAACCGACGGTCGGTCTCGACGACGTACTTGAAGATGCCGACGACGTCCCGATACTCGCGGTACATCGCGAGCTCCATCTCGGCCTCGTACTTCTCCAGGTCCTCAGCACTCACGGCCCACGCTCCTCTCTGCACAGACACGATCAGCCTCTCGTACGTTGACGAAGCGCTGCCGGTGCTCCTCGCACGGCCCGTGCTCGGCCAGTCGCGTCTCGTGCAGCCGGGTGACGTAGCCCTTGTGCACGTCGAAGGAGTACGCCGGGTAGCGCTCGTGCAGGTCGCACATCATGGCGTCCCGGGTGACCTTGGCAACGATCGACGCTGCCGCGATGGAGGCTGACACCCGGTCGCCCTTCCACACCGCGAGGCCCTGCGCACCGAGACCGTCCACCGGGAAGCCGTCGGTGAGGACGAACGCCGGACGCACCGACAGGCGGGCGATGGCCCGGCGCAGTGCCGCGATGTTGGCCACGTGCATGCCTAGCCGGTCACAGTCGTCGGCAGAGACGACGACCACCGACCAGGCCAGTGCGCGAACCACCACGACGTCGTAGCAGGCCTCACGCTGACGAGCCGACAGCAGCTTGGAGTCAGCCAGCCCCGGCACCTCACCGCGACGCCCCGGGGGCAGGACCACCGCCGCTGCGACGAGGGGACCGGCACAGGCGCCACGCCCAGCCTCGTCCACCCCGGCGACCGGTACCAGCCCGGTCCGGGCCAGGGCACGCTCGTAGCCGTACAGCCCGGCGTCCCGGCGTACGGTCGCGCCACGGGGAAACACCGTCATGGCACCAGCACGCAGTCGCTCGGGGTCGTCACGACCGGGTCGGCGGGCACGTTGCTCGGGGTGGGGACGCCGGTGTAGGTCTGCGGCACGCCGAGCGTCGCCAGGTCCTCGAAGGGCCAGATGGTGGCGACGGCGCGTCCGGTCACCAGGTCGAGGGGTACGAACGCCGTGCCGTCTGCGAGATGGCAGCGCGAGTCACCGGAGTCGGAGCGGTGGTCTCCCATCACCCACATGGCGCCCCGGGGCACCGTCACGTCGAAGACCGCCTCGGACGCTTCGTCACCGGGAAACAGGTACGAATCCTCTTTCAGGGCCTGCCCGTTGACGCTGACCCGCCCTCGGTTGTCGCAGCACACGACCCGATCACCGGGCATGCCCACCACCCGCTTGACCAGATGGTCGTCGGCCGACGAGGGCAGCAGGCCGACCCACTCGAGGCCGGAACGGATCGGACCGGGCGGCTCAGTGGTGCCGGCCTGCAGGGTGATCCAGTCACTCGGGTCCTGGAAGACCACGATCTGTCCTCGCTCGATCTCACCGAACTTGGTCACCAGAATGCGTTGGTCCGTGCCGATGGTCCTCTCCATGGAGCCGGTGGGGACCATGAACGCCTGCAGGACGAAGGCCCGCAGCAACGCCGACACGACGATGGCCACCGCGACCACGAAGGCGGCGTCGCGCATCAGGTGCAGCGCCCGGCTCCGCGGCTGCTCCTCGAAGCGGTCGAGCAGGCGTTCGTCGTCGTCGGTCTCCGGCGGCTGCAACGGCTCCGTGGCCCCCGCACCTCGGTCCTCCGGGCGGTCGGGTACCGCCACTACTGACCCTCGTCCAGCGCCACGGCCTCATAGACCTCGGGCCGGTCGAGCAGCTGGGCGCGCGACGCCGGCCATACGACGCTCCACACCTTGCCCACCACCGCGTCGGTCGACACGAATCCACCACCGGGCCCGCCGGTGTGTGCCTGGGAGTCCTGGGAGTTGGCGCGGTTGTCGCCCAGCACCCACAGCGAGTCCGGGGGGACCGAGACGTTGTAGCGCCCCTGGTTGACCGTCTCCTGCGGTAGGTAGGACTCCTCGAGCGGCTCCCCGTTGACGACGATCTGGTTCTCGGCATTGCAGCAGCGCACCTGGTCGCCGCTCACACCGATCACGCGCTTGACCAGGTGACCACCGCTCGGGTAGAGCCCGACCAGCTCGAGCCCACGCTGCACCGCGCTGCGCGGCACGGACTCCTGTCCCCGAAACAGCCACCCGCCCGGGTCGTCGAAGACGACGACGTCGCCGCGCTGGACGTCGCCGGCCCAGTACGAGACCTTCTGGACGAGGATCTTGTCGTCCACCAGCAGCGTCGGCTCCATCGACGACGACGGGATGTAGAACGCCTGAAGGAAGAACGTCTTGACGATGATTGCGAGCACGAAGGCGGACACCAGTAGCACGAGGACCTCCTGCCACAACGGCAGGGCCTTCTTCTTCTTCTTGCGGTGCCGGGAGGCATCGGCCGGACCGGGAGCCGCAGCGACGGGGCCGGGATCACCTCGTACACCGGGGTGCGCACCGGGCGGCGGCGGGCTCACGGCGCCGCTCTCATCGGCTCGGGAAACAGACGACCGCGGTGCGGCCTCGGGGCCCGCACCGCGGTCAACGTCGTCATCCCTGGTCACTGCGCGAGCCTAACCTGCCGGTGGTCAGCGGGACGGGACGACGTCGCGCTTCTCCTTGATCTTGGCCGCCTTGCCACGCAGGTTGCGCAGGTAGTACAGCTTGGCACGCCGGACGTCGCCGCGGGTGACGACCTCGATCCTCTCGATGATCGGCGTGTGCAGCGGGAACGTGCGCTCCACACCCACGCCGAAGGAGATCTTGCGGACGGTGAAGGTGCGGCCGATGCCGGAACCCTGGATGCGGATGCAGACACCTTGGAAGACCTGTACCCGCGAGCGTGTGCCCTCGATGACACGTACGTGCACCTTGAGGTTGTCGCCGGCGCGGAACTCCGGGATGTCGGTCCGCGCGGTCGCGCTCGCCAGGTCGTCGATGATGTTGGCCATGATGGCTGCTTGCCTTCCTCGTCGGTGCCACAGGTCACCACGGAATCGGTTGTGCACGAGTGGTGGCGTCCTGGTCGTCACGATCGCGTCCCCTGTGGCAGATGCGTCGGCCAGGCGCCGACCGGCAAGTCTGCCAGATGCTTCACCGACCGGCGAAATCGTCCCTGCTCATGCGCCGAGCAGGGGTCACTCCAGCAGGTCGGGGCGACGCTTGCGGGTGCGCTCGAGCGACTGCTCGCGCCGCCACCGCTCGACGTTGCCGTGATGACCCGACAACAGCACGTCCGGGACGTCCAGGCCGCGCCACGAGGCAGGCTTGGTGTAGACGGGACTCTCCAGGAGCCCGCCGTTTCCATGCGACTCCACCGCGAGGGATCCGGGGTTGCCCAGGAAGCCCGGGAGCAGTCGGACGACAGCCTCGATGACGACCAGCGCCGCAGCCTCCCCGCCGTTGAGGACGTAGTCGCCGACCGACACCTCCTCGACCGGCATCCGGGTGGCCGCGTGCTCGACCACCCGCTGATCGATGCCCTCGTAGCGGCCGCAGGCGACCACCAGCCACGGAAGGGCAGCGAGCCGTTCGGCGTCGGCCTGCCGGAACGGTACGCCGGCCGGCGTCGGCACCAGCAGCGTGGGCCTGCTCGTACCCGCTGGGGGCGCCAGCTCGTCCAGTGCATCGCCCCAGGGCTCCGGGCGCATCACCATGCCGGCTCCCCCGCCGTACGGCGTGTCGTCCACGGTACGGTGCCGGTCGTACGTCCACCGGCGCAGATCGTGCACGCGCAGGTCGACCAGGCCGGCGCTACGTGCCCTGCCGGGCAGCGAGAGCTCCAGCGGGGCGAGGTAGCCGGGAAAGATCGTCACGACGTCGATGCGCACGGCGTCCTCACTGTCCGGCATCCTCGTCCGGTCTCAGCAGCCCCGGCACGTCGGCCACGCCGACCCAGCCACCCGAGACGTCCACCGCGGGCACCAGCTCGGCCACGAACGGCACGAGCACCTCGCGCCCGTCCTCCAGCTCACACGCCAACACGTCCTGGACCGGCAGGTGCAGCACCTCGCGGACCCTCCCGAGCGCGTCACCGGGATCGCCCCCGGCCTCCGGCAGCGGGCGGACCTCGAGCCCGACCAGCTGCCGGTCGTAGAACTCCTCGGGGTCTCGCGGGCGCTCGTCGTCCGGCACGGTCACGACAAGCAGCAAGCCGTGCAGCGCCTCCGCGGCGGCACGGTCCGAGACCTGCTCGAAGGCGACCAGCCGTCGCTGCTGGTGGGCACGGCTGCTGCGTACGGTCAACGGTCGCGACCCCGGATCGGTCAGCAGCGTCGCGCCGACGACGAACCGCCGCTCGGGCTCGTCGGTGCGGACCTCCACCCCGACCTCGCCGCGGATGCCGTGGGCACGCCCCACCCGCCCGACGACTACCTCCATCGCTGCTCCTCGTCACACCCGCCACACGAGTGTCGACTCCCCATGGCATGTTGTCACTGCCCATGGGTTGCAACCCATGGGCAGTACGGTTTACCAGGGGACCCTGGTAAACCGATGCGCTGCCGTGCGGTGCGTAGTGCTACCGGCGGTCAACGTCGACGAAGTCGACCCGCGCGCCCTCAATGCCGGCCAGGGCGGACACGACGGTTCGGATCGCGGTGGCCGTGCGACCGGCACGGCCGATGACCTTGCCGAGATCCTCCGGGTTGACGCGGACCTCGTACATCTGGCCCCGTCCGCGCGACTTCGCCCGGACGGTGACGTCGTCGGGGTTGTCGACGATGCCGCGCACCAGGTGTTCGATCGCGTCGGCCACCATGGCGCTCAGGCTCCGGTCTTCTCGGCCGACTCACCCTTCGCAGGCGCCTCGGCCTCGGGCTCGTCCTGCGGCTGCTCGGCCGCGGTGTCCTCCACCGCGGGCTGCTTGGCGGTGGTGTCCTCGGCCGCGGTGTCCTCCACCGAGGGCTGCTTGGCCGAGGGCTGCTTGGCCGAGGGCTGCTTGGCCGGGGGCGCTGTGGCTTCGGGCTCTGCGGCCGCGGGCTCCGCGGCCTTCTTCCTGGGGCTCCGCGCGGTCACGGGCTCACTCTTCGGCTCGGTGTCCAGGCCCTTGACCGCTTCGTTGTACCGGTCTTGCTTGGTGCGCTTGGCCTCGGCCAGCAACATCGGACCAGGAGCCGCCTCGCCTTTGAACTTCTGCCAGTCACCCGTGAGCTTGAGCAGGGCTGCGACGGGCTCGCTCGGCTGCGCACCGACCGACAACCAGTGCTGGGCCCGCT
The DNA here is from genome assembly GCA_030859165.1 of Actinomycetota bacterium. GTDB lineage: Bacteria > Actinomycetota > Actinomycetes > Propionibacteriales > Nocardioidaceae > JACCXZ01. The sequence goes on from JALZKQ010000080.1 coordinate 11,872, forward strand.
CGGAGTCGACCTCGATGATCGAGGGGTCCTGCTTCGGGTGGTACTTGCCGATCTCCTCGATCACGCGTCCATCACGCTTGGTGCGCGAGTCGGCGACGACGATGCGGTAGTACGGCTGACGGATCTTGCCCATCCGCTTCAAACGAATCTTGACGGCCACGGGTGTGGTGACTCCTCTTGATGTCCTTGGGGTGGTGGGCTGGTCCGGCCTGCGTGGGGAGCAGGTGGTCGGGCCCGTGGATCCAGGGCTGCAGTTGAGAGGGACTGCCGCACCGGACTCGACCGGCCATTCTGCCAGACCCGGACCCGAGCGATGAAATCGAGCCGCGCTGCAGTGCACTCAGCCGCCCACCAGCCGGCGCACCCGTTCGGCGCCCACCGCCAGCAGCAGTGTCGGCAGCCGCGGTCCCGTGTCGCTGCCGAGCAGCAGCCGGTAGAGCAGCACGAAGAAGGTGCGCTGCGCCGACCTCAGCTCCGGGGTCGGCGCGACGTCCATGGCCAGTCCCGCCTGCTGCTTGGGCACGCCGTACAGCAACGTCGTCAGGCCCTCAAGCGACCAGTGCTCGTCCATCCCCGCGAGCAGCAGCGCCAGGGACTCACGCTCGGTGTCGGCCAACGAGGCGAGCAGCTCGATGTCGGGCTCCACACGCACGTGCGTGCGTTGCTCGGCCGGCACCTGGGTCCGGACCCAGTACGCCGCGCGACCCAGGCGGGGCTGGATCTGCTCGAGGGACGTCACCGGGTGGTCGGCATCGACCTGGCCCAGGATGCGCAACACCTGCTCGTCGTGGCCGGTGGTGACGTCCACGATGGAGGCGAGCATCCGGTACGGCAGCGGACGGGGCGTGCTCGGCAGCGGGCCTTGCGCGGTTCGGACCGCCCGGTCGTACGCAACGGCTTCGGTCTGCCCGGCGGTGCCGGCAACGATCTTGCGCCCCAGCGCGTCCCACTCGTCGTACAGGCGCTGGATCTCCTGGTCGAAGGCGATGGTGAACGACTGCTGCGGCTTGCGCCGGGCGTACAACCAACGCAGCAGCGGAGCCTCCATGATCTGCAGCGCGTCGGCCGGGATCGGCACCCCGCCGCGCGAGCTGCTCATCTTGGCCATCCCGCTGATCCCGACGAAGGCGTACATCGGGCCGACCGGCTGCGCAGCGCCGAAGACCTCCTCGACGATCTGCCCGCCGACGACGAAGGAGGAGCCTGGCGAGGTGTGGTCGACACCGGACGGCTCGAAGTCGACACCCTCGTGGGCCCAGCGCATCGGCCAGTCGACCTTCCACACCAGCTTGCCGCGGTCGTACGCGGACAGCCGCACCGTCTCGGCGTGCCCACAGGCGCAGCTGTACGACAGCCGGGTGCTCTCGTCGTCGTAGGAGGTGACGGTGGTCAGGTCGCGCTCGCAGACCGAGCAGTAGGGCTTGTACGGGAAGTAGCCATTGGCCGCAGCGCCGTCGTCCTCGCTCGCCGCCCCCGACCCCTCGGCCGCGGCGAGCGCCGCCGCGTCGTCGGCGTCGTTGGACGCTCGCTGGGAGTCGGCCGGCTTCGGCCTCGTGCGGTAGCGGCCCAGAATGGCGTCGATCCGCTCGCGCTCGCGCATCGCGAGCAGGATCTGCTCCCGGTAGGCACCCGACGTGTACTGCTCGGTCTGGCTGACGCCGCGGAACTCGATGCCCAGTGCGTCCAGGGCCTCCAGCATCGGCGCCTTGAAGTGCTCGGCCCAGGTGTCGTACGGACTGCCCCGCGGCGCAGGGACAGATGACAGAGGCTTTCCGATGTGCTGCTCCCAGGCGGGATCCACACCGGCCGGTACCTTGCGGAAGCGGTCGTAGTCGTCCCAGGACACCAGGTGGACGCAGTCGTAGCCGCGGCGGCGGATCTCGTCGGCGACCAGGTGCGGGGTCATCACCTCCCGCAGGTTGCCCAGGTGGATGGGCCCGGACGGGCTGAGCCCGGACGCGCACACGACTGGCTGGTCCGACGGCCTCCCGGCTGAGCGTGCGATCACCTGGTCGGCGAACTGGGAGACCCAGTCACCACCGCTGCGAACCACGTTGCGCCACCTTCCGTCGGGGAGTGTCTGCGACCAGTCTCACGCACGCCGAGATCCGAGTTGCTGGTCGTCCCACTGTGCGCGCATGACCATCGGATCGGATCTCGGCGTGGATGTTCAGGCGACGATCCGGCCCCGGAGGACGATCCGCCGGGGAGCGGCCAGCACTCCCACATCGGCCAGCGGGTCCGCGTCGTACACGCAGAAGTCGGCGCGCGCCCCTTCGGTGAGCCTCGGATCGACACCGAGCCACTCCCGAGCGCGCCAGGACGCCGCACCGACCGCGTCGAAGCTGCTCAGCCCGTAGGACGCCAGGCCCGCGACCTCGCGCGCGATCAGCCCGTGCGGCAGGGAGCCGCCCGCATCCGTACCGGCGTAGATCTGCACGCCAGCCTCGTACGCGGCACCGATGGTCTCGTGGCGCCGGGCGAACAGCTCACGCATGTGCGCCGCGTACGCCGGGAACTTCGACTCACCCTGTTCGGCGAACACCGGGAAGTTCTCCAGGTTGGTGACGGTGGGCACGAGCGCCACCCGTTTGATGGCCATCTCCTCGACCAGCTTGGTGGACAGACCGGTGCCGTGCTCGATGCAGTCGATGCCGGCGGCGATGAGGTCGGGCAGGGCGGCCTGTCCGAACACGTGCGAGGTGACGCGTGCACCGTGGGCGTGCGCCGCCTCGATGGCGGCCTTGACGGCGTCCGCGGGGAAGCTCGGGGCGAGCTCACCGGTGTCGCGTTCGATCCAGTCGCCGACAAACTTCACCCAGCCGTCGCTGCGTCGCGCCTCGCGCGCGATGTAGGCGGGCAGGTCCTCCGGCTCGATCTCGTGTGCGAAGTTGCGGATGTAGCGACGGGTGCGGGCGATGTGGCGACCCGCGCGGATGATACGTGGTAGGTCGTCGCGATCGTCGATCCAGCGGGTGTCGGCCGGGCTGCCGCAGTCTCGCAGCAGCAGTGCGCCGGCGTCGCGGTCCGCCAGCGCCTGCTCCTGCTGGGTCGCCTCGTCGACGGCTCCGTGGGCATCGAGCCCGACGTGGCAGTGTGCATCGACCAGGCCGGGGACGATCCAGCACGGCCCGAGTCCGGCGGTGATGTCGGTGGCACCGGGCTGTCCCTGCGTCGTGATCCGCCCGCCGACGACGTACAGGTCCTGGTGCTCGCCTCCGGGGAGGACCACGCCGGTGACCCGCAGTGCCTCGGTCGTCGACGCGGTCATGGGCGCGAGGTTACCCGTGGGCGGTCGTGCGGTGACCGAGCACCACCCGGATGTCGCACCGTGGCAGGCTGCCGCTGACACCGGCACGAGAGGACGTCATGAGCCCACGGGTGTGCATCGTCGGCGCTGGCGCGGTGGGGTCATTGATCGGCGCACGACTCGCCGCGGGCGGGGTTCGCACGTCGGCCCTGGCCCGCGGGTCGACACTGGACGCCTTGCGCTCGTACGGCTGGCGACTGAGCCAGGAGGGTCGGCAGAGCGTCGCACCCGTACGGGCGAGCGACAACCCGGTCGAGCTCGGCGCACACGATGTCGTGCTCATCGCGGTGAAGACCCCCGCGCTGCCGGACCTGGCGCCACGGCTGGCACCGTTGATCGGTCCGGACACCGTGATCGTGCCGGCCATGAACGGCGTGCCCTGGTGGTTCTGCGCCGGGCTGGGCGGCCCTGTGGACGGGGTGCGGCTGCGGTCGGTCGACGCCACCGGTGGGCTCGCCGCAGCGCTGGACCCGTCGCGCGTCGTCGGCTGCGTCGTTCACCTGTCAGCCAGCATGTCCGCCCCCGGTCAGTGTGTACGCGGCGGCGGCAACCGCCTGATCCTCGGGGAGCCGTCGGGTACGTCGAGCGGTCGGCTGTCCGGGCTCGTGGACCTGCTGGCCGGCGCCGGCTTCGATGTGTCGGCGTCGGCCCGAATCCAGACCGACGTGTGGTTCAAGCTGTGGGGCAACCTCACGATGAACCCCATCTCGGTGCTGACCGGGACGACCATGGACCACATCCTCGACGACGACCTGGTGCAGGACTTCGTCGTGTCGGTGATGGGCGAGGCACGCGCGATCGGCGAGCGGATCGGGTGCCCGATCGAGCAGGACCCGCTGGACCGGATCGCCGTCACCCGCGCCGTCGGTGCGGTGCGCACGTCGATGCTCCAGGACGCCGACGCGGGTCGGGCGATCGAGCTCGACGCCCTCGTGGGTGCGGCCGTCGAACTCGGCTCGTTCGTGGGCGTCGCGACGCCGTGGACGAACGCGCTGCTCGGCCTGACCCGGGTGGCGGCTCGTGCGCGCGGCCTCTACCCGCCTGGCTGAACCCTGCACGCAGGTCGCCGGTCAGCGGTGCTGACAGCAGGGCCACCCGTCGTGGTCGACCGCCGCGGAGTTCCTAGAGGTGCGCCGGCGCTACCATCCGGCTGTGGACAACCGCAGCGAGGCAGCAAGCAGCCGGGAGCAGGACGACAGCCGTTCGCCGTTCGAGCGCTTCGTCGAGATCGCGCACCACCAGGCCAGCCAGGCACCGTTCTTCTTCGCCTGCCTCGGCATCGTCATCGTCTGGCTCATCAGCCTGCCGCTGTGGGTGGACCTGAAGGCGTGGCAGGTGGCGATCCATACCGTGGCCAGCGTCTTCACGCTGCTGCTGGTGGTGCTGATGGAGAATGCGAACCGCCGGTCCAACGAAGCCTCGGCCGAGAAGATCAACGTCATCGCCGAAGCACTCGCGGCACTGATGCGGTCGCGGGCGCGCGACGACGAGGAGCTGGCCAACGCGGAGCGCAAGCTGCGCGAGGCGGTCGGCCTGGAGGAGCGCCACTAGCCGTCGCAGGGGTCTGTACCTGGCCGCACACGACCTTAGCCTCGATCCACCGATGAGCTGGGTGGTGTGAGCGCGTCGTGACGTGAGAATGCCCTTGCGTGCTGGGAAAATCGGACTTCTTCAAGGTCCCAATTCCACCAGAACGAAGGGCATCTCGTAGATGCAACTTTGCCATACTCCTCGCACGACGTCGGCAGTGTTCGATGATCCGAATCTGGTGTCGTCGGCCGGGCTGGTCCCGGTGCTCGCTCTGGCCGCCTCGGCAGGGCTCCCCGAGCTCGCGAACAAGCATCTGAGTGTCCCGACCGACAAGGGTGCGAACGCGGGGTTGAAGGTCGCCTCGCTGGTCGCGGGGATGGTCGCCGGGGCGGACAGCATCGACGACATGGCGTTGCTGCGTCACGGCGGGATGGGTCGGGTCTTCGCCGATGCCTACGCCCCTTCGACGCTTGGTTCGTTCCTGCGGGCGTTCACCTTCGGCCACGTCCGCCAGCTTGACGCGGTCGCGTCCCGGTTTCTGGTCCGGCTGGGCGAACAGGCACCCCTGATCGGCCCGGCAGCTGGAACCGGGGAGTCGGTGATGGTCGACGTCGACGACACGATCATCGAGGTCCATGGCTACTCCAAGCAGGGTTCGGGCTACGGCTACTCCGGGGTCCGCGGCCTCAACGCCCTGATCGCCACCGCCAGCACGGGCCAGTCCGCGCCGGTGGTCGTGGCCCAGCGGCTCCGCAAAGGATCGTGCGGTTCACCTCGGGGTGCGAAACGGCTGGTCGCCGACGCGCTGAAGACCGTCGGCTCGTTGTCGTCGGCCAAGGTGTTGGTGCGTGCCGACTCGGCGTTCTACGGCCACGCCACGGTCGGGGCCGCCCTACGGGCCGGCGCCGATGTCTCGGTCACCGTCCGCCTGGACAAGCGGGTGAAGGCCACGATCGCCACCATCGGCGAGGACGCCTGGACCCCGATCGAGTACACCGACGCCGTCTATGACGAACAGGCCAGTCG
>JALZKQ010000112.1 GCA_030859165.1 Actinomycetota bacterium
GTCCTCGGCGTCCAGGCCGGCACTGCCGTTGACGACTAGGGTGGCGGTCCACTCCGAGATCCGTCCCGCGGCCAGCAGCCGGTGGGTGCGGGGTAGCTCCCGGACCAGCGTGCGAGCCGCCATGACCTGACGGGCACCGGTCGCCGGCGACACCCCACGGGCGAGGGCGACCTGCTCGGAGATCCCCACCTCGCGCCGGCCGTATCGCCCGGCGTCGCGTCCCGCGGCCCGCTGAGCGGCCTGCTGGGACTCGACGAACTCCGTGATCACCGCGGCCCGGGCAGCTGCCGCCCCGGCCGCCAGGACGTCGAGAGCACGGATGCGTTCGATCCGGTCGTGGTCGTCGACCGCAGCGGCGGGCGAGGCCAGGGCGGCGGCCACCGCCGCCACCTCTGCCACCACTGCCTCCGGCTCATCGAACATGTGTTCACCTTAGCCAACGCCTCCGACAGTGCCGGGTGCTCACGGCGCCCGGCGAGGCCGCGTCGCCGGCACCGGCGGTCCGAACTCGGTGTGCACCCCGTCGCTGAACGCCACGTGATCCGGTGGCCGCCCCGACAGGCCCGGCAACCCGACGGATGCCACCAGCTCGTCGTCCAGCTCGCGCAGCTCGGCCTGCCGGAAGGTCCATGGCGGATGGGCGTTCGGTACGTACCAGGTGCGGCCCGCGTGGCGTACGTGCAGGCCCCAGCGGGCGGACAGGAGCACGTCCAGGTCAGTCGCGACGACGGGGTCGTAGGTCCGGACCACGATCCGGCTGTGGGCGCCAACCGATCCCGGCCACCGCAGCCGCGCGGAGTACCGGTGCTCCGTCCCGCCTCCGGCAGGGCCGCTGTGGTGGCGCATCCGGGCCCACCGGTACGGAAGCCCGAACACGGCGCGCGCACCGGCTACCACCAGGCTGCGGTCGGTGTCGAGGCTGAGGAACACGATCCCGCGACGGCCCGTGTCGTCGACGGAGTACAGCCGCACGTTGGTCTCGAGGAATGTCCCGGCCCAGGGGACGGCCGGTCCGTGAACCAGACCTGCGTCGACCATGCGGAACGGGATCAGCCCGACGTACGTCGCGCCGTCGTGCACGTCGGGGCGCACGCCCGGGGGCATGAAGGGTGCCACCAGTTCCGGCTCGACCGCCCAGTGCAGGAAGGCGAGGTCGCGCCAGTCCTGGCGCATCAGGCGGGGCCGACGCAGGGGAGGGGCCACAGCCGACACGGGCTCCGGAGTCGCGGGATCGCTCATGGCCCCAGCCTGGGGCATCGGCTACGGATCCCTAGGGTGGTGCGCGTGTCGAGCTACCTGGAAACCCTGTTCGGGCTGCGAGGGAGGGTTGCGCTGGTGACCGGAGGGACCTCGGGCATCGGGCTGGGGGTCGCCGAGGGGCTCGGCCGGGCCGGCGCGTCGGTGGTGCTGGCCGCCCGCGGAGTAGCCGACTCCGCGGCGGCCGTCACTCGGCTGCATGCCCTCGGGGTGACCGCCGCCTTCGCCGGCGTGGACCTGGCCGATCGTGACGACGTCGACCGGCTCTGCAGCGAGGGCACGGATCCGTTCGGCGAGATCGACATCCTCGTCAACTGTGCGGGGGTCAACATCCGCCGGCCGATGGCCGAGCTCACCGACGACGACCACGCAACACTGATGGCGGTCAATGCCACCGCCCCGTACCGGCTGGGACAGCACTTCGGCCCGAGGATGGCCGAGCGCGGGTGGGGTCGCATCCTCAACGTCGGCTCCCAGCAGTCGGTCAGCGCCTTCGGCAACAGCGGCGCGTACGGCGTCAGCAAGGCCGCGGTCGCCGGGCTGAGCCGTTCTCAGGCCGAGGCGTGGTCGGCGTCCGGCGTGTGCAGCAACACCCTGGTGCCCGGGTTCGTCGTCACGCCGATGACGGCAGCGGCCGTGGCCGAGCCCGGTCGCGAGCAGGTCCTGGCGGCGCGTTCGATGACCGGACGCAACGGGGTCCCGGCCGACTTCGCCGCAGCCGCGGTGTTCCTGTGCTCCGAGGCAGCGGCGTACGTGACGGGCACGACCCTGTTCGTCGACGGGGGCTTCTCGGTGCACTGAACCCGGCCCGAGCCCGGGCGGCGGCTAACGACGCGGACGACTCGACTCGACCAGGACCTCACGCGAGGCCCGCGGCGACACACCGGCGACCAGCACCGGCCCGACCTGCCGGGCGAAGAACTTGTGCTCGGCGACCCACGGTTCGGTGCCCACGTAGTCTCCGGTCGTGAGGACGTTGCGGAATCGGCCCGCTGGGACCTGGACGTCCTCCCGGGTGGCCAGAATTGCGCCACGGTCCTCGGCCTCGCCCTCGTCGTGCTCCTGCCGGTAGCGGCAGCCCGGCCGAGGATCGGCCGGGATGATCACGCCGGCCTGGGCGCCGTCGACGCCGTACTCCCACGATCCCTCCGTGTTGACCGGCACGCCGTCCTCGTACTCCCTCGTGAACTCGCCGAGGTACCAGATCGAACCGCCGGAGTCCTGGGCGTACCAGTCGAACGTGTTCTCGATGATCTCGCCGCGCTCACGCACCACGTCGTGGACCACTCTCGCCTCGATGCCGCGGACCTCGCGGGTGCGTTCCAGGACCCGCAGGCGCACGACCTGCCGGCTGCGGCCGTCGCTCTCGCGGAGCTTCCACGTCGTGCCCGGCCGCATCGGCCAGTACGGGTTGGTGATCCGGGACGAGAAGTCGGCCGGGTCCAGATCGATCCGCTGGGCCCCGTGCGGCAGCTCGTACGGTCCGGGCAGTCGGCACCCGGGCTGGACGCGCCCGTCGGCGGCGGAGGCGGCCGGGACGGATCCCGAGCCCGACCAGGCGGCCCCACCGAGGGACGCCAGGAGTGCGGTTGCCGCCAGGACCGACATCGTCCGGCGGCGCGTTGAGTGCGTCAGCGTTGTGGACATCATGACCCTGCTCCCTCTGCCATGTCCCGGGCCCCTGGTCGAGCCCGCCTGGGGACACCGGCAGCATCGCAACTGGCCGCTGACGCGACGCTGAACACCGCCGTCGGGCTCCTATGCTGCGGTGATGCTGTTCAGCGTCGACGCACGGCCGGGCTTGGCGGACGGTTCGATCACGATGACGGTCCGGCGCTGGAAACGTGCCCAGGTCAAGCCCGGTGGCGCCCACCGGGTGCTCGGCCTGCGCCTGGTCGTGCACACCGTGCAGCAGGTCACGGCCGCGGACCTCACGTCCGCGGATGCCCGAGCCTGCGGTGAGGCCGACCTGCCGGCGCTGCTCCGTCGGGTCGGAGGCGGGACGCAGCCACCTGGCGCCACCCAGGTGTGGCAGGTCACCTTCAGCGTCACCGGCCCGGACGACCGGATCGAGCTCGGGGACCGGCGGGCGGAGGGGGCGGAGCTCGACACCGTCCAGGCGTCGCTGGCACGCCTTGACCGAGCTGCCAGCAGCGGGCCCTGGACTCGGACGGTCCTGCAGCTCATCGCCGAGCAGCCCGGCGTGGTCTCCACCGAGCTCGCGGCACAGCTCGGTCGCGACCGCTGGGAGTTCAAGCGCGACGTACGCAAGCTCAAGGAGCGAGGACTGACGCGCAGCCTCCCGATCGGGTACGAGCTGTCGCCACGCGGGCGCTCGGTCCTGGACTCGTTGAAGTGACGCACGCGGTCACAGTCAGGCCCGAGAGACGCCCTGCGCGACGTCGCCGATGACCGCGGCGAGCTCCTGCGGGCGCGACCACATCGGCCAGTGGCTGGTCGGTAGCTCGACGTAGGTCACGTCGCGCAGCTCGGCCAGGCCGGCGAGAAACGAGTAGCCCTCCTTGGCGGCATCCTTGTACTGCTCGGACGTGAACGCCGTGCACACGACCGTGCTCGGCACGTCGAGGCGCGCGTCGTTGGTCAGCTCTGCGGCCCCGCGGAGCGCGGCACCCGGCTCGGGGACGGCCCGCCGCCGGAAGGTCTCGAGCTGCTCCTCGCTGAGCCCGTCGAGGTTCTCCGACGCCGCGAGCTCCTCCGGCGGGGGCAGCGGCTTCTCGACACCGTCGAAGTCGGGGTCGAGTGCACCCGTGGCCGGGCCGGTGTCGACGTGGACCATCGCCGCGATCTGCTCCGGGATGCGGTCGGTGACCGCATAGCCGGGAGCGCCTGCACCGCTGTGCACGGCAAGCACGACCGGATGCCCCGCCGCCGTCACCGCAGCGCAGATCGCGTCGACGTGGTCGGCGAGCGTGATCGAGGACCGGTCGGTGTCGGCCGACTCCAGACCGGGCAGCGTCAGGGCCGTGACGTCGTGACCGTCGGCACGCAGGTCGGCAGCGACCTCGTCCCACGCCCACGCGCCGAGCCAGAAACCGGGAACCAGGACAATCGATGTGGTGTTCATGGGCCCAACCTAGGGTCCGCCACCGACATCCATGCGAGCAACGAACCCGTGTTCAAGACTCGTCGGCACAGATCGCCGATAATGAACATTATGTCAATTTCCATGGTGCAACCTGTCCCCCGCACGCGCCGTTGGCCACCGTACCTGCGAGCACTTCCTTGACGTCAGGGTTCGCTGGGCAGCACCGTGACCGGGCACCGAATCCCAGGGGCACGGCTCAGCCGAGCGTCGGCGGTGAGGCCCCCGCGTCGACCACCTCGCGGAAGATCGGCCAGACGGACGGCCAGTCGCTGTCGACGTACTCACGAATCTGCACGGCGGCAAATCTAACGGCCGTACGGTGCGGTTGGGCTGCGCCTGCGGCGGGTAGGTCACCGGTGACCCGCCGACACGTCTAGAGAGGCCGACGATGTCCCTGCGTGTCCGGAATCTGCTCGCCGCCGCCGTCGCCGCCACGACCCTCGGCACCGGGCTCGCGGCCACCAGCGCGACAGCCGCTCCCGCACCAGCCGACGGCTGTGCTGACGTCGAGGTGATCGGGGTACGCGGCACGACCGAAGCACCTGGTTTCGGCAACCTGCTGCAGCCCATGGCTGACGACATCGCGGCCCAGTCCGCGCAGACGGTCAGCCTGTACGCGCTCCCCTACCCGGCGACGTTCAACTACCTCTACAGCCTCAACGAGGGCCGCGCGGCGCTCCAGTCACGTCTCACCACCGAGTCCGCGGCCTGCCCCGGCAAGGAGTTCGTGCTGCTCGGCTACTCCCAGGGAGCCCACGTCATCGGCAACTCCTTCGACCCGGTCGGAACGCAGCTGCCGGCCGAGGTGACGGACGGCGTCCGCGCCGTCGCGCTGTTCGGTGACCCGTCGTTCCAGGGCGACGAGGGATACAACCGCAGGACGTACGACGTCGACCAGAACGGCATCTTCGCCCGCCGTGCAGGGGCCCTCGCTCCGATCGCCGGTGTCAGCGCCGCATGGTGCGACGCCGGCGACGTGGTCTGCCAGGCCGGGGACTTCGGTTATACCCATGGCGGCTACCTGCGCTACCGCGCGGATGCCGTCGGTTTCGCGCTGGGCGCCATCGGCTGAGCCCCGTCCGGTCCACCGCGCTCGACTGGCTGGTCCAGGTCGCCGGAGACCCCGACGACAACCCCTTCCGACGGTTCTTCGCCGACGTCGGTGCGATGGCGATGGGCGCGACGACGTACGCCTGGGTGCTCGAGCACGACAATCTGATGGAGCACCCAGACCGATGGCACGGCTATTACGGTGACGTCCCCTGTTGGGTCTTCTCCCACCGCGAGCTGCCGCGGATCCCCGAAGCCCGTGGATCGTCGGGGGCGGTGACCTCGTCGGCCAGTTCGCGGACCGCGGCCTCCTCCACGAGATCCGGCTCGCGATGGCCCCGGTGACGCTCGGAGCCGGCGCGCCGCTTCTCCCCCGCCGGCTGCTGTCGTCGAGGCTCACGCTGCGTAGCGCCGAGCGGGCTCAGCAGTTCGTGCACCTCTCGTATGACGTCGGACCCCCGCGCCCGATTCTCCTGCGCCCGGTTAGGACAGGGGTCCGGGTTGCGGTGCCAGACTGCACACATGATCAACGCCGCCCACCTCCTCCTGCACAGCACCGACCCGCCGGCCGACCGGGCCTTCCTGCGCGACGTTCTGGGGTGGCCCCATGTCGAGGACCCAGGCTCCGAGCCAGGGTGGTTGATCTTCGCCCTGCCCCCGACCGAGCTTGGCGTGCACCCGACCGACGCAGACCCTCAGGTGACTCTCCACCTCATGTGCGATGCCCTGCAGCCGACACTCGACGAGCTAGCCGGGCGCGGGGTCCGGCCCAGCTCGGCGGTCACCGACGAGGGGTACGGGATCGCGACGACGCTCACGCTACCCAGCGGCGCCGTTGTCGGCCTGTACGAGCCGCGCCACACCAGTCCGCTCGCGCGCTGAGGTCGACCGGCGGGTCTCGGTGACGATCGTGCGCGCCTGGGTCATGACGACTGCACCGCGACCCGCCTCGTGGGCTCCGGGCTTCGTGCCGCCCCTGGCGGACTTCGCCGATGCCGTCGCCCTGAGGCTCAGGGCTGACACTGCAGCGATGCGCGCCGGGCACGAGAACGTCGAGGTGACGTGCCCTCCACGGAGCCGCCGCGAACGGCCTGATCGCGGCGTCCGCGACCGCCGAGCTCCTGGTGGTGGGGCCCCGGGGCATGGGCGGCTTCAGGGGGCTGGTGATGGGATCGGTGAGCGATCAGTGCGTACGCCATGCCGCGTGCCCGGTCGTGGTCGTGCGAGCCGCTGGAACCGGCTCGGACGACGCCAGCTCGGTCGTCCTGGACGCAGGTGTCAGCGACGAAGTCTGACCGATGCGGCCGGCTCCGCCGAGATGTCGCCCGTCACGTAGCGCTGGATCGTGGGGGCCAGAGCAGCCACGACGGTCTCAGCCTGCGCCGAGGCGATCGGCTCGAAGTCGAGCAGGTGCCGAGTCAGCGCCAGGCCGAGCATCTGCGAGGCCACCAAGGACGCTCGCAGCTCGACCTGGTCGCTGATGCCGAGCTCGGACAGCGCGCGCTTGGCCACCCGGTTGAGGATGAACTCCCGCAGCAGCTTCGCGATCCAGGGGTGCGCCACCGCCGAGCGAAGCATCGCCGCGGCTGCGGCTCCGCGTGGGGAGTCCCAGATGGACAGGAACGTGCGCACCAGGCGCTCGCCGACCTCGTCTGCTCCCCCTGCAAGCGCGCTGCTCAACACCTCGTCGGGAGTCACCGGCACGTCCAGCGCAGCCAGGAAGAGGTCTTCCTTGCTCCCGAAGTAGTGATGGACCAGCGCTGGATCGACGTCCGCGTCACCGGCCACCCGACGAATCGAGGTGGACTCGTACCCGTGGTCGGCAAACGCTGTGCGAGCAGCCTCCAGGATTGCCTGCCGGGTGAGCGCCGGGTCGCCCGGGCGCCGACCGGTGCGGCCTGCGGCCATGGTTCGCCTTCCCCGCGTCGGGATCATCCGGTACGTCGGCGCAGCGTACCGGCCGCGAGCACGAGCGCGACGACAGCCACCCCACCGACGATTGCCAGGTCCGCCCACATCTGGTCGGTGGCCCCAGGATTGGCGCCGGCCTCCCGCAGCGCGCTCACGGCGTACGTGAGCGGCAGGAAGTCGCTCGCCACCTCCAGCCAGCCGGCCATCTGGTCGCGCGGGACCAGCAGACCGCACAGGAACACCTGCGGCAGGGCCACGACGGGCATGAACTGCACCGCCTGGAACTCCGTACGAGCGAACGCGCTGCACAGCAGGCCCAAGGCGACGCCGAGCACAGCGTTGACGACGGCAACGAGCACCACCAGCCAGATGCTGCCGGCAGGGTCGAGGTCGAACAGCCAGTACGCAGCCGCGCACGCGACACCGGCCTGTGCGGCTGCTGCCAGTCCGAACGCGATCCCGTAGCCGGCGAGCAGGTCGAGCTTGCCCAGCGGGGTGGTGAGCAACCGTTCGAGCGTTCCCGACGTACGCTCGCGCAGCATCGCGATGCTCGTGATCAAGAACATGACGATGAACGGCAGCACCCCCAGCATCACGATCGCGATCCGGTCGAACACGAACGGTGTCGCCTCGAACATGAAGTAGAGGAGCGTAAGGAGGACCGCCGGCACCGCGAGGACGAGTGCCACCGTACGGTGGTCACGAACGAGCTGACGCAGGATGCGCCCGGTGGTGTGGAGCAGGATGGACCCGTTCATGCCGCCACCTCCTCGGCGCGGATCAGGCGCAGGAACGCCTGCTCGAGGTCGCCGGTGCCGGCCCGTTGCCGGATCTCGGCCGGTGCTGCGTCGGCGAGCAACCTTCCTTCGCGCATGAGCACCAGCTGGTCGCACCGACCTGCCTCGTCCATCACGTGGCTGGACACCAGCAGTGTTGCCCCGTCGGCGGCCATCTGATGGAACGTCGTCCACAGCTCCTCGCGCAGCACCGGGTCGAGTCCGACGGTGGGTTCGTCGAGAACCAGAAGCTCGGGCCGCCCGACCATCGCGCAGGCCAACGAGGCACGCGTGCGCTGGCCGCCGGACAGGGTGCCGACCGGCCGGTCGGCCGAGCCGGTGAGCCCGACCTGCTCGACCGCCCGGGCGGCCTCGCGGGGGCCGAGCCCGACCAGCCGCGCGAAGTAGCGGGTGTTCTCCGCGGCGCTCAGGTCGCCGTAGATGCTCGGTGCCTGCGTCAGGTAGCGCACCGACCGGCGCAGAGCCGGCGAGCCGGCCGGCTCCCCCAGCACCTGCACAGAGCCGGATCGCACCACCTGTACCCCCACGATTGACCGGATCAGCGTCGTCTTGCCGCATCCGCTGGGACCGAGCAGGCCGGCGACACTTCCCTTTGGCACCGCGAACGAGATCCCACGCAGCACCTCCGAGCCGGCCCGGTCGACCATCAGGTCCTGCACCCGTATCGCCTCATCCATCACACACCTCCGGAAAATTGGAATTCATCACTCGATGAGTTGACGATAGGACTGCCCAGTGCTTTATGTCAACAGCCGATGAAATAGCACGATGCCGGCCCCGTGTCCTGGACAGTCACGGGCTCGCTGAGCCTCGACGGTCGAACGGGCGTGCTCGGCTCGCATGCCGATGGCCCGTGGTTCGTTCCGTTCGAGCCCAGTCGCCGGGGCAGCGCCGCCATGGGTGGCATTGCAACGGAGCCGGTTCGTCGCTGGGCGTCCCCGCAACGAACCTATGGTCGCTGTGCGTCCCTGCAACGAAACCTATGGTTGCTGGGACGCCGCGCAGCCCGCGACGACCGCCTGCGGCTCGTGGCGCACCGGGAAGGCGACCGAGCGGGCGATGAAGCACGCAGCGTGGGCGTCGTCGTGCAGCCGCAGCGCCGGCTCGATCATCGCGGCGCCGGCGACCTCGACCCGCGGCCGGAGCACCACCTCGGTGAACTCACCGGTGCCGTCGTGGGTGCGCATTGTCCCGGAGGCTTCGTCTGTGTAGCCAATCACCACGACCCCGTTCGTCGCGCAGAGGTGCAGGTAAGCGAGCAGGTGGCACTGCGACAGTGCTGCGGTCAGCAACTCCTCGGGGTTCCAGCGGCTGGGGTCACCTCGAAACACCCGATCCGAGGACCCTTCGATGACGTGCTTGTCCGGAGCACTCACCTGGTGGTCGCGGCCGTAGTCGCGATACGACGACGTGCCCGTGCCGTGGTTGCCGGTCCACTGCAGCCGCGTCGCGGAGCTGTGCTCCGGTGCCATGACGACCATCGTTGGTGCCCGCGGTCGCGTGTCGCAACCTCGCCGTCGCCTCGACGGCCGATGTAATGGATCTGGCCCCGCGAGGTATGAGCCCGCGGGGCCCTCATGTCCCCGAGCGACCCGACCGCCGCCCTGTCCGCAGCAACCAGGCGATGCCCAGCACCGGCAGCACCAGCGGGACGTACCCGTACCCCTGCCCGAAGTCCGACCACACGCTCGCGTCGGGGAACAACGCCACGTCGACGACCGACAGCAGCCCGACCAGCAGGACGCCGACCAGCTCCGCGCTGATCGCCACCCAGGCCACCCGACGTGAGCCCGCCGTGCTGCGGGCCAGGGCCACCGTGGCCACGATGTAGATCATCGCTGCGATCGCGGACAGCGTGTACGCAACCGGGGCCTCCCCGCCCTTGGTGACCAGCTGCACCACCGAGCGTCCGGTCGCCGACAACGCGAGCACGGCGTACACGGCGACCAACACCCGGCCGGGCCCGGACGACGTCGATGCCGACGGCTCAGCCAAGTCCGACTCCCCAGAGGGCGAGCAGTCGCAGCTGCAGCGCCACCACCGTCACCATGGCGATCACGACGACACCGGTCCCCCAGCGGCTCTTGTCCGCGACCCCCCACACGATCGACACCGGCGGCGCGAGGACCGCGGTGAGCAGGTAGCCCACGAAGGTGATCCCCTCGACATCACGGCCGGTCTGCGCCAAGGCGATGCAGCCACCCACCAGCTGCCCGAGCAGCACCAGCGCGAGCACCGAGGCCCCGTAGAACAGCGGGTTGTCCACCAGCCGGTCGCGCAGCAGCAGCACGAGCGCGTAGCCGCCGACCAGCAGTGACACCCCGATGACGACGTACGACAGCGTGACGCTCATGTTGTGGAAGGCTGCCCGAGACCGTCGGCGAGGTCCGGCGGCAGGTTGTCGACGCGGAGCAGACCGAGGGCTCCGTCGCGGACGTAGGCGTTCCAGGTCCCAGCCCGGCTGAACATGAAGTGACCGGCACCCCGCACCGCGAACCAGGCCGCCGTCCCGCCCTGGGCGCGTACCCGCTCGACGAACTGCCGGCTCGCGGCGGCACTGGTCCAGCGGTCTCCCGTCCCGTGCTTGACCAGCAGCGGAGTGCGCGGCCCGATGACGTCGATCGGCTCGCCGGGCGGCAGCCAGGGCGCGAGGGTGACGACGCCGACCACCGCTTCCTCGTCGGCGACGGCGCAGGCGGTGCGACCGCCCATCGAGTGTCCGACGAGCACCACCGGGACCCCGGGGTACGTCTCGCGCACCCGTGCCATCGCCCAGCGGGCGTCGATCACCGGGTCCGGGTCCCGGCCGGGGCGAGCGTTCCATCCGCGCAGGCGGTTGCGCACCAACCAGACGCACACGCCCCGCTCGCGCGCCGGCCTGCTCAGCGACCGGGCGAGCACGGCCATCCGCCACCAGGAGGCGTGCCGCGCCATCACCGGATCGGTGTTGGACTGCATGCCACCATGCAACATCAGCACCACGCCGCGGACGTTGCCGTCGACGTCGTGGCGGGTCAGGGAGGGTTCGGGCGATGGCATACGCACATGCTCCCAAACGCCGTGAGCCAGGAGCTCAGCAGTCCTCGGTCACCGCCCGCGCTGTGGTGGGCCAGCAGGCAGTCCTGCTCCGAGGCCGCCGAGCCGTAATCCCGCCCGTCGACCGGGCGCACCGGCGGGCCGGATCCGAGCGCTACGCGAGGGGGTGCGCAGCCAGCCACGCCATTCTCCTGCGCGCCGACGCTTGAGCGAGCCACGCATCCTGGACCACCTCAGCAAGCTCCTGCCGGTTGAGCTCGCCGATCCGGCTCGCCCGCAGCAGCACCGATCGATGGCCATGGAAGTGGGGCGTCGTGAAGAACGGCGAAGCCGGATCCTGGACCAAAGCCTGCTTGTCGGACTCCGAGGACACCCAGAAGATGATCACGTCCGGGTAGCGTTCGCCGGTCTCGGGGTCGGTGGCGTCCGGCCGGGGATTGCGGAAGAAGACGAACGACTTGCCGCCGACCTGGTAGACGGGGTTGCCGCCGGGACCGCGTTCGACCGCGACATGCGGCATGCTCACGGCCAGTTCGTGCACGTCCTCGACCCGCGCTCGCTCCGGCTTCGCCGACATGGCGGCAAGCGTAGGCGACCGGCGCAGATCGGCAGCGCCGCCCGAAAACCGGTTGCCGGCCCGGCTCGCATGGGTGAGCATCCGTGGGTGGTGCGACAGGCCCTCGAGGCAGCCAGCGTGCCGCCGATCGACGTCGCGTTGGTGGGACGGCTGGTCGCGGTGCAGTTCCCGCAGTGGGCCGGCCGGCCCGTCGTGGCCGCCATACCGCAGGGCTGGGACAATCGCACGTTTCGTCTCGGAGCCGACCTGGCGGTACGCCTGCCGAGCGCCGAACGCTACCGGGCGCAGGTCGACAAGGAGCACCGCTGGCTACCCGTCCTCGCTGCGCAGCTGGCGCTGCCGATCCCGATGCTTCAGGCACGCGGCGTGCCAGGAGAGAACTACCCCTTCCCCTGGTCTGTCTACCGCTGGCTGGAGGGCGAGACGGCGGCAACGGCTCGCCTCGAGGACCCCGGGTCCGTAGCCCGGTCCCTCGCCGGGTTCCTCGTCGCGCTGCAGCGCTGCGACCCCGTGGGCGGTCCGCCGCCGGGGCCGCACTGCTTCTGGCGCGGCGGACCCTTGTCCACGTACGACGTCGAGACCCGCCGCACGATCCGCGAGCTGGGCGACCTCGTCGACGGGTCCGCTGCGACCGCGGTGTGGGACGCGGCGCTGGCGGCCAGGGGGGACGGCCGGCCCGTATGGTTCCACGGCGACGTCGCCCCGGGGAACCTGCTGATCCGAGGCGACGACCTGACCGCCGTGATCGACTTCGGGTGCTGTGGCGTCGGCGACCCGGCCTGCGACCTGACGATCGCGTGGACATTATTCTCGGGCGAGAGCCGCGAGGCGTTCCGCGCGGGGCTGGCTGTCGATGCAGCAACCTGGGCACGCGGTCGCGGCTGGGCCCTGTGGAAGGCCCTCATCACCCTCGTCGAGCACCGCGTGACGGACCCGGCCGCGGCCGGGGCGGCCCTGGACGTCGTGCACGACGTGCAGGCGGAGCACGCGGCGACGGTCCGGCCGTGACGCCCATGATGCCGCCGCGGCCCTGCTGACGGCGGCGGTCGACGGCAACTTGGCGCTACGCGTCGCGCGATCCGGCATCGTTCGCCGACGAGCGCTGTTCACCTGCGCGACTCCTTCGGTGTCGATTCCCTAGGGTGGCGGTATGCCCAGTCTCACCCGCGCGGAAGCCGTCGAGCGCGCTGCGATGCTCGAGGTCTACTCCTACCACCTCGACCTGCGGCTGCCCCCGGACGGCGACACGTTCGACGTCACCTCGACGATCGACGTCTCGGTCCGACAGGACGGATCCACCTTCCTCGACCTCGCGCCGCACGCCCTCACCGCGATGGCTCTCGACGGGGCATCGATGGACGTCGCGGCCCTGCGCGAGGACCGGTTCCCCCTGCAGCTGAGCCGGGGCAGGCACCGGCTGCGGGTCGAGTCGGTGATGGCCTACAGCCACGACGGGGAGGGAATGCACCGTACCGTCGACCCGGCGGACGGCCGGACGTACCTGTACGCGATGACGTTCCTGGACGCCGCCCCGCGGGTGTTCGGCTGCTTCGACCAGCCCGACCTGAAGGCTGTGTTCTCCACCCACATCCACGCTGCGCCGGAGTGGACGGTCCTCGGCAACAGCCGTGCCATCGGCGCGGGCGACGGGCACTGGTTCCTGCACGACACCGAGCCGATCTCGACGTACCTGTGGACGCTGGCCGCCGGGCCGTACCACTCGATCAGCGCCGAGCACGACGGGATCACCCTCGGCGTGCACGCCGTGCAGTCGCTGTCGCGCGAGCTCGACCGCGACGCCGACGAGCTCTTCACGGTGACCGGGCAGGCGTTCGACGCATTCCACGAGCTTTTCGGCATCCGCTACCCGTTCGGTGACTACCACCAGGCCTTCGTGCCGGAGTTCAACGCCGGTGCCATGGAGAACCCCGGCTGCGTGACGCTACGGGACTCGATGATCAGCCGGTCGCTGCCCACCGACGCCGAACGCGGGCAGCGCGCCTGCACGATGGTCCACGAGATGGCCCACATGTGGTTCGGCGACCTCGTCACCATGCGGTGGTGGGACGACCTGTGGCTCAACGAGTCCTTCGCCGAGTACATGGGACACCGCGTCACCTACGACGCCACGGCCTTCGGCGACTCCTGGATCGACTTCGGCTTCGTGCGCAAGCGGTGGGGTCTGGCCGCCGACCAGCGCAGCAGCACCCACCCAGTCGCCGGCAACGGCGCGACCGACGCGGCGAGTGCCCTGAACGACTTCGACGGCATCTCCTACGCGAAGGGAGCCGCTGTGCTGCAACAGCTCGCGACGTACCTCGGCGACGACGTGTTCCTGGCCGGTGTACGCCGGCACCTGGTCGACCACGCGTACGGCAACGCCGAGTTCGCGGACCTGGTCGGTGCCTGGGAGGCCTGCGGAGCCCCGGACCTGTCGCGCTGGACCGACGCCTGGCTGCGCACCGCCGGGGTCGACACGCTGCACTGGTCTGACGGCTCGATCGTGCGGACGCCGCCCACGTCGGCACCGGTCGAGCGCCCGCACACACTCACCGTGCTGACGGTGAGCATCGACGGCACGCACACCGAAGCCGTCGCGGTCGACCGC
>JALZKQ010000010.1 GCA_030859165.1 Actinomycetota bacterium
CACCGGTACGTAGCCGCGGTGGGCGCAGCAGGGGGCGGCCGGGACGCCGGGGCAGCAGCGCCTCGGCCATGCGCAGCCGCAGCCCGGCCGTGTGCAGGGCAGCGACGATGTCGCGGCTGCCGACCGGTACGGCGCCCGCGGCGACCAGGGCGGCGTAGTACTGCTCGGGCACGTCGTAGTGGTCCCGCTCGAAGGCCGGCGCAGGAATCCCCGCGGCCGCGGCGAAGGTGTGCAGCTCCTCCACGCTCTCGTCGCTCACCAGGTGCGACCACAGCCGGCCGCGGGCGGGCCACGACGGTGGGTCGATCAGCAGGGTCACTCGGGCCGACCTGCCGGGGGCCGTTCGGGAGGTGCGTACGCGGCCATCTCGTCGTCCAGCAGCAGCCGCCAGGAGCGTACGTACCCGGTGTCGACGTAGGCCTTGGACCAGGAGCCGCCAGGGCGTACCGCCGTGCCCACGTGGAAGGAGCTGATCCCGGCCCGGACCAGCCACGGCACGTGCTCGGGACGTAGCCCACCACCTGCCATGGTCAGCGCGCACACACGCGGGTCGGCGGCCGCCGCCGTCAGCTCGTCGAGCCCCTCCTGCACCCCGAGCGGGGAACCGGCGCTCAGCACGGCGTCGACCCCGGGCAGGTCCAGGACTCGCCGCCAGGACCGCCGCCGGTCCAGGGCTGCGTCGATCGCACGGTGGAACGTCCACGGTGCGGGGGCGATCGCCTCGGCCACGACCCGGGCGACCTCCACGTCCACCTCGAGGTCGTGGTCGAGGAAGCCGCAGGCGACCCCCTCGGCGCCGGCGGACAGGTAGGACTCGGCCAGGCGTACCAGCCGGGTGAGCTCGGCACCGGTGGTGGACAGGCCCGTGTTCAGCCGCAGGACCACGCGTACCGGCACCTCGCTGGCACGTACGACCGAGGACACCACCGCAGGCTCGGGCGAGAGGCCGTCGGCGTGGGCGCCGACGACCTCCAGACGGTCCGCGCCGCCCTCCTGCGCCGCCTCGGCGTCGGCGGCCTGGAGGACGACGACCTCCAACAGCGGGTCGGTCATCTCGGCATCACTCCCCTGGCATCCTCCCAGCCCGGTGGCAGGATCGAGGGCGTGACACACGACCCGCTTCTGGTTGCGCGCGCCGCGGCCCTGCACGACCTGTCCGCACGCCGGCTCGCTGACGCTGCGGCCGTCTCGGTGCTCGAGCAGGCGGTGAGCCGGCGACGGTGGTGGTTGGCTCAGTGGGCGGAGGGGGCGGCGTTCGTTGGCGGCCTGGTCGCGCAGGACGTGCAGGACACGCTGTTCGACCAGGGGGTGCGCTGGCCGCGGTGCACGGCGTGCAAGCAGATCGCCGAACACTCGCTGAGCCTTGAGCCGGCACTCGATCCCGCCCCGCGCTGGGTGTGCTCCGAGGCCGGGATCGACGTCGCCCCGCTGGGGAGGCTGCACTGAATCGCGCCGCCTGGCGAGGGGGTCCCCAGTGCCAATAGGTTCGCCGTGGGGGTCCCCGTCGCCAACGACGCATTGGCGTGAACGGTCCCGTCAGCGGCCGGTGACCTTGCGCAGCAGCCAGATGCCCACCAGGACGCCGAGAGCAGCCGGTGCGTAGCGCTTGAGCAGCACCGGAGCGACGGTGGTGAACAGGTTCAGCTCCACCCCGGGCGCCTCGGGCTCAGTGCGTGGGCTGCTGCTCGCTGCGTGCCTGGGGCCAGGTGCGTCCGCCGCCGCGCCGGCTGCGGTGGTGTCGGCGTCGACGCTCGACGCCGTTGCGGTCGCCGGCTCAGCGACGGCGGGCTCCGGCTCGTTGTCGCCGAACTTGGTCTGCAGGCAGTCCACGAACTGCCCGAGCAGCTTGTCGCTGACGTCCTGCATGACGCCGCGCCCGAACTGCGCCGGCTTGCCGGTGATCGCGAGGTCGGTGGTGACCTCCACCAACGTGCCGTCAGGCGCCTCGCTGAGCTGGGCGGTCACCGTCGCGGCGGCGGTGCCGTTGCCCCGCTTGTCCTTGCCCTTGGCCTCGATCACCGCGAGGTGCGCGGCCTCGTCGCGCTGCGCGAACCTGCCGGAGCCGGTGTACTGCAACGAGATCGGTCCCAGCTTCACCTTGCACACACCGGTGAAGTCGTCACCTTCGACCGAGGTCAGGCTCGCCCCCGGGAAGCAGGGCGCGACCCGCTCGAGGTCGTTGAACGCCGTCCATGTCTCCTCGATCGAGGCCGGGACGGTGAACTGGTGCTTGAGGTCCACGACAAGTCCTTCCTGATGCATCGATGTGCACGCGGGTCCCACCGCATGGGCAATGGGGTCCGCAGTGCCGAACCTATTGGCATGGGGGACCCCCTCGCCCACCGGCGACCGAGGTGCCGATCAGCCGGCGGCGGCAAGCACGGCCCTACGGGCGAGTACGCCGGCGAGGTGCCGGCGGTAGTCGGCGTCGCCGTTGGTGTCGGTGGGCGGGCTGGTGCCGTCGGCCACCCCGGAGACAGCCGCCGCGATCGCCGACTCCTCCGCCGGCTGGCCGACCAGGGCCAGCTCAACCGCGTGCGCACGGATGGGCACCGACCCCATGTTGGTGAGCCCGACACGTGCCTCGGCGATGGTGCCGCCCTCGGTGCGTACGGTCGCGGCGGCCGCGACGATCGACCACTGCTGGGCGACCCTGGTGAACTTCTCGTAGTGCGCACCCCAGCCCGTGTGCTTGGGGACGCGGATCTCGGTGAGGATCTCGTTCTCGGCTACCGCGGTGGTGAAGAGGTCGACGAAGAAGTCCGCCGCCGAGACGGTCCGGCCGCCGCCCGACCCGGCGATGACGAACTCGGCTTCCAGGGCGAGCGTGGGAGCCGGCAGGTCACCGGCCGGGTCGGCGTGCACGAGGGCACCTCCGAAGGTCCCCCGGTGGCGTACCTGCGGGTCGGCGACGGTCCGGCTCGCCTTGGCCAGCAGCGACGCGTGCTGGGCGACGATGCTGCTGGAGGCGACCTCGCAGTGCGGGGTCATGGCCCCGATCACCAGCATGTCGCCGTCCTCGCGGATGCCGGCCAGGCCGGCGACCCGTCCGAGGTCGATGACGACCTCGGGAGCGGCGAGGCGAAGCTTGAGCACCGGCAGCAGGCTCTGCCCGCCGGCGAGCACCTTGACGTCGTCGCCGGACTCCCCCAGCAGCCGCAGGGCCTCCTGGATCGTGGTCGGCGCGTGGTACTCGAAGGACGCGGGGATCATGACTGGCCTCCACTGCCTGTGTCGAACGAACCGCTGCTGTTCTCCGGTGCGGTGTACTGCTCCGGACCCGAGGTCTCCGGTACGGGAGCCTCGCTGATCGGCTTGCCCTGCAACGCCTGCCAAACGCGGTGCGGTGAGCACGGCATCTGGATGTCCTGCACACCGAGGTGGCGCACGGCGTCGAGGACACCGTTGACGATCGCCGGCGTGGAGGCGATCGTGCCGGCCTCGCCGACCCCCTTGACCCCGAGCTCGTTGGTCAGGCTCGGGGTCTCGGTGCGCTCGGTGACGAAGTTCGGCAGGTCGGCTGCGCTCGGGACCAGGTAGTCGACGAACGACCCGGTCACCAACGTGCCCTGCTCGTCGTAGATCGCCTCCTCGAACAGCGCCTGCGCGATGCCCTGCACGAGGCCGCCGTGTACCTGGCCCTCGACGATCATCGGGTTGACGACGTTGCCCACGTCGTCGACGCAGACGTACCTGCGGATCCCCACCTCGCCGGTCTCGGTGTCGACCTCCATGGCCGCGAGGTGGGTGCCGTGCGGGTAGCTGAAGTTCACCGGGTCGAAGGTGGCGTCGGAGTCCAGGCTCGGCTCGAAGCCGTCGGGCAGGTTGTGCGCCGCGAACGTCGCCAGCGAGATGTCGCCCAACGCCATGCCCTGGTCGGTGCCCTTGACCGTGAACTTCCCGTCGGCGAACTCGAGGTCGTCGGCGTTGGCCTCGAGCAGGTGCGCGGCGACCACCTTCGCCTTCTCGATCACCTTGTCGGCCGCCTTGAGCACGGCCATGCCGCCGATCACGAGCGAGCGTGAGCCGTAGGTGTCGAGGCCCTTCTGGGACACCTGGGTGTCGCCGTGCAGCACCTCGACGTCCTCGAAGGCGACCCCGAGCTTGTCGGCGACCATCTGGCTCCACGCCGTCTCGTGGCCCTGGCCGTGGCCGCTGACGCCAGTCACCACCTCCACGTTGCCGGTAGGCAGCATCCGCACCTGCGCGTGCTCCCAGCCACCGGCGCCGTAGTCGAGCGCCCCGAGCACCCGCGACGGTGCGATGCCGCACATCTCGGTGAACGTCGAGATACCGAGCCCGAGCTGCACCCGGTCACCGCGCTCGCGACGCTCGCGCTGCTCCGCGCGCAACTCGTCGTAGCCGAACAGCTCCATGGCCTTGGCCGTGGCCGCCTCGTAGTTGCCGGAGTCGTACTCCAGCCCGGCGACGCTGGTGAAGGGAAACTCCTCGTGCTTGATCCAGTTCTGCTCGCGCACCTCGATCGGGTCGCGCCCGAGCTCGTGCGCGAGCTCGTCCATCAGTCGTTCGATCGCGAACGTCGCCTCCGGGCGGCCGGCGCCGCGGTAGGCATCGGTCCACGTCTTGTTCGTGAAAACGTTGTGGCACTCGAACCGGTACGCCGGGAACTTGTAGATCGAGTTGTACATGAAGGCGCCGAGGATCGGTATGCCCGGCGTCACCAGGCCGAGGTAGGCACCCATGTCGGCGAGCAGGTCGACGTGCAGACCGGTGACGGTGCCGTCCTTGGTGGCCGCCAGGGTCAGCCGCTGCACCTGGTCACGGCCGTGGTGGGCGGCGACCAGCGACTCGCTGCGCGTCTCGGTGTACTTGGCCGGCTTTCCCAGCCGCCGTGCCACCAGCAGGGTCGCGATCTCCTCGGGCGTCACCTGCAGCTTGCCGCCGAAGCCGCCGCCGACGTCGGGTGCGACGACGCGGACCTTGCTCTCCGGGATGCTGCAGGTCAGCGCCAGCATCAGGCGCAGGATGTGCGGCACCTGGGTGGCCGACCACATCACGATCTGCTCACCGGTGGGGTCCACCACCGTGGAGCGGGGCTCCATGAAGGCCGGGATCAGGCGCTGCTGCCGGAACGTCCGCTCGATGACGATGCCCCCCTCGCGCGCCTGGGCGATGGCGTCCTTCACGTCGCTGCCGGTGCCGGCCTCGCCGGAGTCGAAGACCCAGTGGGCCGAGTCGTTGGTCTCCAGCGACGGGTGTGCGTACGGAGCACCGGCGTGCGCGGCCTCGAGGTCCAGAACCACCGGGAGGTCGTGGTACTCGACGTCGACCAGCTCGGTGGCGTCCCGCGCCTCCCGGTTCGTGCGGGCCACGACGACAGCCACGATCTCACCGGCGAAGGCGACGCGGTCGACCGCGACCGCCGGGTGGTGCGGGGCCTTCTGGTCCGGGGTGATGGGCCACGCGCACGGCAGGCTGCCGTGCTCGTCGGCGAGGTCCGCTCCGGTCAGGACGGCGATGACGCCGGGGGCGGCCTTCGCCTCGCTGACGTCGATCGAGGTGATGGTCGCGTGGGCGGAGGGGCTGCGGACCATGGCCATGTGCACCATGCCGGGCAGCGTCATGTTGTCGGTGTAGCGGGTCCGCCCGGTGATCAGGCGCTGGTCCTCCTTGCGCAACCGGGACTGCCCCACCTCGCCCGGGGAGGTTCCGGTGCGGTCGTCGACGGCGGTCACGACGCCACCTGCTGACCCGCGCCGGCCGCCTGGCGTACGGCCTTGACGATGTTCTGGTAGCCCGTGCAGCGGCAGAGGTTGCCCTCGAGGCCGTCACGGACCTCCTCCTCCGACGGGTCCGGGTTGTCGTTGAGCAGGTCGATCGACTGCATGATCATCCCCGGCGTGCAGAAGCCGCACTGCAGGGCGTGGCACTCGTGGAACGCCTTCTGCATCGGGTGCAACTCGCCGCCCTGGGCCAGTCCCTCGATCGTGGTCACCTCGTGACCGTCCGCCTGGACCGCGAGCATCGTGCAGGACTTCACGCTGCGCCCGTCGAGGTGCACCGTGCACGCACCACAGTTGGTGGTGTCGCACCCGACGAGCGTGCCGGTCTTGCCGAGCTCCTCACGGAGGTACTGCACGAGCAGCATCCGCGGTTCAACCTCGTCGGCGTAGCTCACGCCGTCGACGTTCACGGTGATACGTGTCATCCCTGCCAGCCTCCACCGTCGCCGCGGCGGGTACGCAGATGGAGGCGCGGCGACGTCGCGACCACCTTCGGCTTACCCAACCCCGACGTGACCCAGTACACAAGTCGTGCACCACGAGGCGGACTGTTCGGCCCGGACCTCCCCGGGCCCTGACTGGGCGCGGGCGGCGGGCCACAGCGCCGATGGGCACGCCGGGCAATTCGGCCCACTCCCCATGGCACCTTGTCACTGCCCATGGGTTGCAGCCCGTGGGCAGTGAGGTTTACCAGGGTCCCCTGGTAAACCGCGCTCAGGACGGCGGGTGGTGGATCCGCCCCTCCAGCGAGGCCAACCGCTCCCCGCCCCCGCCCCAACGGAGCGCGATGATCTCGGCCGCGATCGACACGGCCGTCTCCTCCGGCGTACGGGCACCGAGGTCCAGCCCCACCGGGCTGGACAGCCGGGACAGCTCGTCGGCGGTCATCCCGCGCTCGCGCAGCCGCGCGGTCCGGTCGTCGTGGGTGCGTCGTGACCCCATCGCTCCCACGTACGCGACCTCCGGGAGGCGAAGGGCCACCTCGAGCAGCGGCACGTCGAACTTCGGGTCGTGGGTCAGCACGCACACCACCGTGCGCGGGTCGATCGCCTGGGCCGCGACCTGGGCCTCCAGGTAGCGGTGCGGCCAGTCCACGACGACCTCGTCGGCGTCGGGGAAGCGGGACCTGGTGGCGAACACGGGCCGGGCGTCGCACACGGTGACCCGGTACCCGAGGAAGGTACCGAGCCGGGCGACCGCTGCGGCGAAGTCGATGGCGCCGAAGACCAGCATCCGGGGCTTCGGTGCGTACGACGCGCAGAAGACCCGCATGCCCTCGCCACGCCGTTGACCCTGCGGCCCGTAGGTGAGCAGCTCGCTGCGGCCGTTCGCGAGCAGGCCACGGACGTCGTCGGCGACCGCAGCGTCCGCACGGGTGGAGCCGAGCGTCCCCCGCACCGGCATCGCGGCGTCGTCGGGGCGCACGAGGAGTCGCCGGCCCAGCCAGGTGCTGTCCGGATGCTCGACGACGGTGACGACGGCAACCGGGCGTCCGGCGTCGATGTCATCGGCCACGTCACCGAGCTCGGGGAACGTCAGCCGCGAGACCGCCTCGACGAACACGTCGAGCATGCCGCCGCAGGTCAGCCCGACCGCGAACGCGTCGTCGTCGCTGACGCCGTAGCGCTGCAGCACCGGGTCGCCGGACGCGACGACGCTCTGGGCCAGCTCGTACACGGCCCCTTCCACGCAGCCGCCCGACACCGACCCGACCGCGCTCTCGTCCGGCCCGACCAGCATCGACGCACCGGCCGGGCGGGGGGCCGACTGCCAGGTGCCGACGACGGTGCCGACGCCGATCGTCTCCCCGGCACGCCACCAGGCCATCAGCTCCTGCATGACGTCACGCATCTGAGACCACCTCCAGCAGCCGCCCGAACGCGGCCAAGGAGTGGCCGGCGACGAAGGCGTCCAGATGGGGCAACGCAGCTGCCATTCCTGCCTGCACCGGCTCGTAGCCGGCCTTGCCGCGGTGCGGGTTCATCCACACGACTGCATGGGACAACCGCTGCAGCCGGGCCACCTGTTCCCCGAGCATCCTGGGGTCTCCGCGCTCCCACCCGTCGGACGCGATGACGACGACCGCACCCCGGGCGGTCCCCCGTTGGCCCCAGCGGTCGACGAACGCGCGCAGCACCTCACCCAGTCGCGTCCCGCCGGACCAGTCCGGCACGGCGGCGCCCGCGGCCAGCAGGGCGACCTCGACGTCACGGGTGTGCAGAGCGCCCGTCACCCGGGTCAGCCGGGTCCCTACGGTGAAGACCTCGACGTCTGGCATGCGTCGGGTCATCACGTGGCCCAGCCGCAGCAGGGCGTCCGCATAGGGCTGCATCGAACCGGAGACGTCGACGAGCAGGACGACCCGGCGGGCCCGTGGCCGGCGGGCGCGGCGGCGCAGCGGACCCGGCTCCCCGGACCGGCGCAACTGGTCGCGCAGCGTGCGCCGCGCGTCCACCTCCCCGCGGTGATACGCGTGCCGGCGCATGCTGCGGCGCATGGGCGCGGTCGGACGCAGCCGGGCGAACAGCGAAGCCAGGTGACGACGCTCGGCAGCCGACATGCTGGCCACGTCGCGGTGGCGCAACACCTCTTCACCACTGGCCACCGCGCGTAGCAACTGCTCGTCGCCACGCTCCCCGGCGCCGTCCTGGGACTCCAGCGCCGCCTGCTGGATGGTGCGGGCAGCAGGGTCACGAGGGCGTGGCAGCGGCTCGCGGGCATCGAACCAGGCACGGAACAGTGCGTCGTACACCTCGATGTCGTCGGGGCTGGAGCAGAGCGTGCCCCGCCCCGACCAGTACACCGCCCACCGGTCTCCGGCACCGGTGTGGGCAACCGCCCGCAGGAAGCTCTGCGTACGGTCGCCGCTCACCCGGACGCCGGCATGGCGCAGCGCCCGGGCGAAGGCCGCGAACAGCTCGTCGCCCACGAGGGCTGCGGACGGCGCGGACGTCATCCCGCGAGCATCCGATCCAGTGAGTCCCGGACCCGGTCGGCGTCCTCGCGGTACTTCAGCACCGCCCCGAGGGTGGCTCCGGCGGTCTCGAGGTCGAGCTCCTCGCGGCCGAGTGCCTGCAGCGCGCGGGCCCAGTCGAGGGTCTCCGCCACTCCTGGCGGCTTGAGCATGTCGTCGTCGTGGCGGATGCGCTGCACGGTGGCGGTCACCTGTTCGGCGAGCCGCTGGGAGATCGTCGGCAGCCGGCTGCGCACGATCGCGATCTCGCGGGCAAGTCCCGGGTGGTCGATCCAGTGGTAGAGGCATCGTCGCTTCAGCGCGTCGTGCAGCTCGCGCGTGCGGTTGGACGTCAGCACCACGATCGGCGCGACGGCGGCCCTGACCACGCCGTACTCGGGGATCGTCACCTGGTGGGTGGACAGCACCTCGAGCAGGAACGCCTCGAACTCGTCGTCGGCGCGGTCGATCTCGTCCACCAGCAGCACCGCGGGGCTGGTCCGCAGCGCCCGTAGGATGGGCCGGTCGAGGAGGAACCGGTCGGCGTACAGCGACTCCTCGAGTGCCTCGGGGTCGGTGGCACCGCCGACCGCCTCGACGGTCCTCAGGTGCAGGATCTGGGCGGTGAAGTCCCAGTCGTAGAGCGCCTGCGTGGAGTCGATGCCCTCGTAGCACTGCAACCGGATGAGCGGCGCACCGACCAGCTCGGCGAGCGCCTCGGCCAGCGCGGTCTTGCCGGTTCCGGGCTCACCCTCCAGCAGCAGCGGCCGCTGCATGACCAGGGCGAGGTACGTGATGGTGGCCAACCCGTCGTCGGCCAGGTACCCGGTCTCCCGCAACCGGCGCGCAACGTCCGCGGCGGAGCCGAGTCCCTGCTGCTCGGCCAGGCCCTGCGATGCGGACACAGCGATTCCTCCCACGGTCGACGTCTGGAGCCTAGTTGCCCACGCGAGCCACCCCGGCGCCGAGATCCGAGTTCATGGTCAGGCTGCGCCGTCGGCGTGGCCACCCGCTCGGATCTCGGCGGGGCACCGCTCGTCGGCGGGGCCGGCGGGGCCGGCGGGGCACGGCGGGGCACGGCGCTCAGGTGTCACGGTCCAGGCCACCGGCCAGGTCCGAGCAGTCGATCGCCGTGACCGGATGCGTGAGCAGGTAGCTCCGCGCCCCACGGTCGCCGGTCGCCGAGCCCACGACACCGCCCCAGTGTGACCTGCCGATCAGGACCGGGTGGCCCGGACCGTCCGGGTAGTACGCGCGGGCCAGCAGCCGGTCGAGATCTCCACCGGTCAGCACGTGAGCGAGGATCCGGGCAACCACGTCGGCGCCCACGTCGGGCAGATCGACCAGGTGGACCAGCGCGGCCCTGGCGGGCGTCGCGGCCAGCGCGTCGAGGCCCGCCCCCAGCGAAGCTCCCATCCCCTGCTCCCAGTCGGGCGAATCGACGACCTCGACGTCCTCGCCGACCAGCAGTGACCGCACCCGTCCGGCCGCTGCCCCGACGACCACGACGACCTTGTCGCAGCCGCCGGCGCGTAGGATCCGGGCGCTGCGGACCGCCCACGCGATCCCGTCCTGGTCCACCCGCAACGCCTTCGGCCCCCCTGCCCGGCGTCCCCGTCCGGCCGCCAGCAGGACCCCGGTGACGGGTGCGGGGGGGGAGTCCTGATCGCGATGCACGGGATGGATCCTGGCACCGATCGCGGTTCTCGAATGGGCGAGGGGGTCCCCTGTGACCATAGGTTCGGCACAGGGGACCCCCTCGCTGACCACGGGGCCGGTGCTCGCGTGCGTGGGTGCGGGACGTCAGACTCGCCACTATGACCGAGCGGACGGGTTGCAGCCGGATCGAGCGTCGGGTCATCGACGCGATCGACGAGGACCAGATCGGCGCCGACCTCGTCGAGCTGGTGGGGTTCCCCAGTGTCGACGGCACCGCCGCCGAGGCCGAGGTGCAGGGGTGGTGTGCCGAGCGGTTGCGGGCGCTGGGGATGACCGTCGACCACTGGGACGCCGACGTGCGCGAGCTGGCCGAGGACCCGGCGTACCCGGGGATGGAGGTCGAACGCAACGAGGTATGGGGGTGCGTCGGGCGTACCGGCCGGGCCGACAGGCAGGAGGTCCCGGCCCTGGTGCTCAACGGCCATGTCGACGTGGTGCCGGTCGGCGACCTGGACCTGTGGCCGGACCACGCGCCGTTCACCGCGCGGCTGGCCGGGGGCGCGTGGTGGGGGCGGGGGACCTGCGACATGAAGGGCGGTGTCGCTGCGATCCTGGGCGCCGTCGACGCGCTGACGCGAGCCGGCGTCCGACTGGTCAGGCCGCTTGCGGTCCACACCGTCATTGGCGAAGAGGACGGTGGCATCGGCACCCTCGCCACCCTGCGTCGCGGTCACACCGGTGCGGCGTGCGTGATCGCCGAGCCGACCGACGGGGCGATCGTGCCCGCCAACGCCGGCTCGCTCACGTTCAGCCTCACCGTGACCGGCCTCGCCACCCACGGGTCCACGCGTACCCGCGGCGTCAGCGCACTGGAGAAGTTCGAGCTGGTGCACCGGGCGCTGCGGAGACTGGAAGCCGAACGCAACGCCGACCTGCCCGACCTGTTCTCACACCTGGACCTCGGCTGGCCGCTGTCGGTCGGGCAGGTCAGCGCCGGCGGCTGGGCCAGCACGGTGCCGGACCGGCTGGTGGCGCAGGGACGGTACGGCGTGATGCCGGGTGAGTCGGTGCAGGGCGCCAAAGCGGCATTCAACCTGGCGGTCGCGCAGGCGTGTCTGGCGGATCCCTGGCTGCGCGAGCATCCGGCCTGGGTCGAGTGGCCGGGCGGCCTGTACGCCTCGGCAAGCCTGCCCGAGGGACACCCGCTGCTCGATCAGGTCACCGAAGCGATCGACGACGTCGGCGGCCCCCGACCGGGCGTCGTGGGGGGACCGTACGGCTCGGACCTGCGGCACTACGCGATGGCGGGCGTGCCGACCCTGCAGTACGGACCCGGCGACATCCGTTTCGCGCATGCGGTGGACGAGCACGTCCCGGTGGCCGACGTCCTGGGTTGCGCCCGCGCGTACGCGGTACTCGCGGTGCGGCTGTGCGGCGTGCGGGAATGAGCCCGCGACGGCCACGGGACGTCGGGACGGCCAGGGACACCAGCAGGTGACTCGGCGTGGACACGCGCGGGCGGGGCGGGGCGACTGCGTCGGCCTGTGGCCCGGCGGCCGCTGAGGATGCGACCCTGGACATGACGGAGGCCCCTCCATGTATGAGATGGAGGGGCCTCGCGTTCGCGGCTGTCCCACCCGCGACACCGACAGAGCCGACGACGCGGATGTTCCGAGGATGATGCCCCGACCTTGTCGGCCACCCCAGCCACCGTGGTGGCTGCAGCGTCCGGTCCAGTCTGCACCGCCCGACCAGGTCCTCGCGAGCCCGACGCTGCATCATCAGCGCCGCCGTGCGGGTCGCCCCGCTCGGTATGGCCCGTAGTCTTCCCGGCCGTCCTCCCTCACGTCGAACCGGTTCACCGCCAGGTCTCCCCGGCTGCGTCCCGCTCCGTCGTGCTGGAGTGAGGAAACTGTAAGCCCGTGCGACCGGGGCTCGGCAAGTGTTTCCGGCCGCCGACTTCGGCACCGCTGTCTGGTGTCCAGGGGACAACGTGTGGATGACATGTGGACAGTGACGCGCAGCGTGTGGACGGGTCCAGGGCAGGCCCGGGTCCACCTGCGCCGACCCGGGCAGGGGCTGTGGACAACACCGCCTCCACAGCCTGTGGACGCAACCACGACCCAATCCTGGCCGTGTCTCAACATCCGAGATGCATTGGCGACGGCACCGGGTGAGGGCGAGCCGACGACATCAGCGTCAGGAGCGCTTGCGCCGCTCCAGCGCCCGGCGGGTGCGAGCCTCGGACTGGCCCAGCACCTTCGACAGCAAGGTGACACGGAAGACGTACACGACCGCGACCATCGCGATGATCAGCAGGATCCACTTCATGCCTCCCACGGTACGGGACGCTGTCGAATGGGCCGCTCCTGCCAGGTCCCACTCGGGTGCGGTTCACAGGGTCTCCTGGGTAGACCGCCCTGCCGCCCCTCGGGAACGCCGGTCGCGCCGTGACGGCCCGCACGCGGCGTACGGCGCCGGACGCGAGACGGCGGTCCCGCATCGCTGCGGAACCGCCGTCGTCGGTGGTGCTCAGGTGGGGTCGCTCAGAAGTCCATCCCACCCATGTCGGGTCCCCCGCCAGCGGCGGGAGCAGCCTTCTCGGGCTTGTCGGCGACGACTGCCTCGGTGGTGAGGAACAGTGCGGCGATCGACGCGGCGTTCTGCAGAGCCGAACGGGTGACCTTGGCCGGGTCGATGATGCCGACGGCGATCAGGTCGACGTACTCACCGGACTCGGCGTTGAGGCCGTGACCGGTCTCCAGCCCCTTCACCTTCTCCGCGACGACGCCACCCTCGAGACCGGCGTTGATCGCGATCTGCTTGAGCGGAGCCTCGGTGGCGACGCGCACGATGTTGGCTCCGGTGGCCTCGTCGCCTTCGAGGTCGAG
Organism: Actinomycetota bacterium; assembly: GCA_030859165.1. Lineage (GTDB taxonomy): Bacteria > Actinomycetota > Actinomycetes > Propionibacteriales > Nocardioidaceae > JACCXZ01. The sequence continues at coordinate 13,248 of JALZKQ010000010.1, forward strand.
CTTCTCGAACGCCAGCTTGGCGGCCTGCACGAGTGCGACGCCACCCCCGGCGACGATGCCCTCCTCGACGGCTGCCTTGGCGTTGCGCACGGCGTCCTCGATGCGGTGCTTGCGCTCCTTGAGCTCCACCTCGGTGGCCGCACCGACCTTGATGACCGCGACACCGCCGGCCAGCTTGGCCAGCCGCTCCTGCAGCTTCTCGCGGTCGTAGTCGGAGTCGCTCTTGTCGATCTCGGCGCGGAGCTGGTTGACCCGGCCGTTGATCTGGTCGGCGTCACCGGCACCGTCGACGATCGTCGTCTCGTCCTTGGTGACGACGACCTTGCGGGCCTGGCCGAGCAGGTCGAGGCCGGCGTTCTCGAGCTTGAGACCGACGGTCTCGCTGATGACCTGGCCACCGGTGAGGATGGCGATGTCGGCGAGCTGTGCCTTGCGGCGGTCCCCGAAGCCAGGAGCCTTCACGGCCACGGACTTGAAGGTGCCACGGACCTTATTGACGACCAGCGTGGCCAGGGCCTCGCCCTCGATGTCCTCGGAGATGATCGCCAGCGGCTTGGTGGACGCCATGACCTTCTCCAGCAGCGGCAGCAGGTCCTTGACGTTGCTGATCTTGCCCTCGACGAGCAGCACGTACGCGTCCTCGAGGACGGCCTCCATGCGCTCGGGGTCGGTCCAGAAGTACGGCGAGATGTAGCCCTTGTCGAAGCGCATGCCTTCGGTGAGCTCGAGGTCGAGGCCGAAGGTGTTGGACTCCTCGACCGTGATCACGCCTTCCTTGCCGACCTTGTCCATGGCCTCGGCGATGATCTCGCCGACCTGGGAGTCAGCGGCCGAGATCGAGGCGGTGGAGGCGATCTGTTCCTTGGTCTCGACGTCCTTGGCGAGGCTCAGCAACTGCTCGCTGACGGCCTCGACAGCCTTCTCGATGCCGCGCTTCAGGGACATCGGGTTGGCGCCGGCTGCGACGTTGCGCAGGCCCTCACGGACCAGCGCCTGCGCCAGCACGGTCGCCGTGGTGGTCCCGTCGCCGGCGACGTCGTCGGTCTTCTTCGCGACCTCCTTGACGAGCTCGGCGCCGATCCTCTCGTACGGATCCTCGAGCTCGATCTCCTTGGCGATGGACACACCGTCGTTGGTGATCGTGGGGGCTCCCCACTTCTTCTCCAGCACGACGTTGCGGCCCTTGGGCCCCAGGGTCACCTTGACGGCGTCGGCGAGGGTGTTCATGCCCCGCTCGAGGCCGCGACGGGCTTCCTCGTTGAATGCAATCAGTTTCGGCATTTCTCCGCGGTTCCTCACGCGTCGAAGTGATTGGCCCGGCGATGCCCGCGACGGACGACCCCCGCCGCGACGATCCCTTCCCGCCGCGGCCGCGAAGCCTCATCGGCCCGGTCCACTGGTTGGCACTCTCATGGACAGAGTGCCAACTAGATGTCTAGCACTCTGTCTGGTCGAGTGCAAACCACGTCGTGGGGCTCAGGTGAGACCGGCGCCGAGGAAGGCGGCGTAGTCGGGCTCGATCGTGGCGTCCGGCCCGACTCGGTCGGCCACCGCGTCGAGGGTCTTGAGCCCGTCACCGGTGTTGAAGACGACGGTCTCCGCCTCGGGGTCGAGCTGGCCGGTCTCCACCAGCTTCTTCAAGGTCGCGACGGTCACCCCGCCCGCGGTCTCGGCGAAGATCCCCTCGGTGCGCGCGAGCAGGGCGATGCCGGCGCGCACCTCCTCGTCGGTGACGTCCTCGACGGCACCGCCGGTGCGACGGACGGCGTCCAACACGTACGGCCCGTCGGCCGGGTTGCCGATGGCCAGCGACTTCGCGATCGTGTCCGGCCGGACCGGCCGTACCACGTCGTGGCCCTGCTTGAACGCGGCCGACACCGGGGAGCAGCCCTGCGCCTGGGCCCCGAAGATCCGGTACGGCGAGTCCCCGACGAGGCCGAGCGAGACCAGCTCACCGAAGCCCTTGTCCACCTTGGTGAGCTGGGATCCGGACGCGACGGGGATGACCACCTGGCGGGGCAGCCGCCATCCGAGCTGCTCTGTCACCTCGTACCCCAGGGTCTTCGAGCCCTCTGCGTAGTACGGGCGGACGTTGACGTTGACGAACGCCCAGCCCTCTTCCTCGCTGGCGATCTCCTGGGCGAGCCTGTTGACGTCGTCGTAGGTGCCCTTGACCGCGACGAGGGTGCCGCCGTAGACGGCCGTCGTGACGACCTTCGCACGCTCGAGGTCCTCGGGAATGAGCACCACGCTCTTGATGCCGGCCCGCGCGGCGGCAGCTGCCACCGCGTTGGCGAGGTTGCCGGTCGATGGGCAGGCCAGGACCGTCATGCCCAGCTCGCGCGCAGCGCTCAGCGCCACCGCCACGACACGGTCCTTGAAGGAGTGGGTCGGGTTGCCCGAGTCGTCCTTGACCCACAGCCTCGCCATGCCGAGCTCGCGGGCCAGGTTGTCGGCCCGCACGAGCCGGGTGCCACCGGGATCCATGGTGCGAAAGCTCGCGACGTCGGTGGGTACCGGCAGCAGCGGCTGGTAACGCCAGATGCTGCGGGGGCCGGCCTCGATCTGTTCCCGGGTCACGGTCGGGAACTCGTACCCGACCTCGAGCGGACCGAAGCACTCCAGGCAGGCGTAGTGCGCCCCGAGCTCGGTGGTGGCGCCGCAGGCGCGACATCGCAGGTGGGTCGCGTTGCCGAACGCGCCGGCGCGGACGCCGGGGGTGCTGTGGTGTGGCGCAGTGACGATGCTCACGAGGCCTCCTCGTCATCATCCCCGCGGGCGGATCTCGCCGCGGGACGGACTTGGCACCGTGGCCACCGATGGCCTCGTGCCGGATGAGGTCGTTGGTCGAGATCGGTGGCGGGTTGCCGGGGCTTCAGCGGGCCGTGTCCCTCTGCCCCTCGTGATGAGCGCTCATCATCGTAGGGAGGCACGACGGGTCCCCACGAACGAGCTGTCCAACATGAGAGACGAGCGTCTGCATCATGGACGCGCGTGGGACCGCCCGAGCGACGCCCGATACTGGGCACGTGCGTCGGGTGAGTCGCGCCGGCCTGCGGGCGGGCGTCAACTGGGTCAACGGCTCGACCCTCCTCGGTCTGGCCATCGCCCGGGTCGGGCACGCCCACCTGCACCGAGACGACCAGCGCCGGTGGCACGCCAGTGGATACCGCGGTCCCAACGACTCCCGCGTCTTCACCATCGGCAACGTGATCCTGCACCGGCACGGTCCCGACTACCTCGACCGCCACGCCGAGCTGTTGCGCCACGAGAGCGCCCACTGCACGCAGTGGGCGTTCCTGGGACCCGTGTTCGTCCCCGTCTACTACCTCGAGTGCACGATCAGCTGGCTGCTGACCGGCGATCCGGCCAACGGCAACGCCCTCGAGGCGGGCGCCGGGCTGAGCCGGGGCGGGTACCGGTCACCCGCCTTACAGCGACTCCGGCCTCGGAGGTTTACCAGGGGACCCTGGTAAACCTCACTGCCCACGGGTTGCAACCCACGGGCAGTGACAACATGCCATGGGGAGTCCGGCACCTGCCCGAGATGTCAGGCGCCGAGGCGCGACGCCAGGTCGTCGAGGAACGCCACCAGACCGTCCGGACCGTCGACCACGAGGTCGGCGTGCCCTGCCATCTGCCCCTGCTCGCCGGAGGCCGAGCAGATCCGCAGGCCGGTCCTGCCGGTGCCGTCGTCACGCAGCTGCGCGACCATGTCGAAAGCGGGGATGTCGCCCAGGTCGTCGCCGCCGAAGACCACGCACCGCGCCCCGACCTCGTCGACGAGGCTGCGCAGCGCGGCACCCTTGTCCATGCCCTGCGCCCGGATCTCGATGATCTGGCGCCCAAGCTCCACGACCATCCGGTGGCGCGCGGCCAGGTCCTCCAACGGCCCCACCAGCCGCTCGTACGCGCCCTGCGGATCCGGCAGGCGGCGCACGTGGACGCCGAGCGCGCGACCCTTCTCCTCGATGTGAGCGCCAGCCAACCCGGCCTCGGCGAGCAGCACCGGCAGCTCCTCGCGGACGGCCGCGATGCCGTCGGGCGGCGGTGGCTCGGTGTGCCGGCCGGTGGTGGCGTCCCACCGCTCGACGCCGTACTGCCCCAGCACCACGAGGTTGCCCAGCCCGTCGGCCCCCTCGAAGCCGCCGAGCTCGACAACGGTACGCACCGGGCGTCCGGTCACGACCGCCAGTTGTGCGACCCGGGGACCGACGCGGCCCAGGACGGCCCCCACCTCGGGGTGGGCGTACGCGGAATCCGGATCATCGGTGATCGGCGACAACGTGCCGTCGAAGTCGAAGGCGACCAACGCGGTCTCGGGACGGGCGAGCAGCTGCTCCCAGGCGAGCAGGGCCCGACCCTGCAAGTCGTACGTCACACCGTCAGTGTCACAGGTCGCCGGTGAGGATGACCGTCAGACGGTCGAAGCGCATCGGGTCCACGGCGGGCATGACCCGCTCGGTGCCGACGTCCTCGGCGAGGAGCTCGGCCTGCGCTCGGAGTCGCTGCGGGTAGTAGACCGTGCTCTGCGGGATCTCGCCGTACCAGTCGTCGGTGCCGACGACGTCCCAACCAGAACCCACGAGCTCGGCGGCTGCATCGGCCGCGAGGCCGGCGATGGCCGAGTTGTTGAAGACCTCGACGTAGGCGGTCGGCTTGACGGCGAGCTTCTCGACCTTCTTCTCGCCTTCTCTGTCAGCCGGCTTCTGGACCGACTTCTCGGCCTTCTTGTCGGACTCCTTCTCGGCCTTCTTGTCGGACTCCTTCGCGGCCGGCTGCTCGCGTTTCTCCCTGGCCCGCTGCTTGGGCGGTGACTCCACCGGCGTCGGCTCCTGCTGCGTCCGGGTCGGCGACGTGGGCAGTGGACTGCCGGCCGCCTGCTCGGCTTGGTCCGGGCTGGCGGTGATGAGGAACCCCAGGATGCCGACGGCCACCACCATCACGCTGCCGAGCAGCGTCCAGGACGGCAGCGCGCGACCACCGCGCCGGACTCGCTCGCTCATCAGGGCTCGATGCCCAGCCGGCGCGCCGAGCGGGCTCGCTGGCGGGCCATCCGCAGGCGCCGCAGCCGCTTCACCAGCAAGGGGTCGTACGCCAGCGCCGCCTCGCGGTCGATGAGGGCGTTGAGCACCTGGTAGTAGCGGGTGGCGGACATGTCGAACTTCTCGCGGACCGCCTGCTCCTTGGCGCCGGCGAACTCCCACCAGCTGCGCTCGAAGCTCAGGATGTCCTGGTCCCTCGCTGACAGCGACTCCGCCGCCCGGGCAGCCGAACCTGAGGTGACCACTGTGTTGGCGACGTCCTGCTGACTCACTGCGTTGCCCCTGCTCTCCCACCACGGCGGCGCGTGTCGTCGACCGAACGTGACCGACCGCCTCATGCTAGGCCAGAACCACACCGATGTCATTCACCGTCTGCCGCGCGTGCCGCAGCCTCATCCTGCCGGTCCGACAGCGCCGAGGTTCGGTCCGTGACACTGTGACGGGGACTGCCACGGCGTTCGGACCAAAGGAGTGGTGAGTGACTGGGACAACGAGTCGGCAACCGGCGGGGCAAGGATCGGCTGGCACCTCGCCGGAACCGGAGCAGTGTCCCGACAGCGCGACGATCATGCGGCTGCTCGAGCGCTTCAACGTGCAGGCGGACCATTTCGTCGCCGCCGCCGGTGATGCGCGCAACCTGCACCGCAGCGACCTGCGAGCACTGTCGGCGATGCGCGCAGCACGTGCCGAGGGCGCCACGGCCGGCCCAGGAGCCCTGGCCGCCGCGCTGGACCTGAGCACACCGGCCACCTCGGCCCTGCTGGACCGCCTCAGCCGCTCGGGACACGTCGTCCGCAAGCGCGCGGTGAGCGACGGTCGAAGGGTCGAGCTGGAGATCACGGAGTCCGCGATCGCCTTGGCCACCGAGCTCTTCGCTGCGCTGCGTTCCCACCTGGTTCCGCAGATCGAGTCCTTCAGCGAGGGGGACCGGGAAGTCATCGCCCGCTTCCTGGTCGCGGTCACCGAGGCGACCGCGCAGGCGCGCGAGGCGCAGGCCCGCTCCTGAACCGTCGGTCTCGGTCTCGGGTCGCGCCCGTACGACCCGGGCTGCGAGGATCGCAGCCATGTCCGTTGACCGTACGCCCCAGGACGGCGAACAGCGCCCGGTTCGCTGGGGCATCCTGGCAACCGGGAAGATCGCCCACAACTTCGCCACCGACCTGGCCCTGCTTGCGGATGCGGAGCTGAGCGCGGTGGGATCCCGCTCCCGCGCCGGGGCCGAGGCGTTCGCCGACGAGTACGACGTCGGGCGGGCGTACGGGTCCTACGAACAGCTGGCCGCGGACCCCGAGCTGGACGTGGTGTACGTCGCGACACCACACGGCCGACACGTCGAGGACGTCATGACCTGCTTCGAGGCGGGCAAGTCCGTGCTGTGCGAGAAGGCACTCACGCTGGACGCCGACACCAGCGTCGAGCTGGTGCGCGAGGCCCGTGCCCGCGGCCTGTTCTTCGCCGAGGCGATGTGGATGCGCACCATCCCAGCCGTCCGCAAGGCCGTCAGCATGGCGCGCGAGGGAAGGTGCGGACGTCTCGGCCAGGTCCGCGCCGACCTCGGGCTAGTCGCGCCGTACGACCCCACCGACCGGCTCTGGGACCCCGCGCTCGGCGCGTCTGCCCTGCTCGACGTCGGCATCTACCCGTTGACGTTGGCGCACCTCGTGCTGGGCCCGCCCCTCGAGGTGTCCGCCTCCGCCGTCATGTCGCAGGCGGGGACCGACGTGAACGGTGGGGCCACGCTGACGTACGCCTCGGGTGCCGTGGCCTCGCTGTCGTGGACGCAGACCGCGTGGTCCCCGACCGATGCGTCGATCGCCGGGGACACCGGCCGCATCGAGCTCCCGGCAGGCTTCCACCACTGCGAGTCGTTCGACTACGTCGTCGGCGACCAGGTGGAGGCATTCACCGAGCCGACCGCCGGGCGGGGCTACGTCCACGAAGCGCAGGAGGTCCAGCGGTGCCTGCGTGCAGGGCTGATCGAGTCCGTGCTGCTGCCGTTGGACGAGACGGTCGAGATCATGCGGGTCATGGACCGCATCCGGGCATGCTTCTGACCCGCTCCCCCGGGCGCGGCTCCGCCATCGCCGTTAGGGTCGGACGCACAGGGCTTCGGGGCCGGCCGTCCCGGGCATCGGGGTCTCGGGTTCGAGAAGGAGCGTCGACCGACGATGGCGGAGTCCGCCCGAACGACCATGAGCACCTCCGACACCAAGGCCGACCTGGTCGTCGTCGCCAACCGCCTCGCGGTCGACCGGGTCGTCGCTGCCGACGGCAGCATCGCATGGCGCTCCTCCCCCGGCGGCCTGGTGACCGCGCTGGAGCCGGTCATGCGCGCCAACGAGGGGGCGTGGATCGGCTGGCACGGCGCCCCCGACGAACATCTCGCGCCCTTCGTCGAGAACGGGCTCACGCTGGTGCCCGTCCCGCTGCAGGCCCAGGAGGTCGAGCACTACTACGAGGGCTTCTCCAACGGCACCTTGTGGCCGCTCTACCACGACGTGGTCGCGCCGCCGTCGTACCACCGGACGTGGTGGGACGCCTACGTCCGCGTGAACCAGCGCTTCGCCGATCGGGCCGCCGAGGTCGCCGAGGACGGCGCCGTCGTGTGGGTCCAGGACTACCAGCTGCAGCTCGTGCCCCAGATGCTGCGTACGATCCGGCCGGACCTGCGGATCGGCTTCTTCCTGCACATCCCGTTCCCCCCGACCGAGCTCTTCCAGCAGCTTCCCTGGCGCCGGCAGATCCTGGAGGGCCTGCTGGGAGCCGACCTGGTCGGTTTCCAGGCGCGTGGGGGGGCACAGAACTTCGTACGACTGGTCCGCCAGCACGTCGGCGCCAAGACGCAGCGCGAGACCGTGTACCTGCCGGACGGACGGGTGGTGACCGCGGGGACGTTCCCGATCTCGATCGACGCAGCAGAGCTCGAAGAGCTCGCGCAGCTTCCCGAGACCGTCAAGCGGGCGCAACAGATCCGTGCCGATCTCGGCGACCCGGAGCACCTGCTGCTGGGCATCGACAGGCTCGACTACACCAAGGGCCTGCGCCAGCGGCTGCGCGCGATCGGGGAGCTGTTCAGCGATGGGACGCTGACCCTGGCCGACACCGCGTTCGTCCAGGTGGCGACTCCCTCACGCGAACGCGTCCGGGAGTACAAGCTGCTGCGCGACGACATCGACATGCTGGTCGGACGGCTCAACGGTGACCTCGGCGCCATCGGTCGTCCTCCGATCACGTACCTGCACGCGTCCTTTCCCAAGACCGAGATGGCGGCGCTGTAC